>JAKLLR010000063.1 GCA_022014175.1 Gammaproteobacteria bacterium | reverse complement strand
TGGGGATCAGACCGGTCTCGTTGCTGGGCTCCCGCACATCTTCATCGAACAGATTCCGAACCGAGAGCGACAGCCCCCAATCATCGATCAGATCATCGCCTCGCAGGGTCAGGTCAACAGTGATGAAATCATCAACCTCGCTAGACCGGGGGTCTGCGTTGCTGCGTTTACGATCCGCCACCCAGTTCAGCTGGGTGTCGAAATTCCAGTTCTCGCGGAACTGCCAGTCAGCGCGACCGTAGATCTGATGGGTCGGTGCAAAACCGACGTCATCGTCCACGGCTTCATCCGTGGACTTCTGATAGGCGTAATTAGCATGCAGCTGGAGATCCCGAGCCAGCTCCCAGACGACTTCCCACTCCAGACCATAACCAGTCTGCTCCCCAGTGTTCTGGGCTGTGGCACTGGTGGCAGGCAATGGATCCTGCACGAATCTCAAGATGTCAGCCATCTCGTAGTAATAGACATTCAACCGACTCTGTACAGCCTCACGAGGGCGCCAGTCAAAGGCCAGCTCATAGGTGTCGATGGTTTCGGCATCGAGATCAGGATTACCCAGGGCCACCGGGTTGTTGATATTGAAACTCTCGGCAAATGAAGGGGCTCTAAATGCCCGGCCGTAGAGCAGCTTGGTGGTGAGGTCGTAACGGGTCTGCCAGACCAGGGCCAGGCGTGGATTTACCGTATCGCCGAAGTCACTATAGTGGTCCCAGCGCAGACCTGCGGTCAAAGCCCAGTCCGGGGCAAACTGCCACTCATCCTGGACCAGCAGAAAAGTCGTCTCCCGATCCTCCTCTACGATAAAGGGCAGGGTGTTCAACAACGGGGCTGCGAAGGGCGGAACACCCACAAAGTTTTTGCGGTCGTCGGCATCGGAGATTTCAGCATAGATAAAACCCACACCGAACTGGATGCGGTGGGCATCGAAGCCACGGAAGGTAAGGCCGGACTCCCAGCGATACACCTGTTCGGATATTTCGGGCTGGGCCTGAACACCGTTGGGAAAAGGGCCGCCCAGAAATACCGCCCCCGGCGGAAACAGCAGCAGGTCCAGCTTGGTCTCGCTGGTCTGGTAACTCAGTTGTGAGTCCAGATCCCAATCAGGCAGAAAATCGCGCCGCTCGTAACCCAGGCGAGCGTCGGCCACCCAGGCATCACCCTCACCAGCCGGGTCCAGGGCTTGAGCTGCCCCGGCCCCAAGGCCCCCGTGATCAAGCCCGCCACGGTACCCCACTTGGAAGTCCCAGTTGCCAAGCGCCACATCCAGCCGGGCATTGAGCGTTTCTCGCGCCAGATTGACGCCGCCGGGCGCCAGAGAGGCGGATGTACCGAACCCCAAATCCAATGCCGACTGAGCGTCCGCCCCGATAATTTCATCCTGACCATCCGTATCCAGGTACTCCATGGAGAAAGCCACCTCGGCACCCCCCACCCGGCCCCCGGTAATCAGCCACGCCTCCCGGGTATCAAAGGAGCCCAGGGCTGCGCCGATCTCAGTCTGCTCAATGTCACCAGCGCCCTTGGTGATGATATTGATGGTGCCGGAGAAGGCATCAGCGCCGTAAAGAGCGGAGCCGGGGCCACGAATCACCTCGATTCGCCTGATACTGCGCACGGACATACCGGTCCAGGCCTGGCCCCGATCACCGAACTGTATCTGGGTTATGGGGATACCATTCACCAGCACCAACACCTGGGGGTTGGTTTCCGTATGGATCCCTCGAATGCTATACACGGGGTTGTATCCAGCAGCACGGCGGGAAACATGCAACCCCGGCACGGCCTCCAGCACCTCATCCAGATCCCGCGCGCCCATCCGTTCGATCTCCTGTTCGGTAATCACAGTGGCCACCGCCGGGGCCCGATTCAGGGGTTGCATATTGCCGGTGGCGATGCTGACCAGCTCTGCATCACCGTAAAGCGCCGCCAATGCCTCCTCGTCCGTATAGTCTGGCTGGGCCAAAACGGTCAACGACATTAGACACAGCAACAGCACCCCCCTTCTGGCCATGCTGACCCCACCTCGACCTTGAGTATCCTTACTCATATCCACCTCCTCGGCTCCTGCCCCCGGTAATCCACCCGGTTGCAATGCAATGGGAAAAACGTGCCCTCTTCATGCTCCAACGTATCGACAAAACCTGGCAACATTCCTGCTGCCAAGGACAATAACGAGCCTAGATAAAACTGCCTAGGTGCAAGCCCAAAGTCGGCACAAATAGCGGCTGTCAGCCCTCCAAAGTTAAGTCGCAACCGCAACCTTTTCTTGATAAGAAGCGTCTGTATATCTTGCACCAACGAGATATGAGAGCCATCTACCCGACCATACTCCTGCAATAGCTTCATAGTGGGGGCGATCCTCTCGTCGTCCCCAGACACTACTGGGCGACCGAAACCGTAAAGAACCCTGCGCTGACGAAGCTCACCGATAACGATCTCTTCCAAGTCCTCCCCGGCATCAACACGCTTCCGAGTAGTCTGGCAAAAATGGATAGCTCGAAGATTGGCCCTAGGCCCGAGAATGGTTGCCTCAGCTGCCGAGATTGCCCCGCTCAAACCTAAGGCCCCTGTACTACGGGCCGTGCCAGCTAAGGCGGCGATACGATTCAACCAGATACGGGGATCAGGGTAGCTCGTGAAGACAAAAAGGGTATTCAAAATTCTCAGGTCGTCCCCGGAGAAGTGGCGGCCGGTTACGCCATAGATGTAGAGCTCCAACCACTCCCAACTCTTGAGTTGTCGATGGAGGTCGTATCCCCTGAAAACGGCCCGTTCTCCAGGAAACATGGCACCAACGGCGGTCTCATAATGGTCTTCCGCCTCAATCAGGCGTTCATTGCCCGAGCTCACACTACAATCCCCAGGTCATCTGAAATCGGCCCCGGGTCATCGGTCAACTTCAAACCACGCGCAAAGAAGGGGTAGCGGTTCGGGCCCAACCCTCTCTGCTCCAGCGCATGCACCGCTGCCCCCGGCAGCCGCAAAATCAGAAACAGCAGCTCCGCCTGCTCAGGGCCAAAACCGAGATCAGCCAGAGCGGCGGCGGCAACCCCGGGCAGATAGAGGGGATGATCGGCGAATGACTCCAGCGCAGTACGCTGCTCACGCAGCCAGCGACTATTCTCAAGACCGGTGTCAGCCAGGGCATCCAGCAACTGCAACACCGGCAGAGCACAGGAAACCCCATGGGGGTCGAATCCGGGGGGGTGTTCCGGCTCCAGCCAGATATCAGGAGCAGCATCCTCCGCCGGCTCAGCGGTCAGGCTTGCGCGCCAGAGATCAAGCCCCCGGCCGTTCTGGTTCCAGAGTTCGACACAGCGGGCCACCTCATGGGCACCACCATTCTGGCCGGCACCAACCGACAGCGCGGCCACCAGATAGGCGGCGCTGGTGGCATCCGCCACCCCTGCATTCATGGCCCCGCGTACACTGAGATCCCGCACACCGGGATTGGCGAAGGCCACCCCAAGAATCTCAACTGCGCGGGCCTGTTCCGGCGTCGGCCGCTCACCCCGGAACAGCAGATAGAGGTACTCGGGCAAACTTGCCTTGGTGATCAGTTCGCCAAACACATCGTAGCCGTGGCAGTGACAAACCCTGGCGGCAAACGGATTATCCACCTCCGGCGTCTCCGCCCAGATGGTGGTGCGAATTTTCTCCTTCGGGGGCGTGTCGCCCTCTACTTCCCGAGCCATTTCATCCGGGCACCCATGGGGGGCACCTCCTCGGGATCGATTGCCACATCAATGACTGTCGGGCCTTGCCGCGCGCAAATCGCCCCCGCATCCAGGGCCAGCAGGTCATTCAGGTTCCCGATCTTGATCCCGCTCACACCCATCGCCTCTGCCATCGCCGCAAAGTCCACTTTCGGCAGCTCAAACCCCACCGGCTCGGCACCAGACAGTCTCTGACCATGTTTCACCGTGCCAATACAGCCATCATTCAGCACGACAAATACCACCTTAAGGTTGTGCTGCAGAGCCACGGTCATCTCCTGACCATTCATCAGCAGACTGCCGTCACCGACAAGCAATATCACGGGTGTCGCCGGGTCAGCCGCCGCCAGACCCACCGCTGCACCGATGCCCCAACCCATGGAAGCGAACTCCATGCTGCCGTGAAACAGACGACCTGAAGTTGCTCGCCGCCCCCCCGCCCGGCGCTCACTCTTATCGGGCCGAGGGCCACCCCGACGATCCTCAGCCTGACGGCGACCCCTTGTCCGGCGATCCAGCGGATGGAGGTAGTGAATGGCCCAAATGACACTGTTGCCAGAGTCAGCCAGGAAACGGCCCCGCCCGGCAAACAGGCGCGGCAGCTCCCGCATCAGCCGTTGAGGCTTGATCAGACTCTGGGTGGAGACAAAGGCTTCCGGTGAATCCAGTTCAAAATTGGGACGCAGGGATTCGGGCAGATCTGGAAAATCCAGTTTCGGCTGCTCCCCTGTCGATTCCCCCTGGTGCTGAGTGATCAGGGAGAGATTATGCGGACGCCCCAACCGCTCATCCGTAATATCGGTCAGCAGCCTGGAAAACACTGCAGCCACATCACCCTGGACATGCAATTTGCCGGCGTGGGATTCAATAAAGGCACGATCCAGCGAATCGACGTGAATCATCCGTGGATCCACCAGATGGGCATCCGGCCGCGGCGCGGCCCATTCACCAAAGGTCACGCCAACCGCAACCACGCAATCCACCGCCGGGTCGGCAAGCGCTGTCTCGGCATCCTGATGCCCTGCAAAGCCAATGATTCCCTGGAATCTGGAGTGATAAGCACTGATCAGGCCCTTGCCATGAGGGGTGCTAATGATTTTGGCGTCCAACACTGCGGCCAGCTGCATGATCGTCTCGACCCCTGGCGCGGCCCGATCACCCAGCAAAAACACAACCTGCTTGGCCTGCTGCAAAGCGTCCTTGAGCTGCCCCACCGAATCGGAACCAAAAACCGCATCGGGCTGAACCAGCGGGGCCAGATCAACACCGGGCTGCGAGACAACGGCACCCGCCCTCATAATGTCGAGAGGGACACTTAGATGCACCGGCCCCCGCGCCCGATGCGCAGCAAGAATCGCGGAAACCAGCTTGTGCTCAAGCTGCTCTATGTGGGTAACCAGCGTGTTGTAGTGGGTGATCTGCTGGAAAATACCCAGGGTATTGACCCCGGTACTGCTGGACTCCTGGAAAGAGCGCCGACCATCCCTCGGCAGCGGAGACTGAGGCGTAATGACCAGCATAGGCACATCGTTGGCAAAGGCATTCGCTACGCCGGTCACCAAGTTAGTGGCACCCGGACCAGTGGTCGAAGCACAGACACCCAGGCGGCCACTCTCCAGGTGATAACCGTGCGCCATGAACGCAGCACCGGCTTCGTGTCGGGCAACTATAAGTTTGGTGCCACCCCGTCTCTCGCTTCTGGCTAAACCGTTTAACAGGGGTTCAATTGCCCCGCCAGGATAAGCAAACACGGCATCAACACCGAGTTGCTCCAGATAACTGACGATCAAATCGCCATTTTCAAATGCTGCTTGTTTGAGCGACGCGCTCCTAGCATCGTCAAAACGACTGACTTCGGCCATTGTCACCCACCCCCGGGTTAATCGTTAATGCACTAAAGCCGCCGCCGCAGCCCAGGTTTTCGATAAATTCTCCGTCACGTCGGAGCAAACACCCTGGAAATATATACCCCCGATGAAAACTTTTATCAATGTTTATCAATAGTTACGGGGGTTATATGAAGCATTTTGTCACACATCGGTCACAATTGCGCGAAACCGCGCGAAATGGAGGGGATTTAGAACAGGAAAAGGGAGACGACGCAGAGTCAGGATTAGAATTGGCGCGCCCGAGAGGATTCGAACCTCTGACCCCTGCCTTCGGAGGGCAGTACTCTATCCAGCTGAGCTACGGGCGCAGCGGGCGCAAAGGATACCTGAAAGCACGCGCCATAGTCCACGCTTGACCTGCCCCATTCGCGGCTGGATCCTCTATAATCCCCGCCCGCAATGGCCGGCTCGGCCAAACCTAACGACACCCACCCCCAAGTTTCAGGAGACCACCGTGAGTCACGAAGACCAAACCTTCATCCGCACCGCTGGCATCGTCCTTGCCGCGCTGGTCGCGATTACCATCATGGCGCTGGTTCTGGCCAGCTTCGTTGGCGGCAATGACGGAGACGCGGATCCGATGGTTATCGCCAAAGCCGATGAATGGATTGCACCGGTCGGGGAGAGGCTGTCTGCCGAACCCTCCGCGGCATCGGAAACGATGCCCACAATGGCCCACGAACCCGTAAAAGCCATCACTGCCGCCGAGCCGATGGAAGTTGACGGTGCCAAGGTCACCCAGACCTACTGCTTTGCCTGCCATGGCACCGGCGTACCAGGATCACCCCAGATCGGCGATTCCGCAGACTGGGCAGGCCGCATCGCCCAGGGCATTGACACCCTCTATGACAGCGCTATCAACGGCAAGACGAGCAGTACCGGCGTGATGCCCCCTAAAGGCGGCATGATGAATCTGTCTGACGAGCAGGTTAAAGCAGCCGTCGACTACATGGTCAGCCAGGCCCAGTAACAGGCGGCTAAAGCCGGCAACAGTGCTGGCCGAATTTTATGTTGCCGCCGACCCCCGAGGTTAAGCGTCGGTGACCCGAAGTTTGGCGGCGATGAACGCCTTGTGCGGGACATACAGCAAACCCGCAACCTTGCGGATCAGATGCTCTTCGTGCACGTCCAGTTCGCCATCTGCCAGGGCGATGGTCCACATCTGTTCGACCACCCCGACTCGCTGTGGCATTGAGAGACGGGATGCCAGCGCCCGGGTAAACGGGTGATAGGAGGTCGCGGTTTTGGCATCCTGCTCCGCATCCGCCAACAGCGCCTCCAGCGCAGACTCGTCGAGCCCGTACTCCTCTTTCAGCAGGCGGGTGATGAGGCTCCGCTCCGCTGGCTCCACACTCTGATCCATCCGCGCCACTTCAAACAGCAATACCGCCGTCGCGTAACGGACATCCGCCGTCGGATCGGCCTCATCAGACTCCGCCTCGCTGCCCGTCAGGCGGGCCAGTAACGATTTCAATTGCGCACGCATGCAAATTTTCCTGTCATCCAGATGAGTGGGCCATTCTAGCGGAGCCCTTGGCTGCCCAGACAATACCCATCGCGAACCGCATTGCGGGGCGGTCCGAGCCAACCGCTTTGTGCTATGGTTACGCCCCCAAAAAAACGCGTAACACGATCTGGATTATGGCCCGCAATCCAACAAGCAACATCAACGTCATCTCCCAGGATATCCTGCCGACACCGGAAGAGATCATCGCCCGGACCCCCCTGAGCGAGCGTGCGGAGAACGCCGTGGTGGAGGGTCGTCAGGCACTCTGCAACATCCTCGACGGTAAAGACCCCAGACTCTTTGCCGTGGTCGGTCCCTGCTCGATCCACGATGTGGACGCGGCGATGGAATACGCCAGGCTGTTGCAGAAGCTGGCGGAGAAAATTTCGGACCGCATCATGCTGATCATGCGGGTCTATTTCGAGAAACCCCGCACCACCGTGGGCTGGAAAGGCCTCATCAACGACCCCTATATGGATGACTCCTTCAAGATCGAAGAGGGCCTCGTAAAGGCCAGAACGCTCATGAGCAACATTGCGGACCTCGGTCTGCCAATTGGCACCGAAGCGCTGGACCCCATCGTGCCCCAATACATCTCTGATCTGGTCACCTGGACCGCAATCGGCGCCCGCACCACCGAGTCACAAACCCACCGGGAGATGGCCAGTGGACTCTCCACCCCGGTTGGATTCAAGAACGGTACGGATGGCAATATCGAAGTGGCGATCAACGCCATGCAGTCAGCATCTCAGCCCCACGCATTTCTGGGCATCAACAATCAGGGTCAGAACACGGTGTTGCGGACCGCTGGCAACCCCTACGGACATCTGGTGTTGCGGGGCGGACCTCAGCCCAACTATGACTCGGTCTCGGTGGCCCTCTGTGAGGAGGCGCTGACGAAGCATAACCAGCCGCGTAATCTGGTGATTGACTGTAGCCACGCCAACTCCCACAAGAAGCCGGAGCTGCAACCTCTGGTGCTGGACAACTGCATTAGCCAGATCTGCGAAGGCAATCAGTCAATTGTTGGATTTATGCTTGAGAGCAACCTGCACGAAGGCAAGCAGAACATTCCGCTTGACCTGAAAAAACTTAAGTACGGCGTTTCGGTCACTGACGGTTGCATCAGCTGGCCAACCACCGAGCGCATTCTACTGGAGGCCCACCATAAGCTGGCTGCTGGATCCGCCTAAAAAGGTGGCCGCTTGCCACCGGGCCTGGGGCTTAGCCCTTGCGTACGCACGGATCTCGCCGACAACCCCCGAAGTTTAGGATGCCCGCCGCACCGCTCTCTGACCTCATTACCCAGGTGCGCCAATGCCGGCAGTGTGCAGACCTGCTGCCCCACGAACCCCGGCCGGTACTACAGGCCGAATCCTCTGCCCGAATACTGATTGCGGGACAGGCACCCGGAACCCGGGTTCACCAGACCGGCATTCCCTGGAACGATCCCAGCGGCGAACGGCTGCGTCGGTGGATGGCAGTTCCCCCCGACATTTTTTACGACCCGCGCCGCATCGCGATTATCCCCGCCGGATTCTGCTATCCCGGCAAGGGCCCCTCCGGCGATCTGCCACCCCGACCGGAGTGCGCAGAACTCTGGTTACAACCGCTGCTGGCCAATTTGCCAGAGATTCAGCTCACGCTGCTGATCGGACAATACGCCCACAAACTGCACCTTGGCAGCAGACGGGGCAATAGCGTGGCCGAAACCGTAAGGAACGGGGCCACCTACGCACCCAACTACCTGCCACTGCCCCACCCCTCCCCCAGAAATCGACTCTGGCTCCGCCGTAACCCCTGGTTTGACCGGGAGGTTGTTCCCCAACTACAGCAGCGTTGTGCTCTGGTCCTGGGGTCATTGCAGCAGGACTAAACCGCCCGGGAAAAACGGCCCTGCTCAACTGACGAGTACCGGTCAAATACCTGGGCGATATTGCGTATCAGCAGTCGGCCCCGGGGCAATACGATAATTGCACCAGACTGGAGATCGACCAGACCATCGTTCCCCATCGTCTCCAGCAGAGTGAGCTCTCCGCGGAAATGGGCATCGAAATCAACTCCCCAGTCTCTCTCGGTCTCTGCTTTATCAATCTGAAAATGGCACATCAGCTGCTGAATAATTGCGCCACGACAGCGATCTTCATGAGTGAGCTGATAGCCGCGGGAGACTGCCAGACCACCCCTCTCAAGCGCCCCTTCGTAAAGCTCCAGAGTTTTGTGGTTTTGCACGTAAAAAGAGTTCGTCTGACCGATTGCTGACACGCCCAGCCCCACCACATCACATCCGGCCCGGGTCGAATACCCCTGAAAGTTACGATAGAGCCGCCCCGCCTGCTGAGCCCTGGCCAGTTCATCTTCGGGTTTAGCGAAGTGATCCATGCCGATGTATAGATACCCAACGGCCCCGAGATGGTTGATCGCCCGGCCCAGGATTTTCAGCTTCTCCTCAGGAGATGGCAGGGTAGTCACATCTATCCTGCGCTGCGGTTTGAACAGCTCCGGAAGATGCGCATAGTTAAACAGGGACAAGCGGTCCGGGCTAAGCTCAACAACAGCATCAAGGGTTTCGGAAAACCCGTCCACCGTCTGATACGGCAGGCCATAGATCAGATCGACGCTGATTGAGCTGAAGCCGCTCTCTTTGGCCGCCAGAACGACTCCGCGGGTCTCTTCCAGGGATTGCACCCGATTGACCGCTTTTTGCACCTGGGGATCCAGATCCTGAATGCCCAGGCTCATCCGATTGAACCCGATTCGCCGTAGCAGTTCGACCTGTTCCGCTTTCACTCCCCGGGGGTCGACCTCTATGGAGTATTCACCGCGATCGCCGTCCAGAAAGCGGAACCGCTGTCGCAGCTGTCGCATCAGTCCGCTCATCTGTTCCGTATCCAGAAAGGTCGGGCTGCCGCCCCCCCAGTGGAGCTGCTCCACCACCCGGTCCGGCCCATACAGCAAGGCCTGCCGTTGAATTTCCAGATGGAGCAGGGGCAGATAGCGGGCCAGCTTCGCCCGATCCCTGGTCACGATCTTGTTACAGGCGCAGTAGTAGCAAATCGTTGGACAGAAGGGCAGGTGGACATAGAGGGAGAGAGATCGATGGTTGTCGCGGCCCGCGGCAAGCGCCTGACGGTAGTCCAGCTCGGTCCATCTCCCGGAAAACTCCGTGGCCGGGGGATAAGAAGTATACCGGGGCGCCGCTCTGTCGTAGCGGCGAATGAGCTCGGCGTCAAACAGCGGATTCATAGCTAATCTGTGATTACTCACTTACGATCAAAGCGCTAGGCAGAACTCATCTTTGGTCAGTTTAGACCGGCATCTCTAAAACAGCCCTGATCCGGGTCAGCCTATGGTGACCGAGACTTGGTATATTGCCCGACCAATGGATCAGCAACGAGAAACAGGAAAGCCCTTGATGGACACGAAGATATACAATTTCAAAAAAGTGCTGGTGCCGGTGGATTTTTCCGATCCAGCGGTCAACGCACTGCAGTGCGCTGCAGCGGTGGCGCGCCAGTTCGAAGGCGAGATCGTTCTGGTGTTTGTCGTGGAAATGCCGGCCCATACGGTAGGTGCCGGGGTCGTGCTGGATAACGAAGCGGAGACCAAACGGCAGGTTGATGTGCAAATGGAGCGGTTGATCGCAACCCATCTATCCGGCGTGGTCAGCCGCCCAGAGATCCGCATGGGCGTGGCTAGTGAGGAGATCCTCAAAGTCGCCCTGGAGGAGGATGCGGACCTCATCATCATGGCCACCCATGGCCACTCGTTGGTACGACGCCCACTTGGCAGCGTCGCGGAGAGGGTGGTCAGACACGCCCAGCGACCGGTTCTAACCATCCCCCATCTGGGCGCTGACTAAACGCCCGGGGCCGGTTGTTCCTGGCGCTTAGCGCCAGGGTCGACATCGCTACCACCCCAGCCCGATTCTAAAGGGGACCACACTTCCTTCCTGGTCCGGCGTAGGAATACCGCGGTCCGACGGCTAAAAGCGTTGATGGCGCCGCAGCTTACGGATCAATTCGAGGCCGGAACACCGTGAACTCGCCGCCTCATTGCTCTCTGACACTGGTTCCTACTCGGCGGCAAAGAGTCGGTCCGACCGGATTCGCCGAGCGTGGGGGTCGATCGGACGGGTTATTGAATTGCTGTCAGCGCACTAGCTCTGGAGTGGACCAACGGCCCTAAGCTGTGCCACCATTTTTTGTTACGGGCCACCAATAAAAAAACCCCGACATCTTTCGACGTCGGGGTTTTCATATATTAATGCCTGGCAGTGTCCTACTCTCACATGGGGAAACCCCACACTACCATCGGCGCAGAGCCGTTTCACTTCCGAGTTCGGGATGGGATCGGGTGGTTCCAACTCGCTATGGCCGCCAGGCAAACCGGTGTGCCACGCCGTTGCGCGACACAATATTCAGATTTTGTATGTCGATCCAAGCCACCCCTGGTTTCAAGCCATTTGGGTGTTATATGGTCAAGCCTCACGGGCAATTAGTACTGGTTAGCTACACGCATTACTGCGCTTCCACACCCAGCCTATCAACCTTGTAGTCTTCAAGGGCCCTTCAGGGACTTCACGAGTCCAGTGAGACCTCATCTTGGGAGGGGCTTCCCGCTTAGATGCTTTCAGCGGTTATCCCTTCCGTTCATGGCTACCCGGCAATGCCACTGGCGTGACAACCGGAACACCAGAGGAACGTCCACTCCGGTCCTCTCGTACTAGGAGCAGCTTCCCTCAAGTCTCAAACGCCCACGGTAGATAGGGACCGAACTGTCTCACGACGTTCTAAACCCAGCTCGCGTACCACTTTAAATGGCGAACAGCCATACCCTTGGGACCGGCTACAGCCCCAGGATGTGATGAGCCGACATCGAGGTGCCAAACTCCTCCGTCGATGTGAACTCTTGGGAGGAATCAGCCTGTTATCCCCGGCGTACCTTTTATCCGTTGAGCGATGGCCCTTCCATACAGAACCACCGGATCACTAAGACCTGCTTTCGCACCTGCTCGACGTGTCAGTCTCGCAGTCAAGCACCCTTATGCCTTTGCACTCATTGCGCGATGTCCGACCGCGCTGAGGGTACCTTCGCGCTCCTCCGTTACTCTTTGGGAGGAGACCGCCCCAGTCAAACTACCCACCAGACACTGTTCCCGATCCGGATAACGGACCTGGGTTAGGACCTCAAACATACCAGGGTGGTATTTCAAGATTGGCTCCACGCAATCTGGCGATCACGCTTCAAAGCCTCCCACCTATCCTACACAAATAGGTTCAAAGTCCAGTGCCAAGCTGTAGTAAAGGTGCACGGGGTCTTTCCGTCTAGCCGCGGGTATACGGCATCTTAACCGCAAATTCAATTTCACTGAGT
>JAKLLR010000147.1 GCA_022014175.1 Gammaproteobacteria bacterium | reverse complement strand
ACACTGGCCGCAACGCCCTAGGCCCAGATCCGGACAATATTGAATCCAAATTCTAGAAAAAACGCATAACTATCGATTTTTAATAATATTTTTGTTGATTAGTTTTGAATCCAGCGCTATATCTACACCCTTCCTACGGAAGTAGCGCCATGACCTCCACATCACACCAAAACTGGATCGTTGTCTATGAAACCCCCTACCCCAAGCGGGCCCGCCTGCTGGTGACCCTGCTGCGAGCGGGGGGCCTGGAGGCGGAGACACTGCGACGGGTTAGACGGAAAACCACCGGGCTGAGAGTACCGCCCACCCTGGTCGCCCGGGCCCGGGAACTGCTCAGCAGCTACAGCGCATCACTGGACAACCCGGGCCAGCAGTGAAACTGAAATTCACTAAAATGCAGGGGCTGGGTAACGACTTCATCGTCATTGACGGCATCAGTCAGAGCCTCGATCTGCAACCTCAGCAGGTCCGCGCGCTGGCCGACCGACACCTTGGAATCGGCTGTGACCAGCTGCTGCTGATCGAACCGGCCCGCACTCCGCAGGCGGACTTCAGCTACCGTATCTTTAACGGGGATGGCGGCGAAGTTGAGCAGTGTGGCAACGGCGTCCGCTGTTTCGCCCGCTACGTCTGGGATAAAGGTCTGAGCAAAAAACAGAACCTGGTGATTGAAACCCGGGCCGGTATCCTGAAACCCCGGATTGAGAGTGACGGTCAAATTAGCGTCGATATGGGCCCACCCAGCTTTGAACCCCGAGCAATTCCATTCTCCGCCCCGATCGCCAATACATACAAGCTCCCGGTTGGTGACACTTCGGTCGAGCTATCAGCACTGGCAATCGGCAACCCTCACGCAGTGATTCAGGTCGATAATGTCGATGAGGCACCGGTTGACACACTGGGCCCGGCCATCGAATCCCATTCCAGCTTCCCCCAGCGGGTTAACGTCGGTTTTATGCAGATTGTTGACCCCGGCCATATTCGGCTGCGAGTCTACGAACGGGGAGTTGGCGAGACTCAGGCCTGTGGCAGCGGGGCCTGCGCTGCAGTGGTGGCCGGCATCCGGCGCAAGCTGCTGGCCCCCAGAGTTGAAGTTGAACTGACCGGCGGAGCCCTCGTCATCGAATGGCCCGGAGAGCCCTACCCGGTGCTGATGACCGGACCGGCAACCACCGTATTTGAAGGAGAGATTGAGCTATGAGTGACACCCCCCGCATCACCCCTCTGAGCGACAACAATGAGAGTCAGATACGTGATTTTCTGGAGAGCCACCCGGACTATCTGATCGAAAACCCTGAGTTACTCGCCAGGCTAAATATACCCCACGAAACCGGGGGCGCAGCGTCACTGATTGAGCGCCAGGTCGGCCTGCTACGGGATAAGAACCGCCGGTTACAGCAACAACTCGGTGAAATGCTGGAAAACGCCACGGCTAACGAGAAGCTGCTGGGGCAGATTCGGTCGCTGGCCGAGCAGCTGGGGCGGGATGAGACAGACCATTCAATAATCAACACCGAAGCGCTGATGACGACCACCTTTAATGCGGACTGGAGCCGACTGCTACTGGACTGCAGTGATCTCAGTCCCGCAGCCCGGGCTGCCCTCGATGAGTGCCGGCAACTGGCTAAAGATGGCCCCGCGAGCGGTGCGAACCTGCCGGAAAACACACTGCAGCTAATCCATCCGGAGTCAAAGGCAGCCAACCTGAGTCTGGCCCTGATCCCGCTGGGTAAATCCGGCAAGCGGGGCGTGGCGATTATCGCCAGCAGTCAGGCCCAGCGCTTTGAAGCGAACCATGACACCCTGTTTCTGAATCTGCTCGGCACGGTTCTAACCCTGGCCTATTCTCACCGGGCATAGGGATGCACTCCTCTGCGCTGGAGCAGGTCGAGCAGTATCTAACCGAACTCGGTGGGGTGCGTAATTACTCCACCCACACCCTGGCCGCTTATCGGCGAGATTTGAACCGCATTATCGGGCTGCTGCCGGACTCGACCCGGTGGGTCGACCTGAGCAGCCGTGATCTAAGCCATCTGGTTGCCACCCTGCATAAACAGGGACTCTCACCACGAACCATCCAGCGCCAACTCTCGGCGCTACGGGCCTTTCTTCGGCACCTGCAACGCCACGGCCAGATCGAGGCCAATGTCGCCGAAGGAGTAAAAGCGCCCAGGGCCGGCCACCCCCTGCCGAAACTGTTGGATGTGGATGAGATGGCCCGCTTACTGGACCGCAAACCCGCCGATGCCACCGAAGTCCGGGACCACGCCATGTTCGAGCTGTTCTACAGCTCCGGCCTGAGGTTGACCGAGCTGAGCGGAGCCAGGATTAACAACCTTGATCGCCACGGGGCCGAATTACAGGTGACCGGCAAAGGCAACAAGAGCCGACGGGTGCCCGTGGGCAGTGCTGCGATGGCCGCCATCAACCGCTGGTTGGCAGAGCGTGCCAGCTGGAGAGGCGCTGCCGAACCCAACCTGTTTATCTCTCGTCGGGGCCAGCCGATCTCCCCCCGGACGATCCAGGCCCGCCTGAAACGCTGGGCAGCGCTCTGTGGCCTTAATCGCAGCGTGAATCCCCACATGCTGCGCCACGCCTTCGCCAGCCACCTGCTGCAGTCGAGTCAGAACCTGCGGGCAGTACAGGAGCTGTTGGGGCACGCCAATATCAGCACCACCCAGATCTACACCCACCTGGATCACCAGTATCTGGCCAGGGTCTACGACCAGGCCCACCCCCGGGCCCACCAAAAAAAACCTTGATCCGCTGACGCGGCGCAGCTGTTGCCATCGGTTAAACTGGCCTGCCCTTTCCTGAGGTCAACCGATTGGAATCGTTTAGAGGTACCACAATTTTATCCGTCCGCCGTAACGGCCAGGTCGTACTCGGCGGAGACGGCCAGGTCACCCTCGGCAATACGGTGGTCAAGGGCAATGCCCGCAAGGTACGGCGGCTCTACAACGACCAGATACTGGCAGGTTTCGCCGGGGCCACTGCCGATGCATTTACCCTGTTTGAGCTGTTTGAAGGCAAGCTGGAGAAACATCAGGGCAACCTCACCCGGGCTGCGGTAGAGCTGGCCAAAGAGTGGCGTACGGACCGAATTTTACGGCGGCTGGAGGCGATGCTTGCCGTAGCCGGCGCTGACGCCTCC
>JAKLLR010000062.1 GCA_022014175.1 Gammaproteobacteria bacterium | reverse complement strand
CCAAATCTCTCTCCGGCCACTCCCTTGGAGCGGCCGGTGTGCACGAAGCGATCTACAGCTTGTTGATGTTGAAGCACGACTTTATTGCGGCGTCAGCCAACATCGATCAGCTTGATGATGCCGCTCAGGGGGTCCCCATTGTCACCGAGCGACGGGATCAGGCCGGTCTCAGGGCGGTGATGTCCAACAGCTTCGGCTTCGGTGGAACCAATGCCTGCCTGCTGTTCAGCCGGTTCGAGGGTTAGCCTAGAAGGCGGACGGCGGTGTGTAGTAGCTGTGCCAGTAGTAGATGGCCGCCAGCAGTAGCAGCAACGACACCACCCAGATCGCACTGTAGGCGGCGACTGACTGCCGCGCCTGGCGTTTTTCGAGCCAGGTGCGGGGTCTCACCCCTTTAACCAGAAAGACCAGCTTTGCGGCAAGATTGACGCAGACGATGTTGACCCCAAGTAGCAACCCGGCGCCGACCGCATGGCCATAGTGCCCGCTGCCTAGCATCAGCCCCAGAGTTGCCGCCGGGGGTCGCAGCGCAACCGCCACCCTCACCCCGACCAGCACACTAGGCAGGCCGGTGGTCAGCGAAAGCACCCCGGCTGCACCCGATGAGAGCGCCAGGGCCACGCCAGCCAGATTGACATCGGTGCGGGCCAGCAGTTCGCCTTCCAGGTGTTGCAGTGGCCACAACTGTCCGATGACAAAAGCCAGAGCGATCGCCAGCCCGATCCCGCAGATGTTGGATTTGAGGGCCTGCCACATCAGTTCACGATCCCCCAGCGAGGTGCCCAGTGCCAGGGCGATGTTGGGTCCGAGCAGAGGCGCAATCACCATCGCGCCGATCACCACCGCGACGTTGTTCTCCAGCAGTCCCACCGCCGCAACGATGGTGGAGAGCATCACCAGCAACAGATAGTTCTGATCGAGCCGCGCCCCCCGCTCTGCGTCGTGATAGAGCTTTTCCCGGCTGACTGTAATGGCGGACGTAGGGGTGGCCTCGCTTTCCGAGGCTGTCGGGCGGGGCAGGGTGACATCGACGGGGATGACCACAACCCGGGTGTCCTCGCTGCTACCGAACAGCTGCTGCAGCGCATCGAGCACCGCCTGCTGCTTGTCAGCGGCGACCAGCAGGCGGAGAGCCTGACGACCATTTTCGTCCACCGGCCCGCTCCAGTAATCCGGCAGTGCCTGTTTCTCAGCGATGGCCATGATTGATTCCCGATGCCCTTCCGGGGCGACGACTTCAATAATTCTCACGACAGCGTCCTTGTTGCAGGCTTTGCGGTTTCGTTTGATCAGAGTAACAGGCTCGGGCCCTTTGCCCGAGAGGAGTTTACCCTTACCCGCACCCGGATCAGTTACAACAAGCTGGTCGGCCAAGCGCTCGCCAGAAATCTGGACTCGCGCTTTATCGATGTGCTCGACCGACTAACCACCGGTGGGTCTGCGCAAAAGTGGCCTTGTCCTACTGAGCCGCTAGTATGCGGGGAGACGCCGAGCGGAATTATTTGCCGGGCATGAGCGGGACACTCCGGCTAGCCTGAGTTCTGGCTCTCAGGTTGAACTACGCCAGAGCCAGGCAGAATCGGATACTCCGGTCGTGAGGGATGATGTCTATCGCGAACTGCGTTGTATCTGTGGCATATCCTGTGCGGCGGCTATGGTGGCTCGGCTCCCGCGCCCGCCTGACATCGATGGTTAGCCGACTAAATTCGGCCAGCCGTTACGTTAGCGCCCCATTCAAAATTTGTTAGCATGATTCCCGATAAAAAAACCACAGGGGGATACCGATCATGAAGACTTTTGTAAAAAAACTGTTGAGCGTTTGTCTGTTGGGGCTGCCGACCATAGTGTGGGGCCTGGAAGTCACCGGAACTGTGACGGATGTTCATGGAAAGCCTGTGACTGAGGTGATGGTCAGAGCTAAGTCGACTCAGACAGCACCGGCTTTTGTCTCGGTTTTTTCAGACAAAAACGGCGCATTTCGGTTTTCTGAGCTACCGATGTTGGCAGAAAAGGTCGAATTTGAGGCAAAGGCGGTTGGCTGGCGGTTACGTTCCTCCTCAATTGAGTCTGCGGGTGATGACGCGTTGACACTAGAGATTGAGCTGATACAGACCGAAAACGTGGCGGCGCAGGTACCGCCTTCTGCCTGGCTGGCGGGGATGTCTCTGGATGACCGCGGTGCCCGTAACGCGGTCGGCAGCTGCAGTGGGTCGGGTTGTCATCAGTTCCCCAATGAAGCTGTGAAAAATGTGATCCGTCAGTTACCAATCGCTACTGAAGAAGTACAGGTGCCTTTTTGGCGTGGTCTCATTCAATACATGCGCGTGATGGCGCTCTATTTCTCGGCAGACACCGCTCCTCGCTGGGGGCTGTCGGGCAAGGGCCCCGATTATGATGCCTTGCTGAAAGCGGATTCCAGCCTCTGGAACGCAGATGACGAGACCATGATCGCCACTAATTTCGCTGCGCATTTTGCGAATGTGAACTTCGACCATTATGAGCGCGAGCGCTTCATGGCTATTCCGAAGGGAACCTTTGGTCCGAGTTCAACCACTGAGTTTCGGGAGTTTGATTTACACACTGGTGGCTGGACCCGCGAGTTGGCCATTGCGCCAGGCTCTCCCTACGTCTGGGTGGTTGAGGATGATCGGGACCGTCTCGGGCGTGTTGACCCGCGCACCGGTGATGTCTACTGGTTTCAGATTCCAGACGGCGGTCGCGGCCCACACACTATTAATGCTGATGCGGCAGGCAATTTGTGGATTACGCTAGAAGAAAGCTTTGGTGTAGCTCGTTTTACTCCCGCCAATAACAAGTGGCGGGTCTACGATAAATTTGCCCAATTCACGTTGTCGCACGACATCTGTACCGATGAGTATCATCAGGTGCGTTTTGATGAAGCTGGTGGTCTCTGGTTGACCCTGCTAGGCAATAATACAGTCGGTCGGCTGGATACTAAGACTGGAGACGTCACCACCTATAAGATGCCGCAAAAAGAGGGGGAGTCGGACTTTCACGTGGCGATTTACGGCTGCGTGATGACCTCTGATCTCAACAGCATCTGGTTTTCTCAGATAGCCGGCGTCATAGGACGCTTTGACATTGATGCCGGCAAAGTGGTGCAGAGCTTCGATATGCCCGTGGGTACCATTCCGCATCGGATGTCGATTGATGGCGACGACACCATCTACGCTGCCCTGGTGGGGGATGGTCAAGTGTGGGCCTACAACGCAAAGCATGGCGGTGAGCCGGTGCGTTACAACCTGCCAGATCGTAACTCCGCCCCCTATAGTGTGACCTGGGATCGCACCCGTAAGGCGCTGTGGGTCGCCACCACCAATAACGACATCATGTATCGGCTCGACCCAAAGAGTGGGGAGATATTCGACTACCCCATGCCTCAGCCGCAGTCCTATCTACGTGCGATTGAAATCGATCAAACCAACGGAGATATCTGGACCAGCTATGCCAATCTTCCTGTTGGAGACGGCCCCAATTATGCGGTGCAGCTCAAGCCTTAGGTCGAAGTGCTATCGACACGTCCTCACTTGCGAGGGCGTGTCGGTTACTGGCTGATTGGGTGATCGAGGCATGTTGCTGCTCCGGCTCAGAGATCTCGGCCTGCGTCGGCTGGCGCGGTCGTGCCAACGTCTCCGGTCGTTACCCGCATCGTCCCGAGTCGCTTCATCAAGCCTAAGCTGTTCGGATTCAGGGTAACTGACAAACGCCTTCATCCGCCACAGATACCACGGCTGAATTGATCAAAGGGGTTAGTTCTAACATTCCAACATTGCCGCTTGGCTGGCCGTACTGGCTATGCTCTGTTATCGATTTAACTGGATGGTGCACCGCTACTGCCAGATGGCCAATCATTTCCACCTTCTGGTTGAAACAATCGATGACAACCTGTCACGGGGTATGCGCCAGCTAAATGGCACTTATACCCAGCGGTTTAACCATATCCATCAGATTAATGGCGAAGACTTTGGGGTTCATACATGACCGTTAGCGGGGTGGTTAAGCGATATGCTAAACCTTGCGGGAGCTACCCATGTCATTGACAAATGTAGGAATTTTAGAATTGACCCCGTTAGCGCATTAGTCAAATCTGTATAGGAAAATGCTATGTTACAATGGGAACACTTTGATTCAGAAATCCGTGGCTTTCAAAGTTAACTGAACAACAACAGAGGGATACAATTATGTCTATTCGAATTGATGATGTCGCACCAGATTTCAATGCAGATTCCACAGTCGGTCAGATCAAATTTCACGATTGGATTGGTGACAGTTATGCCATCCTGTTTTCACATCCAAAAGATTTTACGCCGGTATGTACTACCGAATTTGGCGCAGTTGCTCAGCTGGTTCCGGAATTTTCCAAACGCAATACCAAGGTTATGGGCGTATCTGTTGATAACGTTGAAGAGCACATGAAATGGAAGCGCGATATCGAAGCCTTTTCTGGTGCCCCGGCCGACTTCCCGATTATCGACGACACTTCTTTGCATGTATCTAAACTGTACGACATGCTGCCAGCCGGTGCCTATTTAACCGAGGATCGTACCCCAGCCAATAGCGCTACTGTGCGGACTGTGTTCATCATTGGTCCAGACAAAAAGATTCGCCTAACCATGTCATATCCGATGTCTGTTGGCCGCAACTTCGCGGAGATCTTGCGTGCCTTGGATGCTGTTCAGATCACTGACGGTGCACCTGTCGCAACGCCCGCTAACTGGGTTCCTGGTCAGGACGTGATCGTGGCGCTAGGCCTGAACGATGAGCAGGCGAAGGAGAAATTTGGAGACATCGATATTAAACTACCCTATTTGAGATTTACAAAAATTTCGAAGACGTAGGGGCTTGGCAGGTATAGAGCCAATGTGGATGAAAAGGGTATAGAAGATAGATTTTAGGTTATCTCTAATACTTTTTGTTGGTGTTTTCTGAAGCTTAAAAGTTGCCCAACAAAACGCTCCACCTGACAATCAAGGTTGCAGATGAGCCCTGCGATAGGGCAGACAGACCGCGCGGTCGATTCTGTCATATGAGCAATTGAGTTCCGCCTATCACCCGTTTGAGGTACTTCGCTTCCCAGCACGCGCTTTCTGGGAAGCGCGGTGCCTCAACATCCAGCCCGTTTTAGCTTGACTGGTCGACAGGCATAATCGACCTCACCAAATACAGGAGAAGCATGGATGTTCAAGCATATACCGGCAGCGGTCGCGGCACTGGCTATTTTATTCACGCACATGGTGGTAATAGCGGAAGATATTGATGGCATCACCGAACATCCGATGATCGAACGCTATCCCGGGCAGGTCATCGCCTGGCAGCACATTGAGAACTACCAGCCTTACAAGGTGGCCGTGGGTCCGGTAACAGGGTATCGCTCGATCACAGATTGGATAGAGACAGAAGGTCGGGTTACCCGCACCTTCTACAAATATGAGGGTGAGGACCGGACCTATGCAGAGGTCTACAAGAATTATCTCGATGCGCTGGAGGCCGAAGGTTTCGAGATTCTCGGCGAGGGGATGTCGGCTGATCGCAAAGGACCGGCCATCGGCTCCCGGCAATGGATGGAGGTTACATTTATTGCCAATCCTGCGACCAAGCCCGGTGCAGTGGGGACGATGTTTTCAGGCACATCTTCGTCGGGCGGCGCGGGCGCCATCGTTGCCAAAAAAGAACGCGCGGCAGGTACCGCGTATGTCGTGGTGTATGTCGAACAGCACTCGAAAAACTATATCGGCACTTTGGTTGATATTGTTGAGGTCGAGTCTGCCGAAACAGGGCTGGTTGTGGTTGATGCCGAAGCCTTGGGCTCTGATATAAAGGAATATGGTCGCGTCGTGTTAGACGGTATCGTGTTCGACTTTGACAAGGCCACCCTCCAGCCTCAGTCGAAGGCCGCGCTTGATGCGATTGCCGGATACCTCAACGCTAACCCCGACAAGAGCTTTTATGTGGTCGGCCACACTGACTCGACGGGAATCTTCGCTTACAACAGCAAACTGTCTTCTGATCGGGCACTGGCCGTCGCGGATGTCCTGAAGAGACAATATGGCGTTGCATCTGACCGGCTGGAGCCGCACGGCGTAGGGCCGCTTGTGCCGGTGTTCGCGAATGATAGCGATGCTGGCCGAGACAGGAACAGGCGGGTTGAACTCGTCGAAAGGTAAATGCGGTGGGGGCGAACACTGTAGGTTGCGCCTCCGCCAGTCGGAGTCGGTTTATCTGGAGCATGGTCAGCAGGGTCAGGAAATACAGGCCAAGAGGGGTGACGTCGAGCGCTAACAGGGTGTGCAAGCTGGGCAACATCCCGCACACTTCGCTCCTGCACTTGGCGTTACCGCATAAAAAATACCAATCATAAAATGTTTTCCGCAATCAGAAGATCAATCCAAAGCAAACCCTCTTTGCCTGAAATTCAGGCAAATGTGCTGGCTGGATTAACGGTTGGGGTCATCGCTTTGCCGCTCTCAATGGCGCTGGCTATCGCTAGTGGGGTGGCGCCACAACACGGCCTTTATACGGCAATCATTGCGGGTATAGTTATTGCTCTGACCGGTGGCTCGAAGGTCAATATTTCCGGGCCTACTGCCGCATTCGTCGTTGTGTTGTTGCCTATTGTTCAACAATTTGGGATTGGTGGTTTACTAATAAGTGACCTAATGGCTGGATTCATTCTGGTTCTGATGGGTATCGGGAAGCTTGGAAGATTAATCGAGGTCGTTCCCTATCCGGTAACGGTAGGATTTACTGCTGGAATCGGCGTGGTGATCGCCACTTTTCAAATAAAGGATTTTCTGGGCCTCAATATTGAGGCCCTGGATGGTCACTATCTGGACAAGCTTTCACTTATTTTGCACGGCCTACTGTCTATCGATTGGCAGGAATCCATAATTGGTATTTTGACGCTAACAATCTTGTTGGTATGGCCGAAATTCCGATCAAAGGTGCCCGGCCATCTCGTCGCACTGCTGGGCGGCAGCATTTCAGTATGGATGTTATCCCAAATAATGGCTGATTTTTCGGTGGCTACAATTGGCACTCGGTTTACATTCGAGATCAATGGTGAATCAGGTAATGGTATTCCACCATTTCTTCCAAGTTTCGAATGGCCATGGAATTTGGCAGGTGCCGACGGCACTCCTATTGGTTTGAGTTTCGAGCTTGTCCGAAATTTGATGCCGTCGGCAATTACTATCGCCGTTTTAGGCTCGCTTGAGTCATTGCTGTGTGCGGTCGTCGCCGATGGAATGTCTGGAAAAAAACATAATCCAAATGATGAGCTTATCGGTCAAGGCATAGGGAATATTATTGCCCCATTATTTGGCGGCTTACCTGCGACAGCTGCTATTGCCCGAACTGCGGCGAATGTTAAATCCGGGGGCACCCTGCCGTTTGCTTCTGTCATTCATGCTTTGTTTATACTCGTCAGCATATTGCTTCTCGCCCCCTTGCTGTCATTCATCCCGATGGCGTCAATGGCCGCCTTGCTGTTGATGGTTGCGTGGAATATGAGTGAATATAAACATTTTATCCGGACGATCAAGATAGCACCTAGAGACGATGTAATTGTTCTGCTTTTATGCTTTTCGTTAACGGTTTTGTTTGATATGACTGTTGCCGTTGCTGTTGGGATGGGGCTGGCCGCAGCACTATTTATTAAAAGAAGCGTTAGTTTGACCCAGACATCAGCAATGGAGCACGATCACGCAGGGTATAAATTACCCGAAAGTGTTGTCGTCTACGATATAAATGGACCGCTGTTTTTTGGCTCCGCGCAAAAGGCGTTAAGAACCATTTCTACGGTCAGGCCAGAAGTGCGGGTGGTTATCCTGGATATGGCGGAAGTTACGATGCTGGATATGAGCGCGATCATGGTAATGGAGTCCATAAGGAATGACCTTCAGAAGCGAAATATGGGATTGGTGATCAATAGTTTACAGCCACGAATTTTACTGAAACTCCGGCGTGCAGGTATTCGCAAACAGGCGGGGAAAATTGCATTTTCAAGAACACTTGAAGAAAGCCTTTTTGCAGCGAAAAAAATGCTCTAATAATCTCATGGACCGGCACAGCAAAATACGCCGCGTCCTGTTCGTTCGCTCTCTGTTGCCCGTGATGTGAGGCGTTACAAGTCTAAAGGGAGATCGCGAAGGAGTTGGCGGTTGACCGTAAATAGTACCGGGCCAGTCGTCGTTCAGCTTTTCAGCGCGGTTTTAGAGTCTTATATAAAAAAGAAAATTTGGTGGTTGAATTAAGTGGATTATAAGTGTGGGTCTAATAATACAATCGAAAAGTCTGCGTACCGAGGCCTGGTATAGCCACGTCAGATGTAAATCGTTTTCGTGATAACTTTATGATTGAAACCGCGAGTCTGGCTCTGGCAACTTTCTTTGCGACGATTGGTCCAATCGACGTCGCTGCTGTATTTGCTACGATGACCGGAAATGGAACGCTAGAATATAAGAGATCTATGGCCATCCGCGCGACGTTGATCGCCTCCGTGATTCTGGTTGCTTTTGCTCTATTTGGCGAGATTCTCTTAGCTAGCCTTGGTATATCACTCGCAGCATTGCGGACGGCTGGCGGGATTTTACTGTTACTAATCGGCATTGATATGGTGTTCGCACGCTCATCCGGCGGCACTTCGACGACAGATGAAGAAGAGCGCGAAGGGATATCAAAACAGGATATTTCTATATTCCCGATAGCTACACCACTCATTGCGGGTCCTGGTGCTATGGGTGCGGCTATTTTATTGATGGCAAATGCGGAGGGCGATCTAATACGGCAAATGATTGTTCTTGCCTCGCTCCTGGCCATTTTGCTAGTCACCGGTATCGCGTTGTTGTTTGCAAGCAAAATTCATCAGTTTCTCGGTGTCACGGGTATGCATGCCATAAGTCGAATTATGGGCTTTTTGCTGGCTGCGTTGGCGGTTCAGTTCATTTTTGATGGCATTAGGCAGAGTGCTGTGTTCGGAGCTTGACCCGGAACTTAACCCATTTAACCAGGGGATCCATCGGACTCGCTAAAGCTCACGGTTTATGCCAACGTAAGCTACACGAACCGAATTCAGAGAGAAAGGGAGAGAAGAGATGTCTACCGAACCAAAGTGCCCATTCCATCATACCGCCGGCAGTGGGACCTCGAACCAGGACTGGTGGCCGAACCTACTGCGTGTGGAGCTGCTGAACCAGCACTCGAACAAGTCCGACCCGCTGGGTGAGAAGTTCAACTACGCCCAGGAGTTCAAGAAGCTGGACTACAAGGCACTCAAGGCCGATCTGGTCAAGCTCATGACCGACAGCCAGGAGTGGTGGCCCGCCGACTTCGGCCACTACGGTCCGCAGATGGTTCGTATGGCCTGGCACGCGGCCGGCACCTACCGCACCCTCGACGGCCGCGGCGGCGGCGGGCGTGGGCAGCAGCGTTTTGCGCCGCTCAACTCCTGGCCCGACAACGTCAACATCGACAAGTCACGTCGCCTGCTCTGGCCTATAAAGCAGAAATACGGCCAGAAGATTTCCTGGGCCGATCTCCTCATTCTCACCGGTAACGTTGCGCTGGAATCCATGGGCTTTCGAACCTTCGGCTTCGCCTGCGGTCGTGAGGATGTCTGGGAACCGGACATGGACGTGAATTGGGGTGTCGAGACCGGTTGGCTGGACGATGACAAGCGCTTCCATGGTGACCGCGAACTGGACGACAACCTCGCCGCCACCCATATGGGTCTGATTTACGTCAACCCGCAAGGCCCGAATGCCAGCGGTGATTACCTGGCGGCGGCCAAGGACATACGTGCCACCTTCAACCGCATGGCCATGGACGACGAGGAAATCGTCGCGCTGATCGCCGGTGGCCACACCTTCGGCAAGGCACATGGTGCCGCGCCCGAATCGCACAAGGGGCCGGAACCGGAAGCCGCAGCTATTGAGGCACAAGGCCTGGGCTGGCACAGCAGCTTTGGGCAGGGCAAAGGTAAGGACACCGTTTCCAGCGGCCTGGAGGTGACCTGGACTAAAACCCCGGCGCTATGGAACAACAACTTCTTCGAGAACCTGTTCAAGTACGAATGGGAACTCACCAATTCGCCTGCCGGTGCCAAACAGTGGATCGCAACGAACGCACCGGAGATCATTCCGGATGCCCATGTGCCGGGCAAGATGCACAAGCCCACCATGCTCACCACCGACCTGACGCTGCGCTTCGATCCAGAATTTGGCAAGATTTCCAAGCGCTTTCACGACGATCCACAAGCCTTTGCCGAAGCCTTTGCTCGCGCCTGGTTCAAGCTGACCCACCGCGACATGGGTCCCAGGGCGCGCTACCTCGGGCCCGAAGTACCCAGGGAAGAGCTGATCTGGCAGGATCCGCTGCCGACTGCGACCCACAGGCCGACGGCGGCGGATATTGCCGACGTGAAGGCTAAAATCTCTACTTCTGGCCTCTCAGTGAGCGAGCTCGTAAGTGTGGCCTGGGCCGCGGCATCTACCTTTCGCGGTGGTGACAAGCGCGGTGGCGCCAACGGTGCGCGCCTGGCCCTGGCCCCGCAAAAGGATTGGGCGGTCAACAAGAACGCGGTCCAGACGCTGCCCAAGCTGGTCGAGCTCCAGCAGGCCTCCGGCAAGATGTCACTGGCCGATATGATCGTGCTGGCCGGTAACGTGGGTGTAGAACAAGCCGCCAGGGCCACCGGTGTCGCAGTCGAAGTGCCGTTCGCCCCGGGCCGTGTGGATGCCACACAGGCGCAAACTGATGTCGACTCCTTTGCCCCGCTCGAACCCACAGCCGATGGCTTTCGCAACTACAAGAGGGCTGATATAGACGCGTCGACAGAAGCCCTGCTGATTGACCGGGCGCAGTTGCTGACACTGACTGGACCGGAACTGACCGTGCTGATCGGTGGCCTGCGTGTGCTTGGCGCCAACTACGACGGTAGCAGGCACGGCGTGTTCACCGACAAGATCGGCGTGCTGAGCAACGACTTCTTCGTCAATTTGCTGGACATGGGCACGGACTGGAAGGCGGTGGACGACGAGGCGGAGGTATTTGAAGGTCGGGAACGCTCCAGTGACAAGGTGACCTGCACCGGTACCCGGAACGACCTGATTTTCGGCTCCAACTCAGTGCTGCGCGCCTATGCCGAGGTCTACGCCAGCGCCGACGGCACAGAGAGATTCGTCAGGGACTTCGTGGCGGCCTGGGTCAAGGTGATGAACCTGGACCGTTTCGACCTGGCCTGATCGCGGCACGAGTGCTTTCAAGGGCTGTGACTGGGAAAATTGACGATCTGACAACCGGTTCAGGGGTGGCATACCGGCGCCCCTGAACCGGAGCATTTGGCTACAGATGGAAGATTAAATATGGCTATTGAGAATCCAATCCATGAGCTCACGCATGAGCACAAATACATTCTGAAGGTTGTCCATGGGCTGGCAGTTATTGATGAAAAGCTAGCTCAAAATGAAAAAGTCGAACCGGAATTACTTCTTAGAGTTGTAGATTTTATGCAAAATTTTGCTGACAGATGCCATCATGCGAAAGAGGAAGCTGTCCTGTTTCCAGCTATGGAGGAGAAGGGTGTCCCGAAGAGTGGATGCCCCCTGTCCGCATTGTTAGCAGAGCACGTAAAGGGTCGCGAGCTAGTGACCGCCTTGAAGGATGCTGCTGATTCCTATACAGATGGAAACCCCGAAGTGGTGGCAGAAATCCGGCGCGCGATTGGTGGGGTTCGCCACCTTTATCCCAACCATATTTGGAAAGAAGACGAAATGGTCTTTCCTATGGCGGAACGTCTCTTCGCGCAAGATGAGTTGGAAAAATTAAAAATAAGATTTGATGACGCCGAGGTCAAATTTGGTCGGAATCACGATCGGTATATAGTGTTTGCTAATGAAATGGAATTACTACTTGGGAGCCCGGAAACCTGACCATGTGCTACACCTGACCCCTTTTCCGCCGCTCGATAAGGCGCCAGCTGGGCTGGTCGTTAGGGAATCTCTGATCAAGCCGCCTTACCGGCCTGTGAGCACCGCCCGGTTGAACAGCGCTTCATTAAGCGATGACGCTCCAACAGACGCCGAAATTGCAAAATGGTGCCCTCATCCGGAACCGGCTCTTCCCCAGTCGAAGCCGGGCAAAACGGCGCATCGCCCCGGAGTCGATCAGGGCTTCTTCCGCCCCTGGATCGGGCAGGCTGTAGAACTGTTGCAGACAGTAGATCCTTAACTTCACCTCCAGCGGTAGTGCTGGCCGCCCGCCGTGCGCTCTGGGCCTGGGATAATGTGGCTGGATCAAGCCCAGCAGATCAGGCCATGGGATAACCTTATCCATTTCGGCCAGGAACTTCTCCCGTTTGGTTAACTTGCGCGGGGCATCCTAGGCGGTTTTCGCAAAGCTTTTCTGACGCATCATTGCTCCTGGGTCATGATCAGCATCCGTAGTGTCTTATCCCTGATCCAGGTGGGTTAATCGGAGTTTTCTTAAATCATAATTAATAATTTTTTTGATTAAAAAGAATGTAGAATTTGTTGAGATAAATTTCATATTCTGGTCAATTTAAATGTTTCGATATTTGTTTATTTATTTTCTTTCAATAGGAGTATAATTTATATTTTCTGGATCGCGATTTTTTAATTTATTGAAGGATTTTGCAATCTCTGTA
>JAKLLR010000146.1 GCA_022014175.1 Gammaproteobacteria bacterium | reverse complement strand
CCTGCATTCGGTGAACCGTGCGGTCGATCTCGTCCTGCAACTCCTGTTGCCAGGCACGCAGCAGGTCAGCGAAATGCGCCCGCTGCTCATCGCTCATGTACTCCTCACCCTTTTTGGGTTCATAGGGCGTGAATGACTGGGTGGGTTTTTCGTTGGGCATCGCTTGTCCTTGCGCCGGGCCGGAGAAATGTGGCAGCGCTATGTACCATGAAATGAGGGCTTGTCACAATACCGAACGGGGGGTTCGTCTCTGAGATCTCGGCCATGTTAGACTGGCCGGGCTATATTACATGGGGCTCAGGGGCTGTTTTCAGGTGTTTTGCCCCGGTTCGTATCCCGTCTTAGTTGTTCCGCTCTTTGAACAGATAACCATGAACGATTATTCCGAACGCTCGCTTGTGCTCCACCGCAGCCTGCATGGCAAGCTCGGTGTTTACAGCAAGGTGCCCCTGCTCTCTAGGGATGACCTTTCCCTGGCTTATACGCCGGGTGTAGCTCGGCCTTGCGAAGTGATTGCGGCGGACCCGGACGCGGCCCGAGAGCTGACTATAAAGCGCAACTCCGTTGCTGTAGTCACTGACGGCTCTGCGGTGCTGGGTCTAGGTAATATCGGGCCGTTAGCGGCGCTGCCGGTGATGGAGGGCAAAGCGGTACTGTTTAAGGAGTTTGCCGATATTGATGCCTGGCCGATCTGCCTGGCTACTCAGGATGCGGATGAAATCGTTGCCACTGTGCGCAATATCGCGCCGGGGTTCGGTGGTATTAATCTGGAGGACATCGGTGCGCCCCAATGTTTTGAAGTTGAGGCACGACTGCAGGATCTGGGTATTCCGGTCTTCCATGATGATCAGCATGGCACCGCAATTGTACTGCTGGCGGCGTTGTTGAATGCAGCGAGAGTGGTGGGGCGCCCTTTTGAGCAACTGCGGGTTGTGGTTAACGGTGCCGGTGCCGCGGGGATAGCCATCGCCCGGTTGCTCGCCGGAGTCGGACAGGAGGGCAGCGGGTTTCGTCCGGTGGCCGATGTGATCATGTGTGACTCCCGGGGCATTATTCACGCCGACCGCAGTGACTTGAATCTGGTGAAGCAGGAGGTGCTGGGTTTTACCAACCGCGGTAATGTGAAGGGGGCGCTTGGGGCAGCTCTGGAGGGCGCTGATGTGTTTGTCGGTGTGAGTCGTGGTAACCTTCTGCGCGCTGAAGATATCGAGACAATGGCGTCTGATCCCATCGTGTTGGCGCTGGCCAATCCGATTCCCGAAATTATGCCGGATGAGGCGTTGCGGGGTGGTGCAGCGGTGGTGGGGACCGGAAGGAGTGATTTCCCCAACCAGGTTAATAATGTGCTGGTGTTCCCGGGAATTTTCCGTGGTGCGCTGGATGTTCAGGCCAGATCCATTACCGAGCCAATGAAGGCTGCGGCTGCCATCGCGCTGGCCGGTGTGGTGGATGAGCCCTCGGCGGACCGAATATTGCCGGAGGTGTTGGACCGACGGGTGACTCCAGCAGTGGCGAACGCCGTCGCCCGGGCAGCGGAGCAGGCCCCGGTTTAGCTGATTTGTATTTGAATTTTGAAGGACAGGTTATGGTGCAACGACCCCTCTCTCCCCACCTAACGGTTTATCGACCGTTGATCGGATCATTCACCTCCATATTGCATCGGGGCATGAACTGTCTACTGCTCTTTGGCGCGCTGGTCCTCGCCCTGTGGGTGCTGTCGGCAGCCATCGGGGGTGGATGTTATGACAGCGTGACTGCGGTGCTCGCATCCTGGTTCGGCCAGTTGGCCCTGTTTGCCTGGACCTTTGCGGCCTATTACTTCGTCTGTCAGTGGATCCGCCATTTCGCCTGGGACCTGGGTTACGGATTTGAATTGGCAGTGGCCCGCCGGACCGGTTGGCTGGTTTTGATCGGGGCATCAGTCATGACCCTGGTGACCTGGGTTTATCTGATTGCCAGGAGCGGCGCATGAGTGGGTTCAGTTCACCGATCTCCCGGGCGCGTAATCATGGCGCTGCGGCTAATGGAACCCGCGAATTTTTGTGGGAGCGCTTAACCGCGCTGGCCCTGATACCCCTTGGCGTTGTGCTGTTTGTCGAGCTCCTGGGATTGACCGCTGGTGGTGTCTCCCTGGCAGAAGCGCGGGCCTGGCTGGGTGCGCCGGTCAGTGGCACGCTGCTGATTCTGTTTTTCAATCTGGCGATGTTGAATGCTTATCTCTGCAGTCGCGTCCTGATTGAGGATTATATGCACGCGCCGGGTCTCAAGTTGCTGGTCTTAACCAGCCTGACCGGGGCGTTGGTTCTGTTGGATGTGGTGGTAACCATGTCCGTTCTTCAAGTCATGTTCTGACTTCGACTGGATACCTAAGATAGATGCAGGATAGATATTCGATAACTGACCACCGGTTTGATGTGGTGGTTGTGGGCGCCGGTGGAGCCGGCTTGCGGGCGACCTTCGGGATGGCTCAGGAGGGCATGTCGGTGGCCTGTCTGACCAAGGTGTTTCCCACCCGTTCTCATACGGTGGCGGCTCAGGGGGGCATCAACGCGGCCCTGGGTAATATGGTCGAGGATGACTGGCGCAGCCATTTCTTCGATACGGTTAAGGGTTCGGACTGGCTCGGCGATCAGGATGCTATCCAGTACATGACCCAGAACGCGATACCGGCGGTGCTGGAGTTGGAGAACGCGGGTATGCCCTTCTCTCGCACCGAGGAGGGCAAGATCTACCAGCGCCCCTTCGGTGGCCAGTATCTGGCGGATCACAAGACCATCGCCCACCGCACCTGTGCGGCGGCAGACCGGACCGGTCACGCGATGCTGCATACCCTCTATCAGCAGTCCCTGCGGCACAAGGCCCAGTTCTTTGTCGAGTACTTTGCTCTTGATCTGATTCTGGACGAAACCGGCAGGGTGGTCGGGGTGATGGCGATGTGCATGGAAGATGGCTCTCTGCACCGGTTTGCCGCCAAATCGGTGGTGCTGGCCACTGGCGGTTATGGTCGGGTGTTCCAGTCCACCACCAATGCCCATATCTGTACCGGTGACGGCATGGCGATGATCTCCCGGGCCGGACTGCCGCTACAGGATATGGAGATGGTGCAGTTCCACCCCACCGGTATTTTCCCCTCAGGTTGTTTGATTACCGAGGGCGCCCGGGGTGAGGGCGGTTATCTCACTAACGCCAAG
>JAKLLR010000145.1 GCA_022014175.1 Gammaproteobacteria bacterium | reverse complement strand
GGGCGCACACCCGCGGAAGAGCAGATCGCCGGGCCCCGGACTCTCAGGTACGGTGGCGGGCTGGGGGTGGCGTAAAGGCCGGACAGGGTGAGCATCGTCACAGTATAGCCGTGGGGTTGTTTTTGGCGAGCAGGCGGGTGGCGCGTAAACTGCTTCTTAACCTGATCCGGATCCGGGCGAATAGGCAGAGCTCAAAACGGCGGGCCTGGCTTCAAGTGGAGACCTGGGGCGGTTCGAAACAGAGAGGAGGTGCCAGTTGCAAGCCTTTCGCACAGTAATGCTCTTTTGTCGCGGGCGCCCTCGTGGGTTTGGCACCCGAGGCGGGCTGCGCCGGTCTCTTGGCTTACTGCTGGCCTCATTGTGGTGCCTGCTGTTGGCTGCGTGTGGCACCGAATCAGCCGGGGCTTTGCGGGTTGGCACTGTGATCTGGCCGGGCTACGAACCCCTCTATCTGGCCCGCAGCCTCGGTTATTTTGATCAGGCTCAGGTGCATCTGGTGGAGGCGACCTCCGCGACCCAGGTGATGCAGTTGCTGCACGGCGGCCATATCGAGGCCGCCGCATTGACTCTGGATGAGGCTTTGAGTGTGCTGCACTCCGGCACTGCGGTGAAGGTCGTCGCGGTGCTGGATGTCTCCCTCGGTGGTGACGCCCTGCTGGCCCGGCCGCGGTACGCCCGCCTGACTGATCTCCGGGGGGCACGAATCGCGGTGGAAAAAACAGCAGTGGGTCGGCTGTTGTTGCAGGGGGCGCTGGCTGCGTCCGGGTTGACCGCAGCGGATCTGGATCTGCGCTACTATCCGGCGGATCAGCACGCTTACGCATATCGCAGTGGGCTGGTGGATGCGGTGGTGACATTCGAGCCGGTCAAAAGTGAGTTGCTGCAGGCGGGTGCGAGCGCATTGTTCGACAGCAGCCAGATCCCGGGTCGAATTATCGACGTGCTGGTGGTCAGGGCTGAAGTGGCGGCGCAGCAGCCGGCACAGGTGAGGGCCTTGCTGAGAGGCTATTTCGGCGCCCTTGAGTACCACAGAAAATCTCCCGAGGATGCCATTGCGAGAATGGCCCCCCGATTACAGCTGCCACCCGAGGCTGTGGCCGGTAGTTTTTTGGGGCTGGAATTGCCGGGCCTGGTCGGCAACCGGGAGTGGCTCGGTGGGGAGCAGCCCCGGCTCAACGCCTCGGCGATCGATCTGATGGCTCTGATGATAGACCAGGGCATGCTCCCAGGTGCAGTCACGCTTGATGGCTTGTCCGAGCCCGGATTTTTGCCCTGAGGCACAACAGTTGACTCAAGAAATACGCTCTATTCCGCTGAAATTCTGGCTGCCCGCCTCGCTACTGGCCGTGCTGCTGATCTACGGATTTTTAAGTCTGGTTATCTATGGCCACTGGCGTGAGGTGGCACATCGGGATGAGCACTGGCGGTTCTGGAGTCAGGCGGTGGCCGTCATGCAGCAGGAGTTCGGCCTGGCGCTGTTGAGCGACGACCAGGCCGGTATTCAGCGGGTCATCACCAGCTATGGAGTCGATCCAGCTCTGCGGGTACTGGCAGTTGAGATGCCTGATGGCCGTGTCACGCACGCCAATCAGCTGGCCTGGCGGGGGCGACTGGCATCGGAGGTTCTGCCGGATTATCTCGGCGGGGTTACATCGGAAATTCTGCAGCTGGAGTCGGGTGGACAGCACCGGCTGGCAGGCGTGGCCGACCTGCCGGGGGCAGAGGGGAGCGCCGCCCGGCTTCACTTCAGCTATGAGCTTGGGCACCATCCGGCGCAGCTGCTCGCCATCTTCGACCGGTTTTCCATCGGCATGTTTCTGCTGTTTCTGCTATTGGTAGTCGCGCCACTGCTATGGGCCTTGCGTCGCTATGTGGAGAGGCCACTCTCCGGACTGGTCAAACTGGTTGACGAAGTGGGTTCCAGCGACGGCTTAAAGCTGGATGTGCGGGGTCGTGGCGAGGTGGCCAGGGTGGCCCACGCCCTGGCCGGCATGAGTCAGGCGATTGTCGAGAATATGGCAGCGCTGACAAAGAGTGAGCGTTATCTGTCGGATATTCTTGAGTACAACCCTGTTTGCATCTGGATAAAAGATCTGAAGGGCCGGGTGACCTATGTCAATCGGGCATCCGAGGAGCTCGTGGGGTTGCCCCGGGGGGAGATCGTCGGTCAGCTGGATGTCGATCTGTGGCCCGACGAGGCCGAGAGCATGCGTGAACATGACCAGCTGATCATCACCAGTGGTCGAGCCGATCAGTTTCTGCAGCGACTGACCGCTGAAGGTGGGCGGATACATTGGGGCTTAACCACCCAGTTCCCGCTGAAAGATGCCTCCGGTGCGGTTTACGCCGTCGGTTCAATCCGAGTTGACACCACCGAACAGGAGCAGCTCCGGCAACAACTGATTCGCCGCAAGGCGCGGCTGGAGAAGGTATCGGGTATGGCCATGCGGCTCACCGGCGATCCGCTGGAGGTGATGCCCCAGATTGCGGAGATGATGAGCCAGTTTCTCGGCTGCCGCGGGGCCGGTATTCTTCAGGTCAGGGGCGATCAGATGTTGCCCCTGGCGCTGCGGATTGACGGTGTGGCCTACCCGGAGCGACCCCCCCTTCCGCTGGTGCCTGGCGGGGTCATCGCCGAGGCGGTTGCCAGCCGAACGCCGCGGGCCGTGGACAAGTTCCATGGCACCTACCGGGATTCTCCCCTGGCGCAGTTTACTGATCTCCGGTGTGCCCACGTCCATCCCGTCATTGACAAGTCGGATGCGATCATCGCGACGCTCTTTATTCTGGACGATACACCGATAAGGTTGAGCGAAGAGGAGCAGGAGTTGATGGGAATCATCGCCCTGCGGGTGGCGCTTGAAATGGCGCGCTGGCGGGCTCAGCGGGCGGCTCGCCTGACCGAGCAGCGCTACCGCACCCTGATGGAGCTGACCGCGACCGGTTACGTGCTGGTCGATGCCCGGGGTCGGGTGCTCGAAGCCAACGAACAGTATTGTAAATTTACCGGGCGCGATCAGCTGGACCAGATTGTGGGGCGCTGCGTGAGTGAATGGACTCCGGACGAGGCCTGGCCAGAGCTCAAATCGATTTTGCAGGAAGTTGGCACATCCGGTGAGGGGTGGTCCGGTATGGTTGAGTTTGAGCAGCCGGACCACACCCGCCGACCGCTGATGGTTCAGTCCAGCTATATCGACAACGAGCAG
>JAKLLR010000061.1 GCA_022014175.1 Gammaproteobacteria bacterium | reverse complement strand
GTATTGTCAGGGGGGTTATCCATGAGCGCTTTGTCGCCGGGCGTTGCTGTGGTGTCGGACATTCCCGATCTCTCCAGGATGTTAAAAAACAGGGGACTGCTCAGTGGCAGCCCCCGCTTCAGTGGTTGACCTGGGGTCAGGTCATTCGATGATGTCGTCGCCTTTCAGGCCGATCGGAAACTGCGCCAGATAGGCGTTCGGGGTGTGGCCGTCATAGGTCACGCCGTCGATGAATTCGCTCTGGGGTGGACGGTAACCGTCTGAATCCCAGGGAAAATCCGCTTCGTTGGCCAGCCCTTCGTCCACCAGCTCGCGAGCGGCGGCCAGATAGAGGTCAGGGCGATAGACGCTCTTCGCCACTTTTTCAAACCAGCTGTCCGGTTTTGGCTCCGGAATCTGACCCCAGCGGCGCATCTGGCTGAGGTACCAGGTGGCATCCGAGTAGTAGGGGTAGGTGGCGAAGTAGCGGAAGAAGACGTTGAAATCGGGCACTGCCCGCTTGTCGCCCTTTTCGTATTCGAAGGTGCCGGTCATGGAGTTGGCGATCACCTCGTAGTCCGCCCCCACATACTCTGACCTGGCGAGGTATTTCACCGCTTCCGGGCGATTGGCGTTGTCGTTTTCATCCAGCCACATGGCGGCGCGGATCAAGGCTTTGATCACCCCCCGGTGGGTGTTGGGGTACTTCTCGGCCCACTCTTTGGCGACACCAAAAACCTTCTCGGGGTTGTCTTTCCAGATCTCGTAATCGGTAATGACCGGCACGCCGATGCCTTTGAATACCGCCTGCTGGTTCCAGGGTTCACCGACGCAGTAGCCGTGGATGGTGCCGGCCTCTAGGGTGGCGGGCATCTGCGGGGGGGGTGTGACCGAGAGCAACACGTCGGCAGAGAGGGTGCCGCTGGTGTCATCCTTGTGGGGTGCGTAGTACCCGGGGTGTATGCCGCCCGCCGCGAGCCAGTAGCGCAACTCGTAGTTGTGGGTGGAGACCGGAAAGACCATGCCCATCTTGAAGGGTTTGCCGGCATCTCTGTACTGTCCGATTACCGGTTTAAGATAGTCGGCCTTGATCGGGTGCGCGGGTTTGCCCTCTGCAACCGGAACGTGCTTCTTCATCTCGGCCCAAACGTCATTGGAGACGGTAATGGCGTTGCCGTTCAGGTCCATACTGAAAGCGGTGATGATGTCCGCCTGGGTGCCAAAACCGATGGTGGCACCGAGGGGCTGGCCAGCGAGCATGTGCGCGCCGTCGAGTTCGCCGTCGATCACCCGGTCGAGTAGCACTTTCCAGTTGGCCTGGGCCTCAATTGAGACGTAGAGCCCCTCATCTTCGAAGTAGCGCTTCTCGTAGGCGATGGCCAGGGGGGCCATATCCGTCAGCTTGATGAAGCCGAAGGTGAGATCCTCTTTTTCCGGATTCTCCACCGCCAGGGCGGTCTGCCCGGCGATGGCTATGGCCAGAGTGATCAGCCACCCGGTTAATTTTCGGAATCGGTCTGAGCGCTGCATATTCATGGTGATCGAGGTACTCCGGATCGTAATGTGATGACTGCGGCAGACGATTTTGACCGGACACAAAAAAGGCGTCCCCAAGTCGCTGCCCTGCCGAACTTGTTGGACGCCGTTGCCCACTACGCTGCTCCAGGGAGTCTGGGCCAGCGGGGCCGGGGGGCTGTGCCCTCACCGACCGATTCCCCAATCACCGACTGCTGCCGGATCATTCAGGGCGTGCAGTGCATGATGCAATCATCCTGCCAGTTCCATGAAAACGCCGGGGAATCAGGGTGGGTGGGGATTACACGGGTGCCGGGTCGGCTCAGGCGGCCCGGTGGTCGATCTGACCTGGTGCGCGCCCGGGTTTTTCGCACTGGGCTGGTGCGGTGGTTCGGCGCCCCCGGCGGCGTCCGGGGTCACCCTGACCGGGCGCTGGTGATGAGTGCTCATCAATTTAATGACTGAGGGCTCACTCTGGCGCGTCCACTGGCATCAAATTCAGCGCACTGGGGATTACTGGCACTGCTTTTGCGTGTCCTAACCCCGTAGGTAGCCTGGCCCGGCAGGGTCGGCGAATCCGCAGTTGGCGGTCAATACATTACAGATGACAAAGAGGTCATAGCTGTTGAGCTTTGGCCTTTTTGTTTTTTGCGTCACCATTTTTCAGGAGTGCAACATGGGTAAGGTGTCAGGACGAGGAGTCACGGGTCGGGTCGTGCTGGGCGGTCTGTTCGGGGTGTTGCTGAGCGGGCCGCTACAGGCTGATCCGATTATGGATGCGCTCTCCGGCGGCCAGGTCTCCGCCAATGTGCGGGTCCGTTACGAGGGCGCCTCTGATGACAGTGCCCGGCGGGATGTGGATGCCCTGACGGTCAGAACCCGGGTGGGCTACCTCACTGGAGACTACAGGGGCTTCAAGCTCTTCGGCGAAGTTGAAGATGTCACCGCGCTGGTGGATGACTACGCCGACGGCCCCGGGGCCAATCCGCCCAACGGCAACACTGCCGATGCCGTGATCGTGGATCCCGACGACACCGAAATCAACCAGTTTTTCCTGAGCTACGGTGGATTTGATCAGACCCTGATCAAGCTGGGGCGGCAGCGGTTGATTCTGGACAACGCCCGCTTCATCGGCAACGTCGGCTGGCGCCAGAATGAGCAGACCTTTGATGCCATCAGCCTGGTCAACACCGCACTGCCAGAGACTAAATTGACCTACGCCTACCTGGCCGAGGCTCAGCGTATTTTCAGCGACGAAGCCGCCTGTGTGGTCTCGGTCCCGCAATCAGCCTGTGGCGACAGCGAAATGGAGTCTCACCTCTTTAATGCCAGTTACAGTGGTTTTGATTTCGGCACGCTGACCGCCTATGCCTACCTGCTGGGGTTCAGTGACACCACCCCCGGAGCTATTGGCCCGGCGGCGGGTAGCCAGACCTTTGGTGTGCGGTTTACGGGTGGCACGCCGCTGTCGGAGGGGGTCAAGCTCCTCTACACCTTCGAGTACGCGGATCAGAGCGATTACGACGACGGCGCCTCGACTATCGATGCGGCCTACGGCCTGGCCGAGCTGGGTCTGAGTGTCGCTGGCATCACCGGCAAGGTCGGCTATGAACGGCTGGAGGGTGACGGCACCTATGGTTTCAGCACCCCGCTGGCCACCGCGCATGCGTTTCAGGGCTGGGCTGATCGTTTTCTGGGTACGCCGGCGAGTGGTATCGAAGACACCTACTTCACCCTCACCTCCGGGGTTGCCGGGGTAAAATTGCTGGCCACCTACCACCAGTTTGAATCCGACAGTGGCAACTTTGATTATGGTGACGAGCTCGATCTGCTGGCGGTCAAGAGTTTTGGTAAACACTACGCGGTCGGCCTGAAATACGCGGACTATGACGCCGATGTTAACGCTGGCAACGCGGCGGGTCTGCCCGCCACCAGTACTGAAAAAGTCTGGTTGTGGTTTGAAATGAAATTCTCCTGAGGAATCCCTGGAAGACCTGACCTGCGGGTCATGTATTGACGGCCCCGTTCATTCGGGGTCTTTTTTTCGGGAGAGTTGGCGCTGTTTGATGACTCCCGGGTCAAGACACTGCCCGATCTTGTGGAAATCTGCCTGATGTCCTTACGTGTGATGCTGGTTGATGATGAGCCCGAGCGCTGTGAACTGGTGCAGGCGGCACTGGTGGGTGCCGGTTTTGAGCTGGTTTCGATCCTGCAAAGTAACGCCGGGTTACTGCAGGAGGTGACCCGGGTCAGCCCGGATGTGATTGTGATTGATCTCGGCTCGCCGGATCGGGATGTGCTGGAGAGCATGCAGCAGCTCTCCCGTGACAATCCCCGCCCGGTGGTGATGTTTGCCGAAGAGTCCAACGCCCAGAGCACCCGTGAGGCGATTGAAGCCGGTGTCAGCGCCTACGTGGTGGATGGTTTGCAGCCCTCCCGGGTGCAGTCTCTGGTTGAGCTGGCGGTGGCGCGGTTCAACCAGTTCAGTGCGCTCAAGCAGGAGCTGCAGGCCGCCAAATCAACCCTGGCCGAACGCAAGCAGATTGATCGGGCCAAGGGCATTCTGATGGATCGGAGTCGTTGTAGCGAGAGCAAGGCGTATCACGCCCTGCGCAAGCTGGCGATGGATCGCAACAAAACCGTCGCCGAGATTGCCGAGAGCGTGATCGCCACAGCGGAGTTACTGAAATGAGCGGATTGAGCGGCGAGCTGGAGCGGGCCGAGCTGACCCTCGGTTTTATTCCGTTGACTGACTGCGCACCCCTGGTGGTGGCCCGGGAGAAGCACTTTTTCGCGGATCAGGGGCTGGATGTGACCCTCTCCCGGGAGCCCTCCTGGGCCAATATCCGGGACAAGGTCGCGGTGGGTGCCCTCGACGGCGCGCAGATGCTTGCGCCGATGCCGATCGCCTCGTCCCTCGGCGTGGGCGCGCCCCGACAGGCGATGGTCACCGGCTGTTGTCTCGATCTGAACGGCAATGCCATCACCGTCGCCACCGCGCTGTTTGCCCGGATGCAGGCGGTGGATCCGGCCGGCGTTCTGGCGCGCCCGATGACCGCCGGGCCGCTGCGGCAGGTGATCGCCGAGCGGGCGGCCCGGGGCCTGCCCAGACTGACCTTTGCGGTGGTCTATCCGGTCTCCACCCATACCTACCAGTTGCGTTACTGGATGGCATCCGCCGGGATCGATCCGGATCGTGACGTGCGGCTGGTGGTGGTGCCGCCGCCGCAAATGGTGGACCGTTTGGCCGCCGGGGACATTGACGGCTACTGCGTCGGCGAGCCCTGGAACACCCTGGCGGTGCAGGGCCAGGCGGGCCGGACCCTGATCACCAGCTACGAGATCTGGAACAACTCGGCGGAGAAAGTGTTCGCCGTCAACGAGGCCTGGGCGGAGGCCAATCCCAATACCCATCGAGCGGTGATTATGGCGCTGCTGGAGGCCGCCCGCTGGCTCGATCAGCCGGATAACCGGGTCGAAGCCGCCGTGATTCTGGCGCGACCGGAGTATGTTGCGGCGCCTGCCAGTATCATTGCCCAGTCAATTCTGGGCGGATTCCGCTTCGAGCGGGGTGAGCCCTGGCATTCGCTGCCGGATTTCAATGTTTTCCACCGCTATCAGGCCAATTTTCCCTGGCAGTCCCAGGCGGCCTGGTTCATCAGCCAGATGTTGCGCTGGGGCCAGATTGAAACGCCGCTGGATATCGCGGCTGCCGCCAGCGCCGTCTATCGGCCGGAGATCTATCGTGGCGCGGCGGAGGCCCTGGGTATTGCGGTGCCTGGATCGAGCTGGAAGTCCGAGGGGGCGCATGCCGGGGTGTGGCGACCGCCTGGCGCCCCTGAATCAATAGCCCTGGGGCCGGACCTGTTTTTCGATGGCCGCCGATTTGATCCGGCGCGGATCGGCGACTATCTGAACGGCTTTGAGGTGAACCACTGCAGGGTGCCGGTCGGGGCGCTGGCGGTGGCTCCCTCATGAGTTGTGGCCCTCCGGGGCTTCTGGTGCCGGGCTGGAGGCATCTCAGGCACGGGCCCCGCTCCTGTCGCGGGTCCGCTGTTCAGGGTGGTGGTGTCTCTGCCGCAACCGGGGTGGCTTCGGGATAAAGCTCGTCCAGCGGCACCGAACGGCCCGCAGCCATCACAATTCTGGCGTGGTGGCGCCGTAGTCGACGCGGCTCCGGTACGCCGCAGGAGTGGCAGATGGTGCCGATCTCCCGCTCCATCTGGCTGTGGTAGTGGGCCACTCGGTCCGCTTTCCGTGTCACGACCAGCCCCCGCTGAAGTTTGGGGTCATGGGTGGTGATGCCGGTGGGGCAGGTGTCCCGGTTGCACTGCATCGCCTGAATGCAGCCCAGGGCGAACATGAAGCCCCGGGCGGAGACGATGAAATCGGCGCCGATGCAGAGTGCGGCGGCCACCTCCGTGGGGTTGATCAGCTTACCGGAGGCGATCACCCGGATGCGCTCGCGCAGGCCATGCCGTTGCAGCAGGTCGACCACCAGCGGCAGAGACTCCCGCAACGGCAGCCCGACATCGTCGATCAGGGACATGGGCGCCGCCCCGGTGCCGCCATCCGCGCTGTCGATGGTGATGAAATCGGGGGCGGACTCGATGCCGCGTTGGTGGATCTCTTCGCAGAGTTCGTCGAGCCAGCCCCAGGCACCGATGACCGCCTTGAAGCCGACTGGCAGCCCGGTTACGGAGCGGATCTGATGGATCATGTCGAGCAGATCCGCCGAGCAGCGAATCTCCCGGTGACCGTTGGGGCTGATGGATGCCTCCCCCGCTGGAATCCCCCGAATGGCGGCGATTTCCTGGGTGACTTTCAGGCCGGGCAGAATGCCTCCTTTGCCGGGTTTGGCCCCCTGGCTCAGCTTTATTTCGAACATCCGCACCTGGGGGTGTGAGGCGACCTGCCGCAGCCTGTCTTCGCTCAGCCTGCCCTGGCTGTCGCGCACGCCATACTTGGCGGTACCGATCTGAAAAACCAGATCGGCGCCGCCCTCCAGATGGTGGGGTGAGAGGCCTCCCTCGCCGGTATTCAGCCAGCACCCGGCTTTGGCGGCGCCCCGGGAGAGGGCTCGCACGGCGGGGGCGGACAGCGCGCCGAAACTCATGCCCGAGATATTGAAGAAAGTGGGGCTGACGAAGGGTTTTTCACAGAAGGGTCCAATGGTCATGGGGTCGGGTTTCACCGCATCCTCTGTCAGGGTGGGGTAGGGGCAGTTGAGGAAGTGGATGGTGCCTTCGCGACGGATATCCTTGGTCGAGCCAAAGGCGACGGTGTTGTCCTCATTCTTCGCCGCCCGGTAGACCCAGACCCGCTGGGCCCGGTTGAAGGGCATCTCCTCCCGGTCCATGGCAAAAAAATACTGGCGAAAGAACTCCCCCAGATGCTCGAACAGATAGCGGAACCGGCCGATCAGCGGAAAGTTGCGGCGAATGCTGTGGCGGGTCTGGCAGCGGTCGATGATGTAGAGCACCACGGCGACCAGGAGGAGCATTCCTACTGAGTAGACAAACAGAGTAGCCATGAACTGGAGCAGTGTGTAGGTCAGATGACTCATGTTGTCTGGTGGCAGGTTCATGGTGCGGTCCTTGGTTAATTCTCAGAGGTCAACAACCAGCGGTGGGTGGCCTCTCCGCCCTGTTATAATCGCTGTAACGCTGGTTCTGCAATGCGGCTGGCCGCTTTCAATTCTTGCCTGATGGAGTCAAGCCAGTATGAAGCTCTACTACAATCCGATGTCGTCTTTTTCCCAGAAGGTGTTGATTGCCTTTAAGGAGAAAGGCGCTACTTTTGAGCCGGAAGTTGTCAATTTGATGGACCCTGATAGTCGGGCAGCCCTGGCGGCAATCTATCCATTGTGCAGGATTCCACTGTTGGTGCGGGATGATGGTCGCCTGATTCCTGAGTCCGGCATCATCATCGAGTATCTCGATAGTGCTTTCCCTCGCGGTCAGCAGCTGCTGCCGTCAGATCCTGAACTGGCGCGGCAAGTCCGTTGCACCGAGCGGATGAACGATGCCTACCTCAATACCCCGGTGAGAGATATTCTTGTGCAGGGCATGCAGCCGGAGGGGGATCGTGACCAGGCTGTGATCGAGCGCAGTAGTCAAACCCTCAATGTCATGTACGATTTTATGGATCAGCAGTTCGCCGATAGCAATTGGTGCAACGGTGCCGAGTTCAGCATGTCGGATTGCGCCTGCCTGCCGGCACTGTTCTACGCCCAGATGGTCTACCCGTTTGCGGATCGCCCCAACATTACAGCCTACTATCAGCGAGCCTGCGAACGGCCCTCCTGGGCTGCCGTCAAGGCGGATGCCGAAGCGGCACTAGCGGCTTCTGGTCTGCTGGACTGACTGATCGAGAAAATTTTCAGTCACCCGGAGGGTGTTGAGCGACCGGGTGTGCTGGGTGTACCGGTACCCAGTGCCTTCTGCTGGCGGCGCTTCTCATCCATTAAGGGGTTTGATCTCGGTGCAGGGTATCTCGACTCCGCCACGGTTTCTGTAGCAACGTCGCGTGGCGACCCAGCCAACACAGATGGTGCGTTGTGCGCCATCGACTGCGGTGTGATCAAAATCGACCCGTTCGATTCCGCGGCAGGTGCAGCTCTGGTACCAGCCACCCATCGCGCCGCCACTAGCGCATTCGTGGTAGAGCAGCGCCCATGCAGCTGAGCCCGCAAATAACAGGCTCAGTGCGGCGATCAACAGTCGAGTGGGACGGGTTCGCACACTTATCACTGCCAAGAGACAATACGCAGCGCCAGATAGGGGACGATATAAAACACCCAGGCAGACAGCTTGAACAGGCCCATGCCCGCGTAATGGATGGTGTCGAATCTCTCGGCTGACAGGTTGAACCACCTGCTGTGCATGCGATAGGTCCAGTCGTGTGCCAGCACAAAAAACAGAAACCACCAGAGCAGCAATCCCAGGTTAATTACTGCGCCCCAGCCCAATAAGGCACGGATCAGTTCAGCGCTCATTATCTTATCCTCCTGACTCCCTGTCGGCAGGCGTTGGCAGTTTATCCGCAGCGGTAAGCCCACAGCTTGCGCGATTGCCCTGGAGCTTAAACCACCCACTACCGGAAGGGATAGCAATCAGCCGTGAATGGTGGTCATGCGGGTAGAGTGCTAGCCTCTGGCTCAGCGGACCAGTTGCTCCAGCGCTGCTCGGTTGCGTTTGACCAGGTCACGGCCTTCGGCGATGGCGTCCTTCCCTCGGTGGAACTCCAGCAGCCCCATATTCCCCAGCTCAGCCGCTAACAGCAGCTCCGGTGGTTCCGATTCGATACGCCGCTGGGTGAGCTGTTCCTGCACGATCCAGATTGAACCCATGATGGCATCGACCAGTCCGGGTGGTGCATGCTGGTTGGCCTCCCGGTGAAACAGCTCGGTGGAGTATTGCCGTAGTCGGTCACCCATCTCCCCGAGCAGGCCGCCGTTGCCGTTATTTGGGTGGCTCGGTTTTGCCGGGGTTTTCTTGCGTGAAGAGAGCGGTCCCCGGCTGAGATTGACCGCAATCACCCGTTCCGCACCCAGGGCACGACAGAGGGAGACCGGTACCGGATTGACCAGGCCGCCATCCACCAGCCAGCGGTTGTTATGGCGCATCGGCGTGAACAGGCCCGGCAGGCTGATAGAGCCCCAGACCGCATCCAGCACCCCCCCCTGTTGCAGCCAGATCTCGGCGCCGTTATCGAGGTCGGTGGCGACCGTGGCGAAGCGGCGAGGGAGGGCTTCGATCAGGGCCTCCTCGCCGCAGAGTTCCCTGGCCAGGGTGGTCCGCAGTCGTTGACTGTCCACGAATCCGTTGAAGGAGAGGGGCAGGGCGAAGAAGCGGGCAATGTCGAGTTTGCTCAGTCCGGAGACCCAGTGCTCGAACCGATCCAGATTGTCTGTGGCCCAGGCGGCTCCCACGACTGCGCCGATGGAGGTGCCTGCGACAAAGTCCGGGTCGATGCCGATCTCCTCCAGCCCCCGGATCACGCCAATATGGGCCCAGCCCCGGGCGGCACCGCCACCGAGGGCCAGACCGATGGTGCCAGGGTGGGTGGTCTGGCGGGTTACGGATGTCGCGGTTGGCATGAGGGGATGGTGCCTCACCCCCGCGGGGCTGCCAAGTGCCGGTGTAGAATAGCCGTCGTTAACAAACCCCCGGAGATGGGCATGCCCGAGTACCGTTCACGCACTTCAACCCACGGTCGCAATATGGCCGGCGCCCGCGCCCTCTGGCGCGCCACTGGTATGCAGGAGACTGATTTCGGCAAACCGATCATCGCGGTGGCCAACTCCTTTACCCAATTTGTGCCGGGCCACGTACATCTGAAAGATATGGGTCAGCTGGTTGCCCGTGAAATCGAGGCCGCCGGTGGCATTGCCAAAGAGTTCAACACTATTGCGGTGGATGACGGCATTGCCATGGGCCACGGTGGCATGTTGTACAGCCTGCCCTCCCGGGAGCTGATTGCGGATTCTGTGGAGTACATGGTTAATGCCCACTGTGCCGATGCGCTGGTCTGTATCTCCAATTGCGACAAGATCACCCCCGGCATGTTGATGGCGGCGCTGCGCCTCAATATTCCGGTGGTTTTCGTCTCCGGCGGGCCGATGGAGGCGGGCAAGGTGGTGCTGCAGGGGCAATCCCGCTCGGTGGATCTGATCGACGCCATGATCGTGGCCGCAGACCCCAAGGTTTCGGATGCCGAGGTTGAGACAGTGGAGCGCTCCGCTTGCCCCACCTGCGGCTCCTGCTCCGGCATGTTCACTGCCAACTCCATGAACTGCCTGACCGAGGCACTGGGGTTGAGTCTGCCCGGTAACGGCAGCCTGTTGGCCACCCACGCCTATCGCGAAGAGCTGTTTCTGGAGGCGGGTCGGCAGATCGTGGCGCTGGCGCGACGTTACTACGAGCAGGATGATGCCGGGGCACTGCCTCGCAATATCGCCACCCGTGAGGCGTTTGAAAACGCGATGTCTCTGGATATTGCCATGGGTGGCAGTACCAATACCGTATTGCATCTGCTGGCGGCGGCCCAGGAGGGTGAGGTGGACTTCACCATGGCGGATATCGACCGGCTCTCCCGCAAGGTGCCGAATCTGGCCAAGGTCGCGCCCGCCAGCAAGGAGTACCACATGGAGGATGTGCATCGGGCTGGCGGCGTGTTCGGCCTGCTCGGCGAGCTGAATCGCGCTGGCCTGCTGCATGAGTCAATTCCGACCGTGCATAGCCAGAGTATGGGGGCAGCGCTGGCCCAGTGGGACGTGGCCACCAGCGATGATGCCCAGGCCCACCGGCGGTTTGGCGCCGCCCCCGGCGGGGTGCCGACCCAGCAGGCCTTCAGCCAGTCGGAGACCTGGGGGCTGGATCTGAATCGCACCAGCGGTTGTATTCGAGACGCCGCCCACGCCTATAGTCAGGATGGTGGTCTGGCGGTGCTCTCCGGCAATCTTGCGGAGGATGGCTGCATCGTAAAAACCGCGGGGGTGGACGAGAGCATTCTGGTCTTCAACGGCACCGCCCGGGTGTTTGAGAGTCAGGAGGCCTCGGTCGAGGCGATTCTGGCAGGCAGCGTAAAACCAGGCGATGTAGTCGTGGTGCGATACGAAGGGCCGAAAGGGGGACCGGGCATGCAGGAGATGCTCTACCCCACCAGCTATCTGAAATCGATGGGGCTGGGCAAGGTCTGCGCCCTGGTGACCGATGGCCGGTTCTCCGGCGGCAGTTCCGGGCTCTGTATTGGCCATGTCTCACCGGAGGCCGCCAGTGGCGGCACCATTGGCCTGATCGAAGAGGGTGACGAGATCGCCATCGATATTCCGCGCCGGAGTATCGACCTCAAGGTCTCTCCTGAGGAGCTTGATCGTCGCCGTGCGGCCATAGAGGCCAGCGAAGCCCCCTGGCAGCCAAACAACCGGGAGCGGGTGGTCTCCAAAGCGCTTCAGGCCTATGCCCGGTTTGCCACCTCCGCTGATCGGGGCGCGGTGCGGGATCTGGAGCAGTAAGGGGCTGGCGGCGACGGGGTCGGGGGGTGAGTGGTGACCCGCTGACAGTCAGGACTGAAGCAGCCCCTGACTGCGCAGATACTCGTCGTAGGTGCCCTTGTAGTCGGTGATGCCTTCCGGGGTGATTTCGACCACCCGGGTGGCGAGGGAGGAGACAAACTCCCGGTCGTGGCTGACAAAAATCAGGGTGCCGGTGTACTGTTCCAGCGCCAGATTCAGGGATTCGATGGACTCCATATCAAGGTGATTGGTGGGCTCATCCAGCAGTAACACGTTATCTCGCCGCAGCGCCAGGCGGGCAAACAGCATCCGGGCCTGTTCACCACCGGAGATCACGCTGACCTTCTTGATGATGTCGTCGTTGGAGAAGAGCATGCGGCCCAGTTGGGCGCGGACGGTCTGCTCGTCGTCGCTCGGTTTGCGGTTGGGCTCCAGCCACTCCAGCAGGGTCTCAGAGCCGGCGAAGGTCTCGGCATGGTCCTGGGCGAAGTAGCCCACGCTGGCGTTGTCGGTCCAGTTGAACTTGCCGCCTCGGGCCGGAATCTCCGCCATCAGGGTGCGCAACAACGTAGTTTTGCCAATGCCGTTGGGGCCAATAATGGCGACCTTCTCCCCCGCATCGATGTCGATGCTGAGGTTGAACAGGTCCTCGTCGTAACCGCAGGTGAGATCTTTCACATGCAGCGCCCGCCGGTGCAGTTTGGTGTCGAACCCGAACTGGATGTAGGGGTTGCGGCGACTGGAGGGTTTGATGTCCGCCAGCTCGATTTTGTCGATCTGCCGCGCTCTTGAGGTCGCCTGTTTTGATTTCGAGGCGTTGGCGGAGAAGCGCCGGACGAACGCCTGCAGCTGCTCGATCTGCTGTTTCTTGCGGGTGTTGTCCGCGGTCAGCTGGGCCCGGGCCTGGGTTGCGGCCAGCATGTACTCATCGTAATTACCGGGGAACTGCTTGAGGGTGCCGTAATCCAGATCCGCCATATGGGTGCAGACCGCATTCAGGAAATGGCGGTCATGGGAGATGATGATCATGGTGCTGTCCCTGTTCTGCAGCACCCCCTCCAGCCAGCGGATCGTATTGATGTCGAGGTTATTGGTGGGCTCGTCGAGCAGCAGGATATCCGGCTCCGCAAACAGGGCCTGGGCAAGCAGGACCCACAGCTTGAAACCCGGTGCCACTTCGCTCATGGGGCCAAAATGCTGCTCTGTGGGAATGTCGACCCCGTGTAGTAGTTCGCCGGCCCGGGCTTCGGCGGAGTAGCCGTCCAGCTCCGCGTATTTCATCTCCAGCTCGGCCACTCGCATGCCGTCTTCGTCGCTCATCTCCGGC
>JAKLLR010000006.1 GCA_022014175.1 Gammaproteobacteria bacterium | reverse complement strand
GCTGATTGTGCTGGTGCTGTTTGGCAGTAAAAAGCTGGGCAATATCGGGCAGGATCTGGGTGGTGCAATCAAGGGATTCAAGCGTGCCATGGGTGATGGCGAATCCGGCAAGGAAGATGATGATGCCGACAGGGCCGAAGGCCGGGTGATCGAAGGCGGCAAAGTTGACCGGGCTGCTACCGCAGAGCGGGACAAGAGTGAGGTCTGAGCTCGGTACCTGAGTCGGCCATTCCATGTTTGATATCGGTTTTCTCGAATTCTGCGTGATCGCCACGGTTGCCCTGCTGGTTGTGGGGCCGGAGCGTATGCCTGCATTGGTGCGCTCTGTCGGCCGATGGGTTGGCAAGATGAAGCGTTTCATGAATGAGGTCAAAGGTGATCTTGAGCGGGAGTTGAAGGCCGATGAGCTGCGTCAGATGATGGTGGATGAAACCGCTTCTATCGATCTGGGCAAGGTTGGCGCGGAGGTTCAGGATGCAGTTAAAGAGACGGCCAAAGAGGCCAACGACAGCCTTGAAGAGGGGCTGTTCAGCCTGAAGAACCAGGAGCTGAAGCCACCCCGTAAAGTTGAATCCACTTCCGCCGCGGAGTGAGTCGGGCCGTCAGCGCCTGACTGTATCCAGATGAGTTCTGAAGCTGAATCCCGGGAGGAGTTTAAACAGCAGACGCTGGTCGATCACCTGACCGAGCTGCGTAATCGCCTGCAGTGGATGCTGCTGGCCTGGCTGCTGGTCCTGCTCGCTGCTATTCCATTTGCCCGCCAGCTCTATGCGCTGCTGGCTCAGCCCCTGATCGACAAGCTGCCTGAGGGCACTTCGATGATCGCGACCGATCCGGCGGCACCATTTTTTGTACCCTTTAAATTCGCTATGGTGGTCTCACTGTTTGTAGTAATGCCGGTCTGGCTCTATCACGCCTGGGCGTTTGTTGCGCCGGGACTCTATCGTAATGAGCGGGGTGTCGTGCAGCCGCTGGTGATCTCCAGCAGCCTGCTTTTTTATGTCGGTCTGGCATTCGCCTATTACGTCGCATTTCCCCTGATTTTCGGGTTTCTTACCGCGGCCGCGCCGGAAGGGGTGACGGTGATGACCGACATTACGAGTTATCTCGGGTTCGTGCTGAAACTGTTTTTTGCTTTCGGCGTGGCGTTTGAGGTGCCGGTCGCCACTGTGCTGCTGGTGATGAGCGGGGCTATGACCCGAGCTGAGCTGGCGGCCAAGCGGCCCTATGTGATCGTCGTCGCTTTTGTTGTCGGCATGCTGCTGACACCACCTGATGTGGTCTCCCAGATTCTGCTGGCGGTGCCGATGTGGATTCTGTTTGAGGCGGGGCTGGTGATGTCCGGCGTGATGCGTCGTCGAATGGCAGAGCCTGAAATCGGGGGTGGGGCGGACCCGGATCTCAATCCCGAAGAGCCGGAATCTGATCCCGACTAAGGTGTGGAGTTGACCGTTCCGGCAGGCCGCTGCATGACAGATATCCGGATCGTCTGCTCCCGGTGCTGACGAACGACGGTGAGGTTCAGCCGGGTGCCCGGCCTGGTGCGGGCAATCAGATTGAGTGCCTCATAGGCGCTGGCCACCGGGGTGCCCCCGATTGCCGTGATCAGATCACCCGTGTTGACTCCGGCTTCGGCAGCGGGTGAAGCGGGGTAGACTCGTCTAATCAGTGCCCCACCTAGATCTGCTCGATCCACAGCCTCAATTCCGAGCCAGCCCCGTTCCACCAGCCCCTTCTCGATAATATCTTGAGCCACCGCCAGGGCCAGGCGGCTGGGGACCGCGAAGCCAATACCCTGAGAGCCTCCGGACTTGCTGAAGATGGCGGTGTTGATACCAACCAGCGCGCCGTCGGGGTTAATCAGGGCCCCCCCGGAGTTGCCGGGGTTGATGGCCGCGTCGGTCTGAATAAAATCCTCAAAAGTATTGATGCCAAGCCGGTTACGGCCGGTGGCACTGACAATGCCCATGGTCACGGTCTGGCCGACCCCGAAAGGATTACCGATGGCCAGCACCACGTCACCGACCCGGTTCAGGCGGGATTCGGCGATATCGATCACCGGTAGATCGGGTAGTTCGATGGCCAGTACCGCGATATCTGTATCCGGGTCTGTGCCGACGATGCGGGCGGCAGCACTGCGACCATCCTGCAGGGCGACCTGTATCTCGTCCGCCCCCTCCACCACATGGTGGTTAGTGACGAGGTATCCGGCCTGGTCGATAATGACCCCGGAGCCGAGGCTGGACTGCAGCCGCTCTTTGGGCACTGGCGATTGCAGCCCGAAGAAGAACCGAAAACTGGGATCATCCAGCAGTGGATGGGTGGGGCTCACAATCACCTTGGTGGTGTAGATGTTGGCGACAGCCGGGGCCGCGTGGGCTACCGCCGGGGCGTAACTGCCGGGGGCGACTGCTGTTGCTACGGGCGGGCGGTTGGTCCGGTCCAGTCCCCATAACAGTCCGAGCCCGGCCAGGAGGCCGACGATGATGGCTTGTGCCAGGGTGCGCATAAGAGGGTGTAGGGCCATGGGGAGGGTGTGAGGCTAAAGAGGCGGCCTGTTCTGGCTGCTGAATCAGGCACCAATTCAGTCTAGCATGACCCGTCATGAGCGGTGTTTTGGTTGCTAATCGGGTTATAATTTCCGGCTGTTAACAGGGTTATTAATTCCCTTTTTCTCTATTCTGGAGGCATGGCGCCGGTCGTTGCGACGGGCCGGGTGCTGTTCTTTTGAGTCGAAAAGCGGTCAATTTGAGAGGTTGATGAGCGATGAAGTCGGATGAAATCGATCATGGCAAGCGGCGACTGCTGACCGCCACAGCCACCGCCCTGGGCGGTGTCGGGGCAGTCAGTGTTGCGGTGCCTTTTGTAGCCTCGATGCAGCCTAGTGCGCGGGCCCAGGCAGCGGGTGCACCGATTGAGATCGATATCAGCGCGTTGCGGCCCGGTGAATTGGTGGTACATAAATGGCGGGGTAAACCGGTCTGGGTGCTCCACCGGACGGAAGAGATGCTGGCTTCTCTGAAGACAGCCGAAGAGGGATTAACCGATCCGCAGTCTGCCGGTTCTGAACAGCCGGACTATGCTCTGAACCGGCAGCGCTCACTCAAGCCGGAATATCTGGTTTTGGTGGGGGTCTGCACCCATCTGGGCTGTTCTCCAAAATTCCGCCCGGAGCCGGGGGATGAAGAGATCGGAGCTGACTGGGCTGGTGGTTTTCTATGCCCTTGTCATGGTGGTCGTTATGATCTCGCCGGTCGGGTCTTCAAGGGTACGCCACCACCGAAAAATATGGCGGTGCCGCCCTATATGTATCTCAGTGATAGTCGGCTGGTCATCGGCCTCGAAGAAGGGGAAGTCTGATGAGTAAGCAGTCAACCGGTCTGTTGGGGTGGATTGATCAGCGTTTTCCCCTGAGCAAGATATGGAACGAGCATCTGGCGGAGTATTACGCGCCGAAGAATTTCAACTTCTGGTACTACTTTGGTTCTCTGGCGCTGCTGGTGCTGGTGATCCAGGTGATCACCGGGATTTTCCTCACGATGCATTACAAACCCGATGCCAATCTGGCCTTCGGGGCTGTGGAATACATCATGCGGGATGTGCCGGGTGGCTGGATCATTCGCTACATGCACTCCACCGGCGCGTCGATGTTTTTTGTCGCGGTCTATCTGCATATGTTTCGCGGTTTGCTTTATGGCTCCTATAAAGCCCCCAGGGAGTTGCTCTGGATTGTCGGTATGCTCATCTATCTGGTTCTTATGGGCGAGGCGTTCATGGGTTACCTGCTGCCCTGGGGTCAGATGTCCTACTGGGGCGCCAAGGTCATCATCAATCTGTTTGGTGCGGTGCCCTTTGTTGGCGAGGAGCTGGCACTCTGGATCCGCGGTGATTTTGTAGTGGGTGATGCCACCCTTAACCGCTTCTTCTCGTTGCACGTGATTGCCATGCCGCTGGTATTGATCGGACTGGTGGTGGTGCATCTGCTGGCGTTGCACGAGACCGGTTCAAATAATCCTGATGGCATCGAAATCAAAAAACTGAAAGATGAAAACGGGATTCCGCTGGATGGCATTCCCTTCCACCCCTACTACACGGTGAAGGATATCTTTGGCTCGGTGGCTTTTCTGGTGGTATTCGCTGCAATCATGTTTTTTGCGCCGGAGATGAACGGCTATTTCCTTGAGCCACCGAATTTTGTCGCGGCTAACCCAATGCTGACTCCCGAACACATTGCGCCGGTCTGGTACTTCACCCCGTTTTATGCGATTTTGCGGGCGATACCGCCGGTGGCGGGATCTGCCTTCCCGGGTGTGCTGGCGATGGGGGCCTCGATCGCCATCTTCTTCGTTCTGCCCTGGCTTGATCGCAGCCCGGTGAAGTCGATCCGCTATCGTGGTGGCTTGTCGCGGCTGGCACTGACCCTGTTTGTGATCAGCTTCGTTGGGCTGGGCTGGTTGGGCATGCAGCCGCCGTCTGATCTCTACACCCTGTGGTCCCGATTGCTGTCGGTGGTCTATTTCGGTTTCTTCCTGTTGATGCCGATTTATACCCGGGTAGATAAGTGCAAACCGGTTCCGGAAAGGGTGACCTGGAAATGAAACAAATAGTGATTGCAGTTCTGGTTTTGGTCTGGGCGCCGTTGGCCCTGGCCTCTGGTGGTAGTGCGACCGAGTCGGTCGATCTGGATCTCCACAATAAGGCGTCGCTGCAGCGTGGAGCGGGGGTCTTTGTGAACTACTGCCTGAGTTGCCACAGTGCGAAATTTGTTCGTTACCAACGCATCGCACAGGATCTTGGTTTGACCGAAGAGCAGGTGGTCTCAAACCTTATTTTTTCCGATGCGAAGATCGGTGACACCATGACCGTGGCGGCTCCTTCGGAGCAGATGGAAACCTGGTTTGGCGTCACGCCGCCGGATCTCTCTCTGGCCGCCCGGGCTCGGGGCGCGGACTGGATTTACAGCTACCTGAAAGGATTCTACGCGGATCCATCACGACCGTTCGGGGTGAACAATACCCAGTTGCAGAATGCGGCCATGCCCCATGTATTGTGGCGCCTCCAGGGGGTGCAGGAGCTGGTTGACGGGCACCTGGAGCTGAGCGAGCCGGGCCTACTGAGCGAGCATGAATATGATGAGCTGGCTCGGGATCTGACGGCCTTTCTGGTCTATATTTCGGAGCCGGCCGCACTGGTGCGGTTCAGCCTCGGGGTTAAGGTCGTTGCGTTTCTGTTGCTACTGCTGCTGGTGACCTATTTGCTGAAGCGTGAATACTGGAAAGATGTGCACTAATCCGGGAGCGGCCTTGGGTTATCCGCCCGGTTGCTGCTGTTCACTGTGGTAGGCTGATCTACTCAGCATTCTGGAGGCAGGGCCCGGGTGGAATCAAGTAGCAGTCGTCACGGCGCGATTACCATCTATTCGGGAGAGGGCTGCCCGTTTTCTCATCGGGCCCGTCTGGTTCTTGCCGAAAAAGGTGTGAAGGCGGAACTCCGCCTGATTGATCCTGCTGCACCACCATCGGAGGCGCTCTACGAGCTCAGCCCGTACGGCGATCTGCCGGTGCTGGTCGACCGGGACCTGGTGATCTACGAATCCCAGATCATCATGGAGTATCTCGACGAGCGCTTTCCCCATCCGCCGCTGATGCCGGTGGATCCGGTATCCCGGGCCAATGCCAAGCTGATGCTCTATCGGATCAACCGGGACTGGTTCCAGCTGGTTAAATCCCTGCGGGCGAATGATGCTGCCGCCAAGGCCGGGCGGCAGGCGATGCGGGATGGATTAAGCGCGATTGCCCCCCTGTTGACTGATCGAGAGTACATTCTTGGGGACCAATACACCCTGGTAGATTGCGCCTTGGCCGCGCTGCTTTGGCAGCTTCCGAGCTATGGGGTGAAGCTGCCGGCTCGCGGGGTTGAGCCGCTGCTCAAATACGCTGCCGGCCTGTTCAGGCGGGAGACTTTCCGTGCGAGCCTGACCGAGCTTGAGCAGGATCGGCTGGTAGAGCTGGTCTGACCGTTGGAGACCCCGAGTTCGACCCGCCCGTACATGATTCGGGCCTTCCATGAATGGGCTGTAGATAATGAGCTCACGCCCCATCTGCTGGTTGATACCTCGAAAGAGGGGGTGAATGTGCCGAGGGAGTCTGTCCGTAACGCCCGGGTGGTGCTGAATATCAGCCCCGGTGCGGTTCGGGATCTGGAGTTGGCCAATGAGTTTGTTCGCTTCAGCGCCCGTTTCAGTGGTGTAGCCCGGCAGGTGCTGGTGCCGGTGGATGCGGTGTTGGCTATCTACACCCGGGAGAACGGCCAGGGTCTCAACTTCATGGCGTTGCAGGATCCGGATCGGCCCTCTCCGGAGGATGGACCCACGGCGCGGGGAAAAGGGCAACCCAGTCTGCGTCTGGTTAAATCCTGATTCCGTGCAGGGGCGGTCAGGGCTCTGATGGCAGCAGTTTGCCTGGATTCAACAGATTCAGGGGGTCGAACAGCTGCTTGATGCCCCGCATCAGTTGCAGCGACTCCGGCCCGATCTCACGATCGACAAAATCCCGCTTAACCAGGCCGATGCCGTGCTCTCCGGAGAGGGTGCCATCCAGCGACAGCACCAGATCGATTAAATCCTCTAAAGCCTGTTCTCCGGCCCGTCGTTGAGCCGGGTCGCTGGGGTCGACCAGCAGATTGACATGGATGTTGCCGTTGCCGGCGTGGCCAAAATTGGCTAGCTGAATCTGATATTTTCCGGCGATTTCCCGGGTACCCGCAATCAGCTCGGGCAGCCGGGTGACCGGCACCACCACATCCTCATTAATCTTCATCGGCGCAATCTCCCGGAGTGCAGGGGAGAGCGCTTTTCGGGCAGACCAGAGCCGGGCGGCAGATTCCGGGTCCTGGCTCCGGTCGACGCTCAGGCAGCCGACGGATTTTGCTGCCGTGGTTATGGCGTCGACGGTACCGGGCAGGGTGGTGGCGTCCCCGTCTACATCAATCAAAAGCATAGCCCGGGCTGCTTCGGGTAGATCTTTTACCCCCTGGCGACGGATCAACTCCAGGGCTTGATCATCCATGAACTCAAGGGCGCAGGGGGTGGTGGGCTGGGCCATGATCCGGGTGACCGCGATGGTGGCGGATTCAATGTCCCGGTAGAGGGCTCTAATGGTCGCCTTGGCGGGTGGTTTGGGCAGCAGCCGCAGTGTGGCTTCGGTGATCAGGGCTAGAGTACCTTCCGAGCCGATCAGTAGGCGGGTCAGATCGTAACCCACCACACCTTTGGTGGTCCGAACCCCGGTGATGATCTGCTTGCCGGTGGCGGTAATCGCTTTCAGACCCAGGGTGTTCTCCCGGGGGGTGCCGTATTTGACCGCCGCCGGGCCGGCGGAATTTAGCGCTAGATTGCCTCCGATTGTTGCGATTGCGGCGCTGCTTGGATCGGGAGGCCAGAACAGTCCGACCTGACCAGCGGCCTGTTGCAGGCTGGCATTGAGCACCCCGGGCTGCACTCGGGCGATGCGGTTGTCCGGGTCCAGCTCGAGTATCCGGTTCATGCGCTGGAAACCGATGACCACAGCCCCCTCCACGGGTACGCTGGCCCCGGCGGTACCGGTACCGCTACCGCGCCCGACCATTGGCAGCCGATGGTGATTGCAGAGCGCGACCAATTGTTGCAGGGCTTCGGTGCTCTCCGGCAGAGCGACGGCGCCGGGCCTCTGGTGACGACGGCTGTTGTCATAACCATAGGTCCAGCACTCTGCCGGATCGGTGGTCAGTTCAAGCCCGGGAATCGCTCTGGCGACACTCTCAAAACCTGGCGGTAGCGCTCTGGAGGTGGTCACGTTTGGTCTGTCGGGATCCTGTTCAGGTGAACCGATGGGTTGTAATGTTGGCTTCACCCGGCCCTTAGTCGACGTACTCGTACAGCGGTACTACCCGTTGTACGCCAGCGGTACGGCGTGTGATATCGGTAGCGGTCTCCGCCTCGGCCCGGTTAACCAGCCCCATCAGAAAAACGGTGCCATCCTGGGTGACGACTTTGATTCGGGTCGGGTCCAGCCCTTTTTGAGCGAGAAACTTGGATTTCACCTTGGTTCCCAGATAGGTATCGTTGGTGCGGGACAGCACACTGGTCGGGGCGGCGATGACCACTTCATTGAAGACATGGCGAACATTGGCGATACCGCTGACGAGTTGTTCCGCCCGCTGCCGCAAACTCTCCTGCGGGGATTCACCGGTCAGCAGGACCTGACGGTTGAAGCTGGTGACCCCCAGATGGGTATTTTTGAGGATCTCCTTGTCGTCAAACAGCCGCTTCATCGCTTTGACCTCAATCGCCTGGTCTTCGATAAAAATACCGGTTGTGCGGCGATCATGGGAGACGGTTACCCCTGCCGCCGCGCCGCCGAGCACCGCGCCGGCACAACCCTGAAGCAACAGGATCAGCAGAATCAGCAGGCTGGTAAAAGTCAGGTTGAGTCGGGTTGTTGCTGTCATATCGGGGCTCCAGGCTGCTCTGGTGGTTGTTTGTGGATGGATCTCACTCAACTGGTGCGGGGTTAGCCGTCCAGGCCGAAGGCGTTCTGCAGCCAGGTCATCTGCGTTTGTTCCAGGCCGCCGTCAAAGGCTACCACGTCAAAGCGGCAACCGACCCAGTCGCCGGAGTGGGTGACCAGATAGTGCTCCGCGGCCTTGACCAGTCGTCGCCGTTTGGTTCGATTTATACTCTCTGCGGCGGAGCCGTGGCTGGGACTTTTGCGGTAGCGTACCTCGACGAACACCAGTTCCCGGTCGTCCTGCATGATCAGATCGATTTCGCCGCCACGTATGTGGTAATTCTGTTCCACCAGACGCAGGCCGAACCGCCGCAGATAACGCCCGGCATGTTGTTCAGCCTGTTTACCGAGACGGAGGTGCGGTGCCCGGAGAAGCGCCATAATCAAACTCTGAGGCCTGTTTGCGGAGCAGCGGCTGCGCAACACCCTTGACAAAACGGGCGCAACGCAAGTTTCGCACAATCCGGCCACTGGCATCGACTCCCAGACTGCCGGTTGCCCCGTGGACCCGGGCCAGTGGATCGCTCCGCAAGCGTTCCAGCTGCGCAGTGAGCCGATAGGCGTCGATACCAAATACAAATAGTTGGGCAAGCTCCGGGGGCATGGCCCCATAGTCACTCATCATCTGTGCGACATCCGGGAAGTTCTCCGGTTCCAGCTGCCAGGGACTGGTGCAGAAATTAATTTTGTTAAGATCCCGGTCAAAATCTGGCAGAGCCTGTCCGGTCCAGATATGGGAGGTGGCGTAGAGCGGCAGGTCGGCGGCATGGAAGAATTGCAACTGGGGCTGCAGCAGGCGACCCTCCCGGGGATAGGAGGCCAGAAAAATCAGGTCCAGATCCTGCCGTCGTCGGGGTGTGAACTGAAGCCGCGCAGAGAGGGCCCGGGCCATCTCCTGTTTGCGGGCCTGACTATCGTCCAGCAACAGCATTCGCTGCAGCTCAGCAGAGTAGTCCGCGCCGCCGCTGGCGTAGCGCTGCTGAACGACCACGGTTCCGCCCAGGGCTTGCCAGGTCTCTGAAAACGCCTCTGTGAGACGGGTACCCCAGTCGTCATCGCTGGCCAGCACCGCGGCCCGCTGATGGCCCTCCAATATTGCCAGTTGTGCGGCGGCACGGGCATCCGCTTCGGGCAACAGACCAAAGCGAATAACCTGCCCCGACCCGAGGTTACGTTCCATCCTGACGTCATTCAGGGTCAATACCGGCAGTCGGAGTGGGTTCTCCAGCAGCGCCTGGACCATGGTTTTCTCAAGTGGGCCAACCAGCAGGTCGGCGTGGCTGGACTCAATCTCCTGCCGTAGCTCATCGAGCTTCCTGGCGTAGCTGTCAAATAGCAAAATCTCCGGTCGGGTCGGTGCGGGGGCGGAGAAATGGGCGGCCATAAAGCCGGCATGGATTGCGTTGGCAGCGGGGGCGAGTCGGTCTGAGGTAAACGGCAGTAACAGGGCAATACGGTCCGGTGGGTCACCCATGCTGGTCAGCTGATCGCCGCCCCGGCGCAGGTGTTCCGCGCGGGCCGGGTGATTGGGATAACGACCACGCCAGTCGGACAGCGCTGTGGCGTCCACTGTGCCATCGCTGCTCTGGTGGAGATTGACAAACTCGATCCACCCCAGCGTAAGGGGATCGCGATGACTGGCGGATAACTGTTGTCGCGCGGTCGACGACATCTGCATCAGGGTCGAACCAATGAAGTGCCGGTTGGCGGTTAGAGCCTGGGGGTTATGCAGGCTCTGCTCCAGTCCGAGGGCATCCACGACAGCTGCGGAGCTGTTTCCGCTGGCAAGCTGTGCCTCCATTCGCAACTGATATGCGCTGGTTTTCAGGGCTGCGGGGACCTGCAGGTGGGGGGTTGCCTGCAGGGCCTGCAGTGCCTTCTGCGGCGCGCCATCGTCAAGTGCGATGCGGGCCACCAGAATCTGTTTTTTTAACAACAGCTCATCAGACAGCAGAGTGGCATCAACCTGGGCCAGGATGTTAGCGGCCTCGCCGCTCTGGCCGGCCTGGAGATAGCGTTCCGCTGCGTTCAGGCGGTACTCCGCAGCCAGTGCTGGAGCCGCTGCATCCCGGGCGGCCGCGAGAAATTGCTGGGCTGCGACCAGGGGTTCGTCGGAGACCGGCAGGCCTGCGGGTTGTGCTGACTGATCCACCGGGATTGGCCCGGAGTAGGGCGCGCAGCCGCTGGCCAGGACGAGCAGCAGTGGCAGAATTCGGTGGAACAACGGGCGGCACATCATTTGCGGGCTACAGGTGGTCTTTTTCGTAATTGTACGGGATTGCGCTTGTAATCCAGTACCGAATTCCTTAGTTTGGCCCTCGTCGGAGTCGGCTGGACGGTCGCTGTGCCCTTGCGGGCGTGGAGGAAAGTCCGGGCCCCGCAGGACAGGGTGCCAGGTAACGCCTGGGGGGCGTGAGCCTACGGAAAGTGCCACAGAAAATATACCGCCGGTTTTCCGGTAAGGGTGAAATGGTGCGGTAAGAGCGCACCGCGAGGCTGGTAACAGTCGCGGCAGGGCAAACCCCACCCGGGGCAAGACCAAGCAGGGAGCAGGTGACCATCGGTCGCCAGGTGTGGTCCGCACCGTTCCCGGGTAGGTCGCACGAGCCGGCTGGTGACAGTCGGCCCAGATGAATGATCGTTCTCGACAGAACCCGGCTTACAGGCCGACTCCGGCACCTGCTCTATGTCTAGAACCCCTCCAGCTTGAGGCGTAAATCAGTGGGATTGGTGGAGTAATCCAGTGCCACGTCGTCGGTAATCACGTTGCGCTGGGCAAGATCCAGCAGGCAGGCGTCGAAGCTGATCATGCCGTGCTGAGCACCATCCCGAATGGCGTTTTCGATCTCTGCGGTGCGTTTCGGGTCCTCGATCATATCCGACACTGTGCGGGTGCCCACCAGTACTTCGTAGGCACAGACTCGGCTTTTGCCATCTGCGGTTGGCAGTAAGCGCTGACTAACCACCCCCCTCAGGTTGGTGGCCAGGTTCATACGCATGGTCTCCTGCTCGTCCACCGGGAAGTTAGCCATGATGCGGTTAACCGTTTCAAGGCCGCCTGAGGCGTGCAGGGTCGAGAGCACCAGGTGGCCCGTGTCTGCGGCTTTAATTGCGGTGGTGATGGTCTCCGCATCCCGCAACTCGCCGATGAAAATCACATCCGGATCCTGTCGCAGAGCGGCTCGCATCGCCATGGTAAAAGAGTCGGTGTCCGGTCCGACCTCTCGTTGACTAATGATTGATTTCTGGTCCCGAAAGAGAAATTCAATGGGGTCTTCGATGGTGACGATATGTTTCGGATCACGCCGGTTGATGATGTCAATCATGGTTGCCAGGGTGGTGGATTTGCCGGAGCCGGTCGGCCCCGTTACCAGCACCAGACCCCGGCGCAATTCACTGAGCGAATCGATGATCGGTGGCAGATGGAGACTCTCCCTGTCCGGCAGTTGAGTTGGAATGACGCGCAACACAATGCTGATACTGCCCCGTTGGCTGAAAATGTTGGCCCGGACCCGGCCGATGCCGGAGAACCCTCTGGCGAGATCGATCTGGCGGTCCCGCTCAAACTCCCCACGTTGCCGCTCATTCATGAACCAAGCGGCGAGGGCATTGACATCGTCCAAGCTCAGCGGGGACAGGCTATCCAGTTCGTGCAGATTGCCGTGGAGTCGAAAGAATGGCGGCGTCTTGGATTTGATGTGAATGTCAGATACCGAGAGCTTGATCGCGTTTTTGATCAACATCGTGAGATAGCGCTCCGGATCCGTCTGGGGATTGGTCGCACTCTTGTTCTCTTCGGTTGCGGTGGTTTCGCTCATGCGCGACTCCTGGGTTCGGGCGGTCAATGGGGAATGGATCTCAAAGCAGAAACTATGCCGCAATTCTCTATTTCATAAAACAGCTGAAACTCTTCACTTGACAGTGGTATTAGGGGCTCTATAGTGCACCTTGTGGTAAAAAGTGGTTGGAAATGGGGCTTAGTGGGGCAAAGGGGCAATATCGGACATGTTCCGGGGGATCCATACACTCACCATCGACGCCAAAGGGCGGGTGGCGATACCGAGTAAGTGCCGACAGCGGCTGAGAGATGAGGGGGGCGATGAGTTGATCGCCACTCTGCACTTTCTCGGCCACTGTCTGTTGCTCTATCCCCTGCCTGAGTGGGAGCGGATTGAACGCAAGCTGGTGGATCTGCCGGCGCTGGACCCCACCACCGACCAACTGAAAAAAATGCTGATGGGGTATGCCGGTGAATGTGCCCCGGACGGGCAGGGACGCATTCTGCTGCCGCCCCTGTTGCGGGAACAGGTGGGGTTGGACAAGCGGGCTCTGCTGGTGGGCCAGGGCAACAAGTATGAAATATGGAACGAGCAGGCATGGAGTGATCAGCGTAGCCAGTGGTTGCAGCAGGTCGGTTCCGGCGCCGTGGAGTTGCCGGAGGCACTCAAATCCCTATCGCTGTGACAGGCCGTGACTCTGCATACCCCAGTTTTGGCCGGTCCGGTGGTGCTGGCGCTGGCCATCAAGTCGGATGGCTACTACGTCGATTGCACCTTTGGTCGCGGTGGTCACAGCGCCGCCATTCTGGCGCAGCTCGGCCCAGAGGGGCGGCTGCTGGCGCTGGACCGGGACCGGGAGGCGGCAATGGCGGCTGAGCGCGATTTTGCCGGTGATGCTCGCTTCAATTTTCGGCAGACGGCGTTTTCTGATTTGGGTTCGGTGTTGCAAGCGGTCGGATGGAGTGGTCGTGTCAATGGCATTCTGCTGGATCTCGGTGTCTCCTCACCGCAGCTCGACGAGGCCGAGCGCGGGTTCAGTTTTAGCTCCGATGGCCCGCTGGATATGCGTATGGACCAATCCCAGCCCATGACGGCGGCGAGCTGGTTGCGGCGCGCGGATGAGGCCGAGATCGCGGAGGTGATCTGGCGCTACGGCGAAGAGCGGTTCAGTCGGCGTATTGCCCGGGCAATCATAGAGACCCGGACCGAGACGCCGCTGACCCGCACAGCGCAGCTGGCCGAGCTGGTTGCCAGGGTCCTGCCAGGGCGGGAGCGGCAGAAACATCCAGCGACCCGGACCTTCCAGGCGCTGCGGATTTTTATTAACGATGAGCTAGAGGAGCTGGATGCGGTGTTGCCCCAGGCCGAGGCCGCCCTGGCCACTGGTGGCAGGCTGGTTGTCCTCAGCTTTCACTCTTTGGAGGATCGACGGGTCAAACAGTTTTTCCGTGGTCCGGAGTCGAGCCACTCGGGCTGGCCCCAAAATCTGCCACTGCCGGAACCCCCCAGTCCCCGCTGGCGGTTGGTGCGGATGCCGCGAAGAGCCGATGCCAGTGAACTGGCAGCCAATCCACGGGCACGCAGCGCTACGCTGCGGGTAGCGGAGCGGTTGCCATGGTGATTCTCCGTCACTGGCCAATTATATTGCTGCTGGTTGCCGTGGTGGCCAGCGCTCTTGGCGTGATTGCGAGCAAACAGGAGAGCCGGACCCGCTTCGCTGGTCTGGAGCGACTGCGGGCTGAGCAGGATCGACTGGACAGCGAGTGGGGCCAGCTGTTGCTTGAAGAGGCGGCCTGGGCGACTCATGGTCGAATTGACCGGTTAGCCCGGCAGCGGCTCGGTATGCAGGAACCCGGTGCCGGGACCGTGGTTGTTCAGGCGTCCTGGAGATAGCGGTGTCCGGGGTCAGACATTGGCTGGTCGTAGCGATGGCAGTCACCGCAGCGACGATTCTGCTGTGGCGTGCAGTGCAGCTGCAGATTATTGAAAACTATTTTCTGCAGGACCAGGGCGCGGCCCGGCACGTTCGGGATGTGACCATAAACGCCCATCGCGGCATGCTGCTGGATCGTCGGGGCGAGGTGCTGGCGGTGAGCACGCCGGTGGACTCGGTTTGGGTTAACCCCTCCGAGTTCAGTCCAAACGCTGCCGAGTTACAACAGCTTGCAGGTTTACTTGGGCTCAACTCTGCGGCGTTGGACCGGACGCTGGATGCCCGCAGTCAGCGCAAGTTCCTCTACCTGAAGCGGGGTGTTAGCCCCGAGCTGGGCGCCCAGGTTAAAGGCATGGGGCTCGATGGCCTCTATCTTGAACGGGAGTACCGGCGCTACTACCCGGCAGGCGAAAGTGCAGGTCAGGTGCTCGGCTTCACTGATGTGGATGATGTGGGTCGCGAAGGGCTGGAGCTGCTGTTTGAACAGCGCCTGGCGGGCAGCCCGGGTGCCAAACGGATGATTCGGGATCTGCAGGGGCGCTGGGTTGAAAACGTCGAGAGTATCCGGGTGCCGCATCCCGGTGAAACCCTGACCCTGAGTCTAGACAAGCAGCTGCAGTATCTGGCCTACCGTGAACTGAAGCGGGCGGTGACCGAACACCAGGCGAGCGCAGCCACTGCGGTCTTGCTGGACGGTCGCAGCGGCGAGGTTCTGGCGATGGTTAATCTACCTGTGCTTAATCCCAACAACTCCTCCGAGCGCCGGGGTTCGGCGTTACGAAATCGAGCCGTGACGGACCTGTTTGAACCGGGATCAACCATGAAGCCCTTCACGGTGGCCGCCGCCCTGGATCAGGGGCTCTACCGGGTTGATGACATCATCGAGACCTCCCCGGGCTGGACCCGGATCGGGCGTTACACCATTCGGGATGTGCATGATTACGGTCGGCTGACCGTGGCCGGGGTGGTGCAGAAGTCGAGCAATGTCGGCACCACCCAAATCGGCCTGGCGCTGAAGCGTGAGGTGCTCTGGTCCTATCTCGACAATCTGGGTTTTGGCATGAACACCCAGAGCGGCTTCCCCGGAGAGGGAGAGGGCCTGTTGCAGCCCGCGGGTGCCTGGGGTCCGGTTGAGCAGGCCACCATCTCCTATGGTTACGGTCTCTCCGCCACCGCCTTGCAGCTTGCGCGGGCCTACTCGGTTTTCGCCACCGGCGGCTCTCTGCCGGAAATCAGCTTCGAACCCCGGCCCCAGTGGCAGGCGGAGCGAGCCTGGCATCCGGTCTTCCCGGCGAAGGTGACTCGTGAGGTGGCGGCGATGCTGGAGCTGGTGGTGGGTCAAGAGGGCACAGCGAAGCGTGCCCAGGTGCCGGGTTACCGGGTTCTGGGCAAAACCGGCACCGTACACAAGAGCGAAGAGGGTGGTTACTCTGCCGACCGCTATCTCTCCCTGTTTGTGGGCCTGGCCCCGGCCAGCGCGCCTCGACTGGTGCTGGCAGTCGTCGTGGACGAACCCAAAAAAGATGGACACTACGGTGGTGCGGTGGCCGCCCCGGTCTTCAGTCGGGTAATGGGCGGGGCACTCCGTCTAATGAATATTCCACCGGATCGGCCCGAGACCTTTCGTGCACTGAACAGCTTGCAGGGTGATTCGGCATGAGTGCGGCGATGACACTGCGAGCCCTCTGCCCGACAGCCCCCGGAGGGGGGCTGGACATCGGCTTGACCGGGCTCAACAGCGACAGTCGCCGGGTCAGACGGGGTGAGCTGTTTCTCGCCTCTGGAGATGAACCGGCGGCGCACATCCAGCAGGCGGTGGATCGGGGTGCGGCCGCTGTGATCTGGGATGCCTCAGTCTCTGAAGAGATCACCCTGCCGACGGGAGTGGCCGGTTTTCCCCTGACCAATCTCCAGCGTGAGCGGGGCAATCTGGCCAGCCGCTTCTTCGGTGAGCCTTCGGAGCATATTCAGGTCATCGGGGTGACTGGAACCAATGGCAAGACCTCGGTCTGCCACTTCCTGGGCCAGGCGCTGGATCGCTGCGCCGTGATCGGCACCCTCGGCAATGGTTTTCCCGGCTCCCTGGATATCGCCACCCATACCACCCCGGATGCAGTGGATTTCCACCGCTTTCTGAGTGAGATGAGGGCTGGCGGCGCCGAGCAGGTGGCCGCCGAGATCTCATCTCACGCCCTGGTTCAGCAACGGGTTGGGGGGGTGCGGTTCGCCTGCGCCGTGTTTACCAACCTCGGGCGGGACCACCTCGACTACCACGGCGACATGGCCAGTTACCTGGGGGCCAAGGCTGAGCTGTTTCACTGGCCGGGTCTGCGGCATGCGGTGATCAATCTGGACGATCCGGCGGGCTGCGAACTGGCTAAGCAGCTGCCCCAGGGGGTACCCCTGACCGGTTATGGAGAGGTTGAATTACCCGGTGTCGTCTCTGTGCGGGCTGATGACCGTGAGCTTCTGCCAACGGGGCTTGGGTTTACTCTGGTGGCCGCTCAGGGGCAGGGTCGGGTGGAGGTGCCGCTGCTGGGGGGGTTTAATATTAATAATCTGCTGGCAGTCGCAGCGGTGCTGGTGCAGTTTGGATTGCCGATAGATGAGGTGGTCAGCCGGTTACAGCGGATCCGGCCGGTGGCCGGACGGATGGAGCGGCTTGTTCGCCCGGACGGCGCTGGTCCCACGGTGGTGCTGGACTACGCCCACAATCCCCACGGTTTGGAGCAGGTGTTGCTGACTCTGCGTCAGCACATGGCGGGTCTGACTGAAACCGGTGGTAAAGCCGGACGGCTGATCTGTCTGTTCGGTTGCGGCGGTGATCGCGACCGGGGCAAACGGCCGATGATGGGCGCGCTGGCTGAGCGGTTGGCGGACGCCGTAGTGCTGACCAGCGATAACCCCCGCAGCGAAAACCCAGAAAGTATTCTTGATGAGATCCAGCAAGGCATGGTCCGGGTTGATGAGTTGGGGCGGATCAGTGACCGAGCCGAAGCGATTGCCCGGGGGATTGCGGCAGCGGGTTCGAACGACTGGGTGCTGATTGCGGGCAAGGGGGATGAGCGGGAGCAGCTGATCGGGCGGCAGCGGATCCCTTTCTCAGATCGGGTCGAAATTTGTCGGGCCCTGGACGTCTGGTCATGATGCTGCTGTCCGAGGCAGCCAGGGTGCTGGACGGCCATCTGCTCGGGGCCGACGTGCGGTTTGGCCGGGTCGGCACAGACAGTCGCGCCAGCGAACCCGGGGAGCTATTTGTGGCCCTGCGGGGTGAGCGTTTCGATGGCCACGGTTTTGTCGCTGAGGCAGCAGCCCGGGGTGCGGTTGCGGCCCTCGTCGACAAGCCGCTGGATCAGCCCCTGACTCAACTCCAGGTGGGCGATACCCTGACGGCACTGGGTGAACTGGCGGCCAATTGGCGCCGGCGCTTTGATATTCCCCTGGTCGCAATAACCGGCAGCAACGGCAAAACCACGGTTAAAGAGATGGTCGCCGCGATTCTGGCTCAAACCGCGCCGGTGCTGGCCACTCGCGGTAATCTGAACAATCAGGTCGGTCTGCCCCTGACCCTGCTGAGACTACGGCAGCACCACGCCTGGGCAGTGATTGAAGCAGGCATGAGTGCTCCCGGCGAGTTAGCTGGCCTGGGTCGGATTGCAGCGCCGACGGTCGCCGTGATCACTAACGCCGCCGCGGCGCATCTGGCCGGGCTGGGTGATGTGGCTGCGGTAGCCCGGGCCAAAGCCGAATTGCTGGATGGACTCTGCCCCGGTGGCACTGCGATTTTGAATCTGGATGACCCCCATATCGTCCTTTGGCGGGCGCAGGCAGGGGGGCATCCGGTGATCAGCTTTTCCTTGGAAAAACCTGCTGACTTCACCGCTCGATACCAGCTGGAGAGCAGCGGCACCGACCTTACGATAATCACCCCGGCGGGTGAGATCACAACTTCCCTGGCGCTGCTGGGGCGGCACAACGTTGCCAATGCCCTGGCCGCTGCGGCCGCTGCCACGAGTGCGGGTGCGTCGCTGGAGGCCGTGGTTGCCGGACTGGCCGCAGTGAAACCTGTGAAAGGGCGGCTCTCCCCCTGCGGAGGGCGCGCTGGAGCCCGCTTGATTGACGACAGTTACAACGCCAATCCGGCCTCCCTGCAGGCAGCGCTTGATCTGCTTGCGCTGCTGCCGGGTCGTCGGACTCTGGTGATGGGTGATATGGCGGAGCTGGGTGCGCAGGCCCCTGAACTGCATCGCGCTGCAGGCCGGGCTGCCCGGATTGCCGGTATCGAACAGCTCTGGGGTTGCGGCCCCTTGAGTTGCCTGGCGGCGGAGGAGTTTGGGCCGGGTGGCCAGGGATTCTCGGACAGGTCTGAGTTGCTGAAAAACCTGCCGAGAGAACTTGGGCCGGACGACTGTCTGCTGGTCAAAGGCTCCCGCTCCGCTGGAATGGAGCAGGTTGTGGCGGCACTGGCTTGCGCTGATAACGGCGGGGCAGTCTGATGTTATTGGAACTCTTTCAGTATCTCAGCCAGTTCCATAGCGGCTTTAACGCCTTTCAGTACATCACCATGCGCGCGATCATGGCGACCCTGACGGCACTGCTGATTGCCTTTGTGGCCGGTCCGGGGGTGATCCGCTGGCTTACCCGGTTGCGGGTCGGCCAGCAGATTCGATCAGAGGGGCCGGAGAGTCACTATCAGAAAGCGGGCACCCCGACCATGGGCGGAGGCTTGATTCTGTTGGCACTGTTCGGTGCCACTCTGCTCTGGGGAGATCTGGGTAGCCGTGAACTCTGGACCGTGTTGCTGGTGACCTTCGGCTTTGGTCTGATTGGGGGTGTGGATGATGTCCTTAGTCTGCTCCATCAGCGCTCAAAAGGGCTCTCTGCCCGGGCCAAAATGCTGCTGCAGGTAGCGGTCGGCACGGCGGCAGCGGTGTTTCTCTATGCGACCGCTGAAATCCCGGCGGAGACGCTGCTGTTTATCCCCTTTTTTAAGGACGTGATGCTGGATCTTGGTCCCTGGATCATGCTGTTCACTCTGTTGGTGATTGTGGGGGCCAGCAATGCAGTCAATTTGACGGATGGGCTCGACGGGCTGGCGATCCTCCCTTCGGTGATGGTGGCTGGCGGCCTGGCAATTTTTGCCTATCTGGCCGGCCATCAGGTCTTCGCCAGCTATCTCGGCATCGCGCATCTGCCCGGGGTTGGAGAGCTGGCGGTGTTTTGCGGGGCGCTGGTGGGTGCCGGGCTCGGTTTCCTCTGGTTCAACACCTATCCGGCCCAGGTTTTTATGGGCGACGTCGGGGCGCTTGCACTTGGTGCGGCGCTGGGGGTGATCGCGGTACTGGTGCGTCAGGAGTTTGTGCTGCTGATCATGGGCGGCGTCTTTGTAATGGAGACGGTCTCGGTCATCCTGCAGGTCGCCTCTTTCAAACTGACCGGCAAGCGTATCTTCCAGATGGCGCCTCTGCATCACCATTTCGAACTCAAGGGGTGGGCCGAGCCGAAGGTCATCGTGCGTTTCTGGATTATCACCTTTGTACTGGTTCTGCTCGGGCTGGCGACCCTGAAACTGCGATGAATACCGAGCCCACCCATTTCAGCAATCGCGACCGGCCCGTGGTGCTCGGCCTTGGCCGCAGTGGCCTGTCCTGTATTGATTTCCTGGTGGCTCAGGGTTGTTCGCCGGTGGTCGCTGATACCCGGGATCTGCCACCGGGGTTGTCAGAACTCCGCGCCCGGCATCCCCAGTTGCCCTGTTACCTGGGCGACCGTTATAGGGATGCGCTAGTCGGCGCAAGCCAGATTCTGCTGAGCCCGGGGGTGCCGAGACAGGAGCCCGGGGTTGCTGCAGCGCTGGCGGTCGGGGTAGAGGTGATTGGCGATATCGAGCTGTTTGCGCGTAACGCCGATGCGCCGGTCCTGGCCGTGACCGGTTCGAATGGCAAGAGCACGGTCACCGAATTGCTCGGTCACCTGTTGATTGCAGAGGGGCTGGATGTGCGGGTTGGTGGCAATCTGGGAGTTCCCGCCCTGCAACTGCTGCAGCCCGGCCGCCCCGACGCCTATGTTCTGGAGCTTTCCAGCTTTCAGCTGGAGAGCACCCACTCCCTGCGACCACGGGTGGCGGTGGTGTTGAACCTCTCCCCCGACCACCTTGATCGCTATCCTGATATGGCGGCCTATATCGCAGCCAAAGCCCGGGTGTTCAATGGGGCCGGTATGGCAGTGGTTAACGCTGACGATCCGTTAGTGGAAGCCCTGGTTACGACTCTGGGCGGGCCGCCGGGACTGATTCGTTACTCCACTCGACCCGGTTGCGACAGCGTGCAGTTCGGGGTTATGGAATCCGGGGGCGAGCGCTGGTTGCATCACTCTGGCCACCCATTGATGCGGGCTTCTGATGTGGTGCTGCCCGGGGATCAGGGTCTGTCCAATGCCTTGGCGGCTCTGGCGATGGCCTCGGTATTGGTCCCCGAGGTGGAGCAGCTACTGCCTGCCTTGGGTTCTTTCGCTGGTTTGCCTCATCGCCTGCAGCGAGTGATAGAAGCTGGCGGTGTGACCTGGTTTGATGATTCCAAGGCTACGAATCCGGGGGCGGTTTCGGCGGCGATCCGTAGTCTCGAAAACGACAGAGGCCAACTGGTTCTGATCGCAGGCGGTCTCGATAAGGGTGCAGATTTTTCGGTCCTTCGACCCCAGATCGGGGCTTCGGTTCGGGCCGCCATTCTGATCGGGCAGGATGCGCCAATGCTGCGGTCGGCCTGGTCCGGCAGCACGGAGTTGCTGGATGCTGGCGATATGACACGGGCGGTTGAGATGGCCGGTGAAATGGCCCGGCCAGGGGACATTGTGCTGCTCTCCCCCGCCTGCGCCAGCTTCGATCAGTACCAGAGTTATGCCGAGCGCGGTGACGATTTTCAGCGACTGGCCAGGGCGTGGGTGGCAGCGCATCAACCGGGGACAGCAGAGTGAGTCTGGCCACTTCAACGGGTGCCCGGCGCCGTGGCGCTTGGGTTCGATCCCGCCCCCGGGCGGGCAGTCGGCCTGTTCTCTGGGATCTGCCGCTGCTGCTGACCGTGGGTCTGATTATGCTGGTGGGCTGGATTATGGTCTTCTCCGCCTCAGTGGCACTGGCGGATCGGCTCGCCGGCGCCTCAAACTTTTTCATGCTGCGGCACGGCCTCTATCTGCTGCTGACACTGGGCTTGATGGCGCTGCTGGTTCGGGTGCCGATTGATCTGTGGCGTGAAACAGCGGATATCTGGATAGGTATCAGCCTGCTGACACTGGTGGCAGTACTGCTGCCGGGTATCGGACACACTGTTAATGGCAGCACCCGCTGGTTGAATCTGGGGATTGTCACACTCCAGCCCTCGGAATTTGCCCGGGTGGCGCTGTTATTGTGGGTGGCGGCGACCCTGGCGACTCGTAAGGCCACCACTGCATTGACGCTACCCGAGCTGGCCAGACCCCTGTTGCTGCTGGCGCTGATGGCGATACTGCTGCTACAGCAGCCGGATTTCGGCGCCACTGCCGTGCTGGCAGCGACGCTCTTTGTGGTGCTGTTTCTGGCTGGACTGGCCTGGTGGCAGGTTGCGGCTCTGGGCCTGGGCGGCGGGGCGCTGCTGGGTCTGTTTGCGGTGGCCGCACCCTACCGTCTGGCTCGCCTGACCTCATTTCTCGATCCCTGGGCGGACCCCTACAACAGTGGCTTCCAGTTGACCCAGGCGTTGATCGCGATCGGCCGGGGCGGGCTGGATGGTGTGGGACTGGGCTCCAGCATTCAGAAGCTCTCCTACCTGCCGGAAGCCCATACCGATTTTCTATTTGCGATCTTCGCCGAGGAGGCCGGACTGATCGGGGTGACGCTATTACTGGGTCTCTACCTATTCCTGGTGCTTCGGGGGTATCGCGTTGCCCGCCTGGCGTGGGCTGCCGGTGATCGCTTTGGCGCGCTGCTTGTGTACGGTCTGATAACCCAGATTGGTCTGCAGGCCCTGATTAACATCGGTGTGAATATGGGGCTGTTGCCGACCAAGGGGCTGACTCTGCCACTGATGAGTTTTGGCGGCAGCAGCCTGCTGGCCAGTGGTGCGGTCATTGCCCTGGTTCTGAGGGTCGACCACGAACGGCAAACCGGCGCGAGGTCCCGGCGATGAGCGGCGGCGTGCTGATCATGGCGGGGGGTACTGGCGGACATGTCTGTCCGGCGCTGGCGGTCGCGGCAGAGCTGAAGGCTGGTGGCAGTTCGGTGCAGTGGCTCGGGACCCGGCGGGGCATCGAGGCGCGGCTGGTACCCCAGGCCGGGATCCCCATCAACTGGCTCTCTATCGCAGGCTTGCGAGGCCATGGCGTGGCAGGTTGGTTGTTAGCACCAGTGCGTCTGCTACGTGCCCTCTGGCAAGCAGTCAAGGTGTTGCGGAGCGTGCGTCCTGCGGTGGTATTGGGCATGGGTGGCTTTGCCTCCGGCCCTGGCGGTCTGGCGGCCCGCCTGCTGGGTGTGCCGTTAGTGATCCATGAGCAGAATGCGCTGCCGGGTTTGACCAACCGGCTGTTGGCGCGGCTGGCTCGGTCTGTATTGACCGGGTTTTCTGGTGCTTTCTCCGGCGTAAAGGCGGTGGCTAAAAAGGCACGGTGGGTGGGTAATCCGGTGGCTAACTCAATTGCCCGGTTGCCGCCCCCCGCAGAGCGGGGTGTGGGCCAACGGTCAGGACTACGGCTGCTGGTGCTTGGCGGGAGTCAGGGCGCCCGGGCGATTAATCGACTGATGCCGGGGCTCTGTCATCGGCTGTCCGAGGAGGGTGTCGAGTTCTCCCTCTGGCATCAGTGCGGCGCGGCTCATCTGGAGTCGGTAGAGGCGGATTACCGGGCTGCCGGGTTGTCGCTGGGTGAGGCTCTGAGGCTTGAAGGGTTCATCGATGATATGGCCTCTGCCTACGGTTGGGCCGATCTGGTGCTGGCTCGCAGCGGTGCACTGACGGTGGCTGAACTGAGTGCTGCTGGCGTCGGGGCGATTCTGGTGCCTTATCCCTATGCGGTGGATGACCACCAGACAGTAAATGCCGCCGCGCTGACCGCGGTTGGGGCGGGTGAACTGCTGGCTGAAAGCAGACTGTCCGAACAGTCGCTGGTCGAACTGTTACGGGGTCCGCTGGCATCAACAGACCGGCTGTTGCAGATGGCGGAGGCGGCCAGGTCTCTGGCTCGCCCGGATGCCGCCCGGCTGGTTGCAGAGATCTGCCTGGAGCTGGCCCATGCGTAGTCGAGCCAGGCGGGTTAAACGGGTGCACTTTGTCGGTATCGGCGGGGCCGGCATGAGTGGCATCGCCGAGGTGCTGCATAACCAGGGGTTGCAGGTCTCTGGTTCAGATCAGCGAGACTCCAGCGTGATCCAGCGGTTGCGGGGCCTCGGCATTGAAGTGTCCATTGGTCACTCCGGTGCCCAGCTTGAGGGGTGTGATGTGGTGGTGACCTCCACCGCCATCGCGGCGGACAATCCGGAGGTGTTGGCGGCCCGGGCAGAGCGGATCCCGGTGGTGCCCCGGGCGGAGATGCTGGCTGAGCTGATGCGTCTGCACACCGGTATTGCGATTGCCGGTACCCACGGCAAAACCACCACCACCAGTTTAGTCGCGAGTCTGCTGGCGGAGGGGGATTTCGATCCCACCTTCGTCATCGGTGGACGGCTCAATAGTGCCGGAGCCCACGCCCGCCTGGGGACAGGTGAGTATCTGGTGGCCGAGGCGGACGAATCGGACGCATCGTTTCTCTATCTGCACCCGGTGATGGCCGTAGTGACCAACATTGATGCGGATCATATGGACACCTACGGCGGCGATCTGGAGCAGCTGCGGGGGGCTTTCTCGGAATTCCTCCATCACCTGCCGTTTCACGGTTTGGCGGTGCTCTGTCTGGACGATCCGGGTGTGGCCCGGTTGCTGCCTGAGATAACCAAACCGGTGATCACCTACGGTATCGATAGCGCTGCAGATTTTAGAGCCAGTGGCATCAGCTATCACCAGGGCTTCAGCGAGTTCACCGTATCCCGTCCCGGCCATGATGACTGGTTGCAGGTGCGGCTGCGGCTGCCCGGACGCCACAACGTGCTGAATGCGCTGGCGGCTATCGCCATTGCCCGGGAGGTCGGGGTGGAGGACGAGGCGATCATCCGGGCGTTGGAGAAATTTGAGGGCATAGGTCGCCGTTTCCAGACTTTGGGAACCCTGCAGAGACAAGATGGCGATGTGTTGCTGATAGATGATTACGCCCATCACCCCACCGAAATTGCTGCGGTGGTAGAGGCGGCCCGAAATGGTTGGTCGGAGCGACGACTGGTGGTGGTGTTCGAACCTCATCGCTATAGCCGGACCCGGGATCTGTTCGGACAGTTTCTAACGGTACTGCAACAGCCGGACCTGCTGTTTCTACTGCCTGTGTATGGTGCTGGTGAGCAACCCCTGCGGGGGTATGACTCGGCGGGGCTGGCGAATGCCATTGCGGCGACGGGTGGCGCTGCGCCACGGCTTATAGATCGCGATGAACTGCCCGCTGTTTTGTCTGAAGCGCTGCGCGGTGGTGACCTGGTGCTCACCCTGGGTGCAGGTTCAATTGGCGCGACAGCGGCCACTTTGGTGCCGCAGATAACCGGGGTGGTCCCATGAAGCGCCCAGCCGACTTCTGCGGCGCCTTCTATCTGGACGCCCCTTTGAGCGATTACACCAGCTGGAGGGTGGGTGGTTGTGCTGACTATCTCGCGATTCCAGCCAGCGAAGGGGAGCTGGTTAGCCTGTTGCGGCAAACCCCCGCTGATGTTCCGGTTCTGTTTATAGGTCGCGGCAGTAATCTGCTGGTTCGCGATGGCGGGGTTCGGGGGTTGGTGATCTGCCTGGATGGCGCCCTTGAAACCATCTCGGAACAGGCTGATGGTCTGCTTGAGATCGAAGCCGGAGTTGCCTGTGCCCGGGCGGCCCATTACGCCACCCGGCAGGGCCTGGCCGGGGCGGAATTTCTTGCCGGGATTCCGGGGACTCTGGGTGGTGCACTGGCCATGAATGCTGGCGCATTTGGGGGTGAGACCTGGTCGATCGTCACCGAGGTGCGGGTGGTTAATCGTCAGGGTGAGTGTCAGTGGCGGCCACCAGTGGACTACCGGGTCAGCTACCGTCAGGTCAGTGGTCCCGCCGATGAGTGGTTTCTGGCAGCCCGCCTGCAACTTGTGGCCGAAGATCAGGTGTCGGTGCAGTCCCGGGTCCGGGCGCTGATGAGTCGCCGCAGCGCGACTCAGCCCGTGAAATTCCCCACTGCCGGATCGGTCTTCCGCAATCCGCCGCAAGATCATGCGGCCCGTCTGATCGAAGTTACCGGCCTGAAAGGTTTCTGTTTTGGTGATGCCTGTGTCTCAGAGCAGCACGCCAATTTCATTGTTAACCGGGGCGCCGCTCGGGCTGCGGAGATCGAACGGCTGATCGCCCATGTGATTGCCGAGGTGGAGAGCCAGCAGGGTGTGCGGTTGCAGCCTGAAGTCCAGGTTGTGGGAGAAGCCTCATGAGCTTTGACTGGCAGCTGCATCCTGAACAGTTTGGCCGGGTCGCGGTACTGCTCGGCGGTCGTTCGGCTGAGCGGGCGATCTCATTGCTCAGCGGGACAGCGGTATTACAGGCGCTGCAGAGCGCCGGGGTTGCGGCTGAAGCGGTTGATCCGGCAGATGGTCTGAGCCAGTTGGTCGAGGGGGGGTACGACCGGGTATTTAATCTGCTGCACGGGCCGGGTGGCGAAGATGGTTCTATTCAGGGCCTGCTTGAGTGGCTTGAGTTGCCGGCAACGGGCAGTGGCGTGCTGGCTTCGGCGCTGGCGATGGACAAGTTGCGGACCAAACTGCTGTGGCAGTCCGTGGGCCTGCCCACGGCACCCTATCGGGTGCTGGAGGCTGACAGTGACGGCGCGGCGATTGTGGCGGAGTTGGGGCTGCCGTTAATGGTTAAGCCGGCCGGTTGCGGCTCCAGCATCGGGATGACCCGAGTCGAGTCTGTCGCCGAATTGTCCGCCGCGTGGGCGGCCGCGGCGGCGTATGACAACACAGTACTGGTCGAAAGTTGGCTCACCGGCGATGACTGCACCGTGGCTATCGTCGACGATGTGGCTCTGCCTGTGGTGCGGGTTGAAACCGCGCGCCCGTTTTACGACTACATCGCAAAATACGAGAGCGACACGACCCGCTATCACTGTCCTGCCGGACTGGAGCCGGAGCTGGAGTTGCGAATGCAGGCGTTGGCTCGCGAGGCCTTTGATCTGCTCGGGTGTAGCGGCTGGGGCCGGGTCGACCTGATGCTCGACGACCACCTGGAGCCCTGGCTGGTGGAGATCAACACCATTCCCGGCATGACCGACCACTCTCTGGTGCCGATGGCTGCTGCTGCGGTGGGGGTTGATTTTCAGCAGCTCGTCTTGCGGATTCTGGCGACGACTCTAGCTCAGCCGGGGCAGGTGATCCATGGCTAGTGTGTTGACCGCACCCCGCAGTCATCTGGCCTGGATGGCGCAGCTGTTGGCCGCTGGTTTAGTGGTGTTGGGGCTGCTGATCACCCTGGACCTGCTGGGGGATCCCGCCGCGCTGCCGGTGCGCAACGTGCGGGTAGAGGGTAAGTTCGAATATCTGGATCAAACCGAGTTGCAGGGTCGGCTCGCCGGGGTACTGGAGGGTAGTTTCGCCACCCTGAATATCTCTGCGCTGAGGCAGGCGGCGGAGTCTCTGCCCTGGGTTGCAGAAGCCGGGGTGCGGCGGTTGTGGCCGGACGGCGTACTGGTGCGGGTAGTGGAACGGGTGCCGGTGGCACGCTGGGGTGATGATGCCCTGCTGAGTGACTCTGCTCAGCGCTACCAGCCCGCGAGCCTGGATGGTTTTGGCCAGTTGCCCCGACTGCAGGGTCCGGCTGGATCCGAGGTGGATTTGTGGCGCAGCTACCAGGAATTCAGCTGGGTTTTTGCGCCTCTGCCCTTTGCCATTGCCGCAGTTGAGCAGCTTGAGCGGGGCGGCTGGCGCGTTCAGTTCGATAACGACCTGCAACTGCTGATCGGGCGCCAGGGCGACCCCTTGCAACTGCCTGCCTTGGTCAGGCTGCTTCGGGGGCCGTTGTCGCCCTATCTGATGCGGATGGCCTATATCGATCTCCGTTACAACGATGGTTTTGCGGTGGGCTGGCGAGACAAAGGCACAACTTCCGACTCCCAGGACAGATTCTGATATGAACAAAAATCCGGAAAAAAATCTGATTGTCGGCATGGACGTGGGCACCACCAAAATCGTCACCATCGTTGGTGAGGTGGCTGAGGACGGCACCATTGAAATCGTCGGCCTGGGCACCCACCCCTCCAAGGGGCTGAAGAAGGGGGTGGTGGTCAATATCGAGTCCACGGTTGCCGCGATGCGCCGCTCGGTGGAAGAGGCGGAGCTAATGTCTGGCTGCGAAATTCAGTCGGTCTATGCCGGTATCGCCGGCAGTCATATCCGCAGCCTCAACTCCCACGGCATTGTCGCGATCCGGGACCGGGAGGTGACCCAGCTGGACGTGGACCGGGTGATCGACGCGGCCAAAGCGGTGGCGATCCCCCAGGACCAGCGGATGCTGCATGTGTTGCCCCAGGAATTCATCATCGACACCCAGGAGGGTGTCAAGGATCCGATTGGCATGTCCGGGGTTCGACTGGAGGCCAAGGTGCACATCGTCACCGGCGCGGTCAGCGCGGCCCAGAATATTGTCAAATGTGTGCGGCGCTGCGGCCTGGAAGTGGATGATTTCATCCTGGAGCAGCTGGCGTCCAGTTATGCGGTATTGACTGATGACGAGAAAGATCTGGGTGTCTGTCTGGTAGATATTGGCGGCGGCACGACCGATATCGCGGTCTTCCATAACGGTGCCATCGTGCATACCGCGGTGATTCCTATCGCCGGCGATCAGGTCACAAATGATATCGCCGTCGCTCTGCGTACACCCACCCAGAGTGCGGACGAGATCAAGATTCAGTACGCCTGCGCGCTGCGCCAGCTGGCGAACCCGGATGAAACCATCGAAGTACCCTCGGTGGGGGACCGGCCGCCTCGCCGCCTCGCCCGGCAGACCCTGGCGGATGTGGTCGAGCCCCGTTTTGAGGAGCTGTTTGGTCTGATCGAGGGCGAGCTGCGTCGCAGCGGTTGCGACGTGCTGGCGACTTCCGGCGTGGTGCTCACCGGTGGCAGCGCACAGATGGAGGGGCTGGTGGATCTGGCGGAGGAGATCTTCCATCTGCCGGTCCGTCTGGGGGTCCCAAAACATGTAGAGGGTCTGGTGGAGGTGGTGCGTAATCCGATGCACGCCACCGGGGTGGGGTTGCTGATTTATGGTCAGCGGCAGCGCAATGAAAACGCCCGGACAGGCGCGGCATCTGTCGGTTTTGGCAGCGTCCTGGCGCGTTTAAAGAGTTTTTTTAGGGGGCATCGTTGACCGTTCTGTTTGGCAGATCGGTCGCGCTGTTTGTTTTTTGTAAGCTGGGGGATATGTAGTCATGTTTGAATTATTGGAGACACAGGGCCAAAGCGCCGTGATTAAGGTGATCGGCGTTGGCGGCGGTGGTGGCAACGTCATTGAACAGATGGTGAACGAACAGATCGACGGGGTTGAATTCGTGGTGGCGAATACTGATGCCCAGGCCCTCGGGCGGTCGAACGCGCATACCATTGTGCAGATTGGCAAAGAGGCCACCCGGGGGCTCGGTGCCGGTGCCAGCCCGGAGGTTGGCCGGAGTGCTGCGGAGGAGGATCGGGATCGTATTTCCGCGGCTCTGGAGGGTTCCGATATGCTGTTTATCACCGCTGGTATGGGCGGGGGTACCGGTACCGGTGCGGCTCCAGTGGTGGCCGAAATCGCTCGCAGCATGGGCATTTTGACCGTCGCTGTTGTGACCAAGCCCTTCGGCTTTGAGGGTGCCAGACGAATGGAGATCGCTGACCGGGGTATTGCAGAGCTGACTGAGCATGTGGACTCGGTCATCATCATTCCCAATCAGCGGCTGCTCTCTGAGCTGGATCGCAACGTCAGCCTGCTCGACGGTTTCAAAGCCGCCAATCAGGTCTTGCAGGGCGCGGTTCAGGGGATCGCCGAGCTGATTACCCGGCCAGGCCTGATCAACGTCGATTTTGCTGACGTCCGCACGGTGATGAGTGAAATGGGTATGGCGATGATGGGTTCGGCGATCGCACATGGTGAGAACCGGGCCAGCCTGGCTGCTGCGGCGGCAGTCTCCAGCCCCTTCCTGGAAGAGATTGATCTTGCCGGGGCCCGGGGGATTCTGGTGAACATCACCGCCGGGCTGGATATGTCCATCGGTGAGTTCGAGGAGGTCGGTGACGTCATCAAGGGGTTTGCCTCCGACAACGCCACGGTTGTGGTTGGTACGGTGCTTGATCCGGAAGCGGGTGGTGATATGCGGGTGACCGTAGTGGCGACTGGACTTGGTGAGGGGGCAAGAGTCTCACGTCATACGGACGTCTCGATGGCTCTGGTGGACAGTATCGCCACCGGTACCAGTGGCGTGGGTCCGATGGATTACGGCAAATATGATTCCCCCACAATAGACCGGACGAGTCGGCGGGGTCGGGTTGATGGCCCCCTTCGCGAGATCGATATGGAGTACCTGGAGATTCCGTCGTTCCTGAGGCGTCAGGCTGACTGATAGCGGGTTACACAGGCTGTCGCAGCGGGACCGACTCCCCCAGGGGTCCCGCCGCGGCAGCCATCTATCGGCTGATTGCTGGCCGATGGCTCATTTCTCCGCCGGGGAGACTGCCACCCTGACCCGAAACCGATCTCCCGGGTCTGTTTCGGTCCGGGCAACATACTCCTGGCCCTGGTAACGATAGGTCACCCGATAACCATCCGCCCGCTCCTCCTCGTGGCTTTCGTGGCGTGTTTCACAGCGTTCGACCGTCTGATAACGGCCACCGCGGTTTCTCTGCCGCGCATCTCGTCCAATTGAAGCGCCGAGCACGGTTCCTGCGGCGGTCGCGAGACCACCATGGCTGCCCTTTCGGCCCAGTTCATGACCGAGCAGTCCCCCCACAACTCCACCCAGAATTACTGGCGTGTGCGAGTTGTAGCGCCGGTCTTCCATATAAACGGCTTCGTCCCAGCACTCCCGCACCGGCCGGTCGATTCTCACCGTGCGATAGAGTTGTTGCGCGCTAATAACATCGGCATAATCATAGTAGCTGTCTGATCGGGGGGACGCCCCCGCACCGGTGTGCATGGCGAGTGCGATGAGACCCGCCAGTAAGGTAAAGCGTTTGGTTTGCATCAGTTCTCTCCTGCGCTTAGTCATCGTAACGGCTATAGTCGATCAGGAACCGGGTCAGGTAGTAGCCGGAATCGTAGTGATGGCCGCGATAGCTCCGGTACCGGTTGCCATGACCACAGTTGTGGTCGTGCCGGTGATGACGGCCCCGATACTGGGGAGGGATGCTTCCAAAGCGGCCCGCATCGTGCCGGTAGTAGTTGCGCTGGTAGCGATCCCGATAGTGCCGGTCGCTGCGGGCATCGTGATGCCGACTACCCCGATCATGGCTGTAGTGGCTCTCCCGGTGGGTGCCGAGGCGCCGATCACCGCGATCTCCGGCGGACGCGGCACCCGCAATGGTCAGTGCGGCCACGGCCGCGATCAGGCTTGTCGTCAGTTTCTGTTTTGTGCTCATTTTGTCTACCTCCTAACGGGTGGATATCACCAATGTCGGGGAGCAGATTAACGGGGTATAACTGAACAGAAGCTGAACGCTGCGGGCGCTAATTCCACCCAGGCCCAGGGCGTAGAACTCAGAACTGTCAGCTGGGTTGCCGCGTGGCATCTTCCGATTTTTTTTGCCAGGCATCCCGCAGTGCTGTTTTCAGCACTTTAGCGGCCCCCGAGAGGGGCAGGGGCTGCTGCCGTATCTCAACACTGCGGGGGCATTTGTAACCGGCGATCTGCCCCCGGCAGTACTCAATGAGCTCTGCTTCAGTCAGGCTCTGGTTCTCTCGGGGCACAACCACCGCATGCACCGCCTCACCCCACTCCGGATGGGGCACGCCGATCACCGCACACTCCAGTACTGCGGGATGGTGATAGATGGCGTCTTCCACCTCCTTTGAGTAGATGTTTTCGCCACCGCTGATGATCATGTCCTTGATTCGATCCACCAGGTAGACGAAGCCTTCGTCGTCCATATAACCGGCATCACCGGTATGCATCCAGCCGCCACGCAGAGTCTCTGCGGTCTGCTCCGGCAGATTCCAGTAGCCCTGCATTACCATGGGACCGCGGACGGTGATCTCGCCGACCTCCCCGGGCGGGCACTCCCGGTCATCATCGTCGACGATTCGGAGATCCGCATTGAAAACGGCCTGACCACAGGAGTCCAGACGGCCTGAATCCGGGCCTTCCAGAGTGTGGTAACGGGCCGACAGCACCGTGGCGGTGGGGGAGAGCTCAGTCATACCGTAGGACTGGCTGAAACGGACCCCCGGCAGCTTCTCGAAGGCGCGCTCCAGAACCGCACGAGGCATGACCGCCGCACCATAGGCGATGTCCTTCAGGCTGCTCAGGTCGTAGGCCTCGAAATTCGGATGGTTGAGCAGTCGGTTCAGCATGGTCGGGATCATCAGCATCTTGTTGATACCATGGCTTTCAATCGCCGCGAGCAGGGTCTCGACCTCAAATTTTGGTAACACCACGCTGTGGCAACGAGCCATTACCGTGGAGTAGATGCGGGCTGCACCGGCACAGTGAAACAGGGGTGCCGCATGGAGATAGGCACTCCTCTCAGTGAATCCAAGAATGTTGATGGCTACCAGTGTATTGACGACCAGATTGCCGTGAGACAGCATCACACCCTTTGGCAGCCCGGTGGTACCGCCGGTATAGATCAGTGCCCAGAGCTCATCGTTGCCTCTGAGTTGATCAGGTATCGGCGTGGCCTGCTCTATGGCGGCCTGGTAATCGATAGCGCCCCTTAATCCACCGCTTGGTGGATCAATGACAAGCAGGGTTTGCAATTCAGGCACCGCCGCCTGTAGCGCTGGCAGAAGATGGCTGTGGGCCTGGTCCAGAATGAGAATTTTGGCCCCGGAGTCCCGCAGGATGTGGCTGAGTTCCGGCAGTGCCAGCCGGTAGTTCACCGGCACCACCACCCCGCCGGCCCAGGGCACTGCATAGAAATACTCGAAGGTGTGTAGCCCGCTCAGCGCCAGCAGGGCAACCCGGTCTCCGGGAGCCAGCCCCTGCTCTTGTAACACCCCCGCCAGACGGCTGACCCGATGCTCAAGACTGGCCCAGGTCAGGGAGTGCTCGCCACAGGTCAGCCCGATTTTTTCAGGCGCTAACTGGGCCGCACGACGGAGCCCCTGAGTTGCATGTAATCCCTGCACGTTGTTCCCCTCAATCACGAACAGCTTTTTATTAGGCGGATGGCTCCAGATTGGCAAACCCGGCGATCAGCCATTTCTTTCCAACGTTTTTGAAATTGACCTGGATTCGCGCCTTGTCCCCCTCCCCTTCGATCGCCAGTATCGTCCCCTCCCCGAATTTTTTGTGGCGAATGCTCTGGCCATTGCGGTAGCGGCCCCGTTGTGGAATGCCGGCCGCGAATCTTGTCTTTGGCGCAAACAGGGGCTGTTGATCCTGACCACCCAGGCGCACCTCTTCGATATAGTTTTCCGGGATTTCGGAGATAAAGCGAGAGGGCTGGGGGAAAAAGGTCTCACCGTAGAGCCGACGGCTCTCCGCATGGCAGATGTTCAGATGTTTGCGCGCCCGGGTGATGCCCACATAGCAGAGTCGCCGCTCCTCCTCCAGTCGGCCCTGCTCCTCAAGCGAGCGCTGATGGGGAAACAGCCCCTCCTCCACACCGACCATGAAGACCTGATCGAATTCCAGCCCTTTGGCGCTGTGCAGGGTCATCATCTGCAGGCAGTCTTCGCCGGCCTCCGCCTGGTTATCTCCCGCTTCCAGCGCGGCATTGGCGAGAAACTGGCTGAGGGGGTCAAACTCATCATCCGCCTGTTCATCGAACCCCCGGGCGGCTGAGACCAGCTCCTGGAGGTTTTCGACCCGGGCTTCGGCTTTATCGCTCCGCTCTGCAGCAAAGTGTTCGATTAGTCGACTGGCGCGCAGCACCTGTTCGATTTTCTCTTCCAGAGTGGCACCTGCCGAGCGCTCTTTGAGCTCTTCCAGCAGGGTCAGGAAAGTCGTTAGGGCGTTACGGGCCCTACCGCTGAGATCAGCTGTGGCAGTCAGGGCGAGAGCGGTGTCATGCAGTGACAGATCCCGGTGTCTGGCGGCGTCACGAAGAATCTCCAGGGTTCGGCTGCCGATTCCCCGGGGGGGGTGGTTAACCACTCGTTCAAAGGCGCTGTCATCCGCCGGATTGGCCAGCAGTCGCAGATAACCCAGGGCATCTTTGATCTCGGCGCGCTCGAAGAATCGTTGCCCGCCGTAGACTCGATAGGGAATGCCCCGGGCCACCAGGGTCTCTTCGAACAGCCGTGATTGGGCGTTGGAGCGGTAGAGAATGGCCAGTTCGCCCGGTGGCCGGCCCTTGTCGATCCAGGCCTGGGCCTGATCGATCACATAGCGGGCCTCATCGATTTCGTTGAAGGCCCGATAGAGCTGTATGGGGTCGCCCCTCTCCCCGGCACTCCAGAGATTCTTGCCCAGCCGCTCCTGGTTATGTTCGATCAGAGCATTGGCTGCTCCCAGAATGGTGTTGGTGGAGCGGTAGTTCTGCTCCAGTCGGACTAACTTGCCTTCAGTCCCGGCATCCACGAACTCCTGCATGTTCTCGATGCGGGCGCCGCGCCAGCCGTAGATCGACTGGTCATCATCGCCGACGATAAACAGGTGAGAGCTATCGCCCGCCAGCAATTGCAGCCAGGCGTACTGCAGCGCGTTGGTATCCTGAAACTCGTCCGCCAGGATGTGTTTGAATCGTTGCCGGTAGTGCGCGGTCACTTCGGGCTTGTCCCGCCAGAGTTCCAGGCTGCGCAGCAGCAGTTCAGCAAAATCCACCAGGCCGGAGCGCTGGCAATACTGTTCGTACTCCAGGTAGATCGCCGCCATTTTTGCCAGAAAGGGGTCGTTCTGGGGGTCAACATGCCGGGCCCGGTGTCCCGCCTCCTTACGGCTGTTGATAAAATTCCGGACCGATTTCGGTGGCCAGCGGGCATCATCCAGCTGCATGTTCTTGAGGATGCGTTTGATCGCCCGGAGCTGGTCTTCGCTATCGAGAATCTGGAAATGTTCCGGCAGGTTGGCATCCTGCCAGTGGGCCCGCCGCAGCCGGTGGGCCAGACCATGAAAGGTGCCGACCCACATCTGTCGGGTCGGTTGTTGCAGCAGCTCTTCTATCCGCCCCCGCATCTCCCCGGCGGCCTTATTGGTAAAGGTTACAGCAAGAATGTTGTAGGGGGTTGCCAGATGCTGTTCAACCAGCCAGCCGACCCGGTGGACCAGCACCCGGGTTTTGCCACTGCCGGCGCCAGCCAGCACCAGCACCCGGGTCGCTTCAGAGGTGACAGCCTGGCGCTGTTCAGGGTTGAGAGTTGCGAGCAGTTCGATGGTCATGAGCAGCCTGGGGCTGTGCTATGTTGTGGCGTTTTTCCGGGATGGTAGCACCGCGCATGGAGCCACAAACAGGCGAGCAGAAGTATAGCAGAGGCTGGGGCCTGGCCATGCTGGTGGCGGCTGCTGCGGCTATTGGCCCCTTCTCTGTGACCACCTACATGCCGTCGTTTCCTGAGATCATGTTGCAGATGGGCGCCACCGATCTGCAGATGCAACAGACCCTGAGTGCTTATCTGGCCACTTTTTCCCTGATGATGCTGTTTCATGGGGCGCTGTCCGATGCGTTTGGCCGCCGTCGTGTGGTGTTGGCGGCCTTGAGTCTCTATGTGCTTGCATCGATTGGCTGTTTCTTTGCCGACACTATCGGTGAATTGACCCTCGCCCGGGCAGGTCAGGGGCTTGGCGCCGGCTCGGGCATGGTGGTGGGCCGGGCGCTGCTGCGGGATCGTTATGCGGGCCATCATGCCCAGCGGATGCTGGCCCAGGTGATGATGGTCTTCGCCGTGGCCCCCGGGGTGGCACCAATCATCGGCGGCTGGTTGCAGGCCCACTGGGGCTGGCGCTCGGTCTTTCTGTTTCTTTCGCTGACCGGAATCAGCGTGCTTACGGTCTGTCTGTTTGCCTTGCCGGAGACGCTGGCGCGGGAGAGACGCCAGCCATTTCATCCGGGCCACCTGCTAATGAACTATTTTTCGATGTTGCAGAACACTCGAATTGTCGCGCTGGTCGCCGCGGTGGCGCTCAATTTCGGCGGAATGTATGTCTTTATTATCGCCGCCCCGGTGTTTGTTATTAAGCATCTGGGGCTCGGCGTCACCGAGTTCGGCTGGCTGATGGTGCCACTGGTCAGCGGTATGATTCTGGGCAATTTTATCGCCCACCGGGTGGCGGTGATCTGGTCGCCAGCGAAAACGATCGTCCGGGCTTACGGGCTGATGATCTTTGCGGCGCTGCTCAACCTGGCTGTGCAGGGGCTGTTGCCGGTGCACCTGCCCGGCTCGATGCTGCCGATGATGATCTATAGTTGCGGCATGTCGCTGGCAATGCCGAGCCTGAGTTTGATGGTGTTGAATCAGGCGCCGGAGATGCGGGGCACAGTTTCTGCGTTGCAGGGTTTTGCCCAGACCGCCAACAATGCCCTGATCGCCGGAGTCTGGGTGCCTCTGCTGTCCGGGCAGCGGTTCACTCTGGCGCTTGGCATGCTGATGATGTGCGGCTGTGGCCTGACGGCCTGGCTGGGTTACTGGCAGTTGCGGGGGCCGACCGAGACCGCCTGATCTGAATTCAGCAGGGCTAGCGGATTATCTTGAGGGTTTGACCAGGGACCGGTTCGCGGTCCGGGTAGAGCTGGTTCAGTAGACGCAGCTGTGCCTCGGGATAGTTGGTGATGGCGGAGCCTTCGGCGAGCTGGCTGATTCGGGTGTGGCTGTTGGCAGTAATCAGGTGGACTTGCAATGGCGCGGCGAGTTTAGCCTCGGCAGGAGTGAGTCGTCTGAGACTGCGGGCGGCTTCCAGAAACTCAGAGTCGTATGTGGACAGCTGGTTTTGATCCTTTGGCACACCCAGAAAAATATAGGCCGTCTCTCCCAGATAACGGACGCTGACCCGTCCGACCTGTATGCCGGAGCGGCTGGGAATCTTGGTCTGTATGCTGGCACCTGGACTGTTTTTAATATCCAGCGACTGGTGCCCAGCAAGAGGTTTCAGCTTCATGGTGTTAGTGATGTACTGCAGCGGTGTCAGGTTCTCTGGCCGGGTATCGCTGAGCATGATCATCACCGCGCTACCCTCGGGGGCGCGGGCAGTCAGCTGTTTGGCGCTGTTCTCCAGAGTCCACTGGTCCGGAAACTGTACCCTGATATCCAGGCTCTTGTGGTAGAAGCTGTTGTTGCGGCGAATGCCCTGGTGGCTACTATCACCAAAAACCAGACCGTCGAGTCGGCTCAGAAAGCTTTTGTCCAGTCCCTTCCGTGGCCCGGCTTCTGCCAGCGCGGCGGCGGTGCCCACAACGTTGTGTAGCCGGTCATCGTTGTCCGGGTGGGTGGAGAAGAGGCCGTGATAGCCCTGATGTTCGCGGCCCTCCGCCTTGGCCCGTTCGGCTGCGAAGCTGTCCTGATCCTTCAGCACCCTGATCACGTCGATCATCGCTTCCGGCTCGTATCCTGCCCGGGCGAGGTAGATGGCACCGAGTCGATCCGCCTCCAGTTCATGGTCCCGGCCGTAACCCCTCAGGATGCCGGTGCTGACGACGTTGAAGAGGTCGCTCACCCCGGCGCTGCCCAACCCCGGTACCAGAATGGAGCCGATGGTGTAACCGATGTTGGCGGCCCCGGCTGCGGCCTGTTGCTGCACTGAATGGCGGGCGGTGACATGCCCCAGCTCGTGACCGAGTACGGCGGCCAGTTGATCTACACTGTTCAGGTAGATCAACAGCCCTCGGGTGATATAGATGTATCCGCCAGGCAGGGCAAAGGCGTTGATCACCGGGCTGTCGAGCAGGGTGAAACGGTAGTTGAGTTCAGGTCGGTGGCTGACCCGGGCCAGCTCCTGCCCGACTCGGTCGACATACTTCTGCAGGGCCTGGTTATTGTAGAGGCCATACTGCTGCACGATCTGGGGATGCATCTGAGCCCCGGTGCGGACCTCCTTGTCAGTGCTCATCATGACAAAATTCTGCCGTCCACTCACCGGGTTGGTGGCGCAGGCGGAGAGCAGAAGGCAGCTGAGCAGTAGCAGGGGGGGCAGTAGTCGGTTCATCGGCTGATTCGGTCCGGGTTCAAGTTTGGACGCCAGGGTTCGCAGGTTGTTCTTTGATTGTTGTGCTAATTGCTAGACATAAAAAAGGCGCCCACAGGCGCCTTTTTTACAGGGTTTCTTCCGCAGAAGTCTACATTCCGTATTTTTTGCGGAATCGTTCGACCCGGCCTTCAGTATCGGAAATACGCCGACTTTCACCGGTGTAGAAGGGGTGGCAGGCGGAGCAGACATCCAGACGAAGTTCGCTCTCTCTGGCGCTGGAACGGGTAGTGAAGTCGTTGCCACAGCTGCAGGTGACCTTGACGTCATGGTAGTCGGGGTGAATTTCTGCCTTCATGCTCTAGCCTCAAGTTTTCGCCAGCTATCGGGAGCCGGGGCGCGAATCATACGGAAATGGTCTGTCCGGGGCAAGGGGTCAACCCAGCAGGTGGGCCACGGCAGCCCGTTCCTCTCTCAATTCGGTTTCGGTGGCATTCATCTTGGCGCGACTGAACTCATCCACGGCCAGATCCTGTACGATCCGGTACTGCCCGCCGGAGATAGTGACCGGATAGGAGTAGATGATGCCGGGTTCGATGCCGTAGCTGCCATCCGCTGGAATGCCCATGCTGACCCAGTCGCCTTCCGGCGTGCCCAGAGCCCAGCTGCGCATATGATCAATCGCGGCGGAGGCGGCTGACGCTGCGCTGGATGCGCCTCGGGCTTTGATGATCGCCGCGCCACGTTGCTGCACGGTGGGAATGAAATCGTTCTCAATCCAGGTCTGATCGACCAGCTCTTTGGCGGCTTTGCCGGAGACAGTGGTGTTACTGATATCCGGATACTGGGTCGCGGAGTGATTGCCCCAGACCGTCATCTGACGGATGTCGGTGACGGCGGCCCCGGTCTTTTCAGCCAGCTGGCTAATGGCCCGGTTGTGGTCCAGCCGCATCATGGCGGTGAAGTTGCCGGGGTTCAGTTTCGGCGCATTGGCCTGGGCGATAAGGGCGTTGGTATTGGCCGGATTGCCGACCACCAGCACCCGCACGTCACGGCTGGCGTGGTCGTTCAGGGCCTTGCCCTGGGCGGAGAAAATGGCCGCGTTGGCCTCCAGCAGGTCTTTGCGCTCCATACCCGGCCCCCGGGGACGGGCACCAACCAGCAGGGCGTAATCCGTATCCTTGAAAGCAACATTGGGGTCATCGGAGATGATGACATCCTGTAACAGCGGGAAGGCGCAGTCATTCAGCTCCATCACGACGCCGCCAAGGGCTTCCAGCGCGGGGGTGATTTCCAGTAGCTGCAGAATGACAGGCTGGTCCTTGCCAAGCATGTCGCCCGCGGCGATACGGAACAGCAGGGCATAGCCGATCTGTCCGGCGCTGCCGGTCACGGTGACGCGTAGGGGGCTTTTCATTCTACGAACTCCTGGGATTTGGGGGGTGTAATCGGGTGCAAAGGCTGGCGATCATGCCTTCATCGATTTGAAAAATTCGGAATTGGTTTTGCTGACTTTCATCCGCTCCAAGAGGAATTCGATGGCGGACTCATCGTCCATGGTGCCGAGCAGTTTGCGTAGCAGCCAGATCTTCTGCAGGGTGGCCGCATCGGTCAGCAGCTCTTCACGGCGGGTGCCGGAGCGGTTGATGTTGATGGCCGGGTAGATCCGTTTCTCCGCCAGCTTCCGTTCCAGGTGGATCTCCATGTTGCCGGTGCCCTTGAACTCTTCGTAGATCACATCATCCATGCGTGAACCGGTTTCAATCAGGGCGGTGGCGATAATGGTCAGGCTGCCCCCCTCTTCCAGATTTCGGGCGGCCCCGAAAAAACGCTTTGGCTGGCCCAGGGCGTTAGCATCAACACCACCGGTCAGCACCTTGCCGGAGGAGGGCGCGACCATGTTGTAGGCCCGGGCCAGGCGGGTGATGGAGTCGAGCAGGATAACCACATCCTTTTTATGTTCGACCAGTCGTTTGGCCTTCGCGATCACCATCTCGGCAACCTGCACGTGTCGGGTCGGGGGTTCGTCAAAGGTGCTGGAGACCACTTCGCCCCGGACTGACCGACTCATGTCGGTGACCTCTTCTGGTCGCTCGTCGATCAGCAGCACCATCAGATGGCAGTCAGGATGGTTGTGGGCGATGGAGCGAGCAATGCTCTGCAGCATCATGGTCTTACCGGATTTTGGTGACGACACGATCAGGCCGCGTTGTCCCTTGCCAATCGGCGACGCCATATCAATGATGCGGGGCGTGATGTCTTCAGTGGTGCCGTTGCCGATTTCAAGATTCAGCCGCTCTTCCGCAAACAGAGGCGTCAGATTTTCGAACAGAATTTTGTGTTTGGCATTTTCCGGCGGCTCAAAATTGATATTGTCGACCTTCAACAGCGCGAAGTAGCGCTCGCCATCCTTGGGTGGGCGGATTTTTCCGGAAATGGTGTCGCCAGTGCGCAGGCCGAAGCGTCGGATCTGGCTGGGAGAGACGTAAATATCATCCGGGCCTGCCAGATAAGAGCTGTTGTCAGAGCGGAGAAAGCCGAAACCATCCTGCAAAATCTCCAGTACCCCAAAACCAAAAATGTCCTCACCTTTTTTCGCTTTGGATTTGAGGATCGCAAAGATGATCTCCTCTTTCCGCAGTCGTGCGGTGTGGTCGAGATTGAGGCTTTTGGCAATCTCGACCAGTTCGGAGATGGTGTTGTTTTTTAAATCGTTCAGATTCATTGGGGAGGGCTCAGAATGGCAGATTTGGCCCCGGCAGCAGGACGCTTAGATACAGGCCGGGCTCGGCGACGGATTGCCGACGAGGGGTGGTTTAAGTTATCAGGGTGTTTTTGTTTCTGGCACCCACACGACGAGCGCTGCGGATGCGGTTCTCACATTCTACCTTCGGGGATTGTCTGTAGTCCACCCGGTCGATGCCGAGTGGACCCATGTTTGTATGTCTAGAGATTGCTGTCGAGAAACACCACAAGCTGAGATTTCGACAGCGCGCCGACCTTGGTCGCCTCCACTTCGCCATTTTTGAACAGCATCAGGGTGGGGATACCGCGAATGCCATATTTTGGTGGGGTGCCAGGATTGTCATCAATATTAAGTTTGGCGACTTTGATTCGTCCGCCGTACTCCTGGCTGATTTCTTCCAGTATCGGCGCGATCATCTTGCAGGGGCCACACCACTCCGCCCAGTAATCCACCAATACCGGGTCGCTCGAATTTAAAACCTCTTCGTCAAAGGTCGCATCGGAAACCGCAACGATTTCACCACTCACTACAAAGATTCTCCAGAACTGGGGTTGAGACGTGCAGGGCGCAAACTGTCCAGACCGAACGGCACCTGAGTAGCATTCTAAACAGGTGCTTTCCCCGGGTGCAAGCCTTATTAAAACCGCGGGTTCCGGTTATCGGGCCATAGCCATCCCCCCCTGATCAATGTTCGGTTAGAGTCGTTGCCCGTAACGTCTGGCCTCTGTCAGTCTGTGCTTGACTGGATAACGGGGATACAACAGGATTGATGTGGTGAAACCAGCCCCTGAATTTTCGATAAACATCGGCGTGATCGGGCACCGAGACCTGGATGCCGACCGTGATGAGCTAACCACGGAGGCGGTACGGCGGCTTCTGGAATCGCTGGTCACGCATTGTAAGCCGGTGCAGCTGAAACTGCTCTGCGGGCTGGCCGCGGGTGCAGACATGCTGGTGGCGGAGTTGGCGGTTTCGATGAACATTCCGGTTCATGGGGTTCTGCCGATGCCGTTGTCCCGGTATATCGATGATTTTTCCGGGGTTGACCGCCAGCGTCTGGAGACCCTGCTGGCCGACCCAGGTGTCTCCAGCTACGAACTGCCCTTCCAGGCAAATCGTGATCAGTGTTATGCCCAACTGGGGGATTACCTGCGGCAGCGAAGTGGCGTGCTGCTGGCGCTCTGGGATGGTGACACCGAGCGGCTGCCCGGGGGGACTTTCGATACTCTGTCGAAATACTTGCAGCTCTCCCGGCGCTCTGAGTGCGGCCCTCTGGTCATGTCGGTGGATGCGGAGGCGATTCCTGATGAATATGCGATCTGGGTGCCGGTGGAGCGCAACGGTCGTGCGCCAGCAGCAGGCGTGCCTGAGCAGCCGGTGTATATCTGTCGGGACCAGCACGGCAAGGGTGTCGTTCTCAGCCAGACCCTGCCCGGAGAGTTGCGGCAGAGGTTGGATCATGCCGTTGAATTTGTAAATCTGCAGCGTCAGCACCAGATGGATATTTCGGCGCATCCGACCTGGGATATGTCGGCTGAACTGCCGGAGTCTGAGCGTCGGCCGGAGCTTGAGCGGATTGAGCAGACCCATCGCAGTTTTGACTGGCTGGCACTCTATTACCAGCGCTATTCAGACCGCACTTTTGCCGCGTTTGCCTACGCCGCGGCAGCTATGGGGCTCTGCTTTCTGGCTTACGCCAAGATTGTCGCTTCGAAATGGTTGCTGCTAGCTTACCTGGCACTGTTTGTGTATGGCCTGGTGAGTTACAACCGCTCCGCCCGGCATCACTGGTTGCAGCACCATCTGATCTACCGCTCGATTGCGGAGACGCTGCGGGTGCGATTTTATCTCTCTGCGGCGGGCGTGGGCTGGCCCAGCCATCGTGATTTGCAGATCGCCATGGGGGTGGAGCAGCTGGAGCGGGCGCGCTGGTTCTATCTGCTTGAGCGCGGGCTGGAGCCGGATGGCAACAGCCGGACCCAACCCAGTGCGGAGCGGATCAAGTGGGTTCATGAACACTGGATCAACAGCCAACTCGGCTATTTCAAAAGGAAGGCACATCAGTTACACCAGCAGCACGAGCGATTATCGAAAATAAAAGTCACGATTATCAGCGCGGTGGTGGTGGGGCTGGTGGCACTATTCTTTTTTAAGTATCAGCTGGTTGCGATGACCATTGTGGCGGATTTTACGGTCAAACAACTGCTGGTTTTTTTGCTCGGTCTGCTGCCTTTCTGGCTCAGCGTGTGGGAGCTGTATCAGGGCAAAATGGCCACCCGGGAGCTGCAGTGGCAGTACCAGAATCAGTATCGAAAATTCGAAGCGGCGTCCAACACACTGGATAGCTCGGAGCTGGACTCAGCGAAATCGACACTGCTGGATCTTGAGAGGGACTGTGTGATTGAAAACCTGCTCTGGGCGGTACAGCGGTTACACCGTGAGCATGAGCCACCCACATCTGCGTAGTAGCTTGGGCACCGAGAAATGGCGAGAATTCTGTTAGTCGAAGATAATGCAATGAACCGGGATATGTTCTCCCGCCGACTGCTACGCAAGGCGCAGAGTGTATTGATCGCCATCAACGGCCGGCAGGGGGTTGAGTATGGCGGCATCGGAGTCCCCGGAGATTATTCTGCTGGATATCAGCCTGCCGATTCTGGATGGCTGGCAGGTGGCGAAGATAATCATAAAGTCAGCCGCTACCCCGGGGCATCCCGGTGATTGCCCTGACCGCTCATGCGCTGGGGGGTGATCCGACAAAGGCGCGGGAGGCGGGTTGCGATGATTACGACACCAAACCCGTCGATTTCCAGCGGTTGCTGGGCAAGATTGAAGCGCTGCTGGCGATCTCTTAGTGCTATTTAAGGAGTTGCGGGGCTGATCGTGACCACCGAAGATCGAGAAGTTTCTGCCCTATTTCATGAGCGGCTCTCTGCAATCCGGCATGATCTGCGCACGCCGGTTGGCCATATTCTCGGTTATGCGGAGATATTGCTGGAGGAGAATGAGGGAGATCTCTCTGCCGAGCAGGCCGAGGATCTTCGCCAGATTCAGCATGGTGGCGAACGGCTGCTTAATCTGATCGATGATTATCTCGGTGCCAACAAGCGCTCGGTTGGGGAGCTGGATCTGGCGGCCGCTCAGCACGGCCTGCGGACTCAGTTGACCCACATTTCCGGTTACTGCGAGATGCTGGAGGAGATCTATGAGGATGACGATCCCCACGAATTGATGCCGGACATCGGAAGTATCGGCTCGGCGACCCGCAACCTGATGGAGCAGATCAACCGAGAACTGACCCCTGGTTACTTCTCCCGGGCCGATCAGGCCGCGCCTTCGGCAGATTCCGCTGAATCACTGGTCCCGGAGCCCCCTGCGGTGGCAGATCAACTCTGGTTGGGTGGCCACGGCCGGATACTGGTGGTGGACGACAGCGAAGCGAACCGTGACCTCTTTCAGCGTCGGCTTGGCAAGATGGGGTACGACGCTCTGGTCGCCAGCTGCGGCAGTGAAATGTTCGGTCTGCTGGATCGGGAAAAGGTTGACCTGATTCTGCTCGACATGGTCATGCCGGATCGTGATGGCCTGGATCTGCTGGGAGAGCTGAAACGGACGGACCGTTTGAAGCACCTGCCGGTGATGATGCTCTCGGCGCTGGATGACAATAGCCGAGTGGTCCAGTCCATTCTGGCGGGGGCCGAGGATTACATCTTGAAACCCCCAAATCCGGTGCTGCTACGGGCTCGACTGGGTGCCTGCCTGGAGAAGTATCGGCTCAGACAGCAGCAGGGTCGGCCGCTAAAGGTCTTTATCTCGTCACCGGGAGATGTGATCCCTGAACGGCGGCTCTGCCGCAGCGTGTTGACCCAGCTGAATGCGGAGTATGCCGGCCAATTGCGGTTGATTCCGGTGCTCTGGGAGGAGGAGCCCCTGCAGGCCTCGGATACTTTCCAAGCCCAGATTATTTCGCCGAAGGAGACCGATATTTATATCGGTATCTTCTGGTCACGCCTCGGGTCGCCGCTGCCGGAGCAGATTACCCGGGCTGACGGTAGCCGCTATCTGTCGGGCTCTGAGTATGAGTTCGAAGAGGCAATTGAAGGTAACCGGGAGAGTGGTTCGCCAGAGCTACTGTTTTACCGAAAAACTGCGCCAGCGATGGTCGAGCTTGATAACCGCACGGACCTGATGCAGCGGCTAGAGCAGAAAGAGCGGCTCGAAGCCTTCGTGCAACGCTGGTTCATGGATGAGAGTGGTGCCAGCTATATCGGTGCCTTTCACGGCTTCGATGGACTGGAGTCCTTCGAGGCCCTGTTGCTCGCCCACCTTCGCAAGCTGCTGGATAACCGCCTGGCGGCCCAGTAGCGTGGCCCTCTTATAGCGCGGTGGTCCGCCGATCGAGCACCCGATAGCCGATGGCTTCGGCAATATGATCTGTCTGGATATCTTTGGCTTCTGCAAGGTCAGCAACGGTGCGAGCGACCCGTAGAATCCGGTGGTAGGCCCGGGCCGAGAGCCCCAGTTGAGTGATCGCCCGCTCCAGTAGTTGTGCGCCGCCGCTGTCGGGTTGGCAGTCACGCTCAATCAAGGGGTTGTCGAGGGCCTGGTTGAGCCTGCCAGCCCGTTGCTGTTGTCGGGCCTGGGCCTTTGTCACGCGCTGGCGAACCACCTCGCTACTCTCTTCAGTTCTACTGTTTTTAACGCTGATTTCGCTGGCAGCCAGCGGCGGCAGTTCCACATGCAGGTCGATTCGATCCAGCAGCGGTCCAGAGATCCGGCTACGATAACGGATGATCTGTTGGGGGGTGCAGTGGCAGCGTCCCCCGGGATCTCCCAGATGCCCGCAGGGGCAGGGGTTCATCGCCGCCACCAGCTGAAAGTCTGCGGGAAATTCCGCCTGCTGAGCGGCCCGGGAGATCACGATATGGCCAGACTCAATCGGTTCCCGCAGGACCTCCAGCACCCTTCGGTCGAACTCCGGCAGTTCGTCCAGAAACAGGATGCCGCCGTGGGCCAGGCTAATCTCGCCGGGGCGGGGCTGATTGCCACCACCGACCAGTGCGACTCCAGATGCGGTGTGATGGGGCGCCCGCACTGGTCGCAGTCGCCACCGGGTCGGGTTGAACCCACCGGAGCTCACGGACTGGATGGCTGCGGCCTGTAGCGCCTGCTGCTCCTCCATCGGCGGCAGCAGACCGGCCAGTCGGCGTGCAAGCATCGTCTTGCCCGTGCCGGGTGGGCCAATCAGCAGCAGGTTATGTCGGCCCGCCGCAGCAATTTCCAGCGCTCGCCGGGCTTGGGATTGGCCCCGCACATCACTCAGATCCGGGTAGCGGTTGAGCGCCGGTCGGGGCGGGGGTGCGGTATGTTGAGGGATCGGTGTGAGGCCGTTGAGGTGGGCGCAGACCGCCAGCAGTGAGTCGGCGGGATAGATGGGCAGATTGGCCGCCAGGGCTGCTTCCGCCACATTGGCGGTGGGGCAGATCAGGGCTCGACCACTGGCACGGGTCTCCAACGCTGAAGGCAGGACGCCGCGAATGCCCCGCAGTTTACCGGTCAATGCCAGTTCACCCAGACACTCCAGGCCGCTCAGCAGCTGACCATCGATCTGCTCCGATGCGCTCAAAATACCGAGGGCGATGGCCAGGTCGAAACGCCCACCCTCCTTGGGCAGGTCGGCGGGGGCGAGATTGACGGTTATGCGGCGGGCCGGAAAATCAAAACCTGCATTTTGCAGTGCGCTGCGGACCCGGTCCCGGCTCTCCCTCACCGCCGTTTCCGGCAGCCCAACGATATTGAATGTGGGCAGCCCGCTGGCCAGGTGGGTCTCAACCGTTACAGGGGGTGCCAGGATGCCTGTTTGAGCGCGGCTGTGGACCGTGCTGACCGGCATCAGTCCGATTCAGTCTGTTCGGTATCCCGGCCGTCCGTGCCTGATGGGTCCTCCAGCGCGTCCAGGCGATGCTGGAGCTCCGCCAGCTGCTGATTGGCCCGGTGCAGGAGTGCTTGCTGGATCTCAAACTCCTCCCGAGTGACCAGATC
>JAKLLR010000144.1 GCA_022014175.1 Gammaproteobacteria bacterium | reverse complement strand
CGTCTCTCTATCGTCCATTTCTGGGCCCTGATTTCCATCTACATGTGGGCGGGTCCCCACCATCTGCACTACACCGCTCTACCTGAGTGGGTGCAGTCACTGGGTATGGTGTTCTCCCTGATTTTGCTGGCGCCAAGTTGGGGCGGCATGATCAACGGCATCATGACCCTCTCCGGTGCCTGGCATAAATTGCGCACTGATCCGATTCTGAAGTTCCTGATTGTCTCGCTGTCGTTTTACGGTATGTCGACCTTTGAGGGACCGATGATGGCGATCAAGACGGTCAACGCGCTCTCCCACTACACCGACTGGACCATTGGTCATGTCCATTCGGGGGCCCTGGGCTGGGTTGGCATGATCAGTTTTGGTGCCCTTTATCATCTGATTCCTCTGCTCTGGGGTCGCAAGGAGATGTACAGCATGAAGCTGGTGGAGACCCACTTCTGGGTCGCGACTATCGGCATCGTGCTCTATATCAGTTCGATGTGGATTGCCGGGGTGATGCAGGGGCTGATGTGGCGCGCGGTCAGCGGCGACGGCCTGCTGACCTACAGTTTCGTGGAGGCTCTGGAGGCCACCAATCCCTACTACGTGGTGCGGCTGATGGGCGGTCTGCTCTATCTCTCTGGCATGGTGCTGATGGCCTACAACGTCTGGCGCACCGTGAGAGCGGGCAACCCGGTGGTGGCTCAGATTCCCCGGACCCAGACGGCCTGAACAGGAGCGCGACAGATGTCACATGAACTGGTTGAGAAAAACGTGGCCTGGATGGGCGTGTTGATTTTCCTGGTGGTGCTAGTGGGTGGTGCGGTGGAGATTCTGCCCCTGTTTTTCCTGAAAAGTACGACAGAGCCGGTAGCGGGATTGAAGCCCTATACCGCGCTGCAACTGGAGGGGCGGGATATCTACATCCGTGAAGGGTGTTACGGCTGTCACTCGCAGATGATCAGGCCTTTTCGGGCGGAGGCTGAGCGTTATGGTCGCTATTCAGTGGCGGGGGAGTCGGTCTATGACCACCCGTTCCAGTGGGGTTCAAAACGGACCGGGCCGGATCTGGCCCGGGTCGGTGGGCGTTACAGTGACGACTGGCACCGGGTACACATGACCAACCCGCGGGATCTGGTGCCGGAGTCCAACATGCCGGCCTATCCCTGGTTAGCTAAGAGAACCCTGAATGCTGCTCGCACCGGCTCAAAAATGGTGGCTCTGCGTCGGGTTGGAGTGCCCTATAGCGATGCAGATATCGAAGGTGCCGAGGCCAGTGTGAGCGGCCGGAGTGAGCTGGATGCTGTGGTCGCCTACCTGCAGGTGCTTGGCACCAGCCTTAAGGGCGCTCAGTGATGCCCGGTATGGAGGGGTGGACCCTGATCCGGTCAGGCATGACGGTGCTGGTGGTGGTGCTGTTTGTGGCGGTGGTGATCTGGGTCTACGGCAGTCGGCGGGAAAAATTCGATGATGCTGCCCGGGCGCCCTTTGCGGATGACAGGGATGAGTCGGGTCTGGGAGAAAAGCGATGAGTAGCGGTCTGCATTGGGTCATTGTGGTTGTGGTGGTGCTCAATATTCTAGGCTGTCTCTGGCTGGTTCGGCTGGCCAACCGTTCGCCTGGCGCTAAAGGCGATACCTCGAGCGTGACCGGTCATACCTGGGATGGTGATCTGCAGGAGTACAACAATCCGCTGCCCCGTTGGTGGTTGTGGATGTTTTACATCTCAATTGTGTTCGGGTTTATCTATCTGGCGCTCTACCCCGGCATGGGGACCTTTAAAGGGCTGTTGGGCTGGAGCCAGTTGAGTCAGTATGAGGCTGAAGTTGAGCGTGCCGAGCGTGAATATGCGCCACTATTTGCCCGCTACGCGGCGACGCCCTTGCCGGAGTTGGCGGCGGACCCCAGGGCGGTGGCGATGGGGCAGCGGTTGTTTGTGAACTACTGCAGCGCCTGCCACGGTTCTGATGGTGGTGGCGCGCCGGGTTATCCGAATCTGACCGATAACGACTGGCTCTATGGGGGTACACCGGAAGCGGTGGAGACGAGCATCCTGAATGGCCGCAATGGCATGATGATTCCGTTTTCGGCGACGCTGCAGGATACGGCGGTCGCCGAAGTGGTGGCCTACGTTCGGGGGCTTTCCGGGCAGACGGTGGATCCAGCCCTGGCAGCGGCCGGGGAGGCTCGCTTTGCGCAAAACTGCGCCGCCTGTCATCTGCCGGACGGCTCCGGCAATCAGGCGCTTGGCGCACCCAATCTGACGGATAATATCTGGCTCTACGGCGGCTCCGAGGCAGCGGTGACGGCCACGGTGAGTAACGGTCGCAATGGCACCATGCCGGCCCATCGGGACCTGCTGGGGGAAGACAAAGTGCATCTTCTGGCTGCTTATGTGTTGAGTCTGGGTGGCGGTGAATAATTCGGCTGAAGATCAAGCTGAATCAAACTCCGGCGAAGGTGGTATCACCGGGGCGAGTTCGCTGTTCGCCAAGCGGGAGAAAATCTACCCTCGCCAGGTGAGTGGCCGCTTCTCCCGGCTGCGGGCGGTTGCGGTCTGGTGGCTGCTCGGCATGTACTACCTGGTGCCCTGGATCAACTGGCAGGGCCGCCAGGCGGTTCTGTTTGACCTGCCTGCCCGCAAATTCAATCTGGTGTTCTGGACCTTCTGGCCCCAGGATTTTATCTTTCTGACTCTGCTGCTGATTGTCGCGGCGCTCTCCCTGTTTTTCTTCACCGCCCTGGCGGGGCGTCTCTGGTGCGGTTACGCTTGTCCACAGACGGTCTGGACCGAGACCTTCATCTGGATGGAGCGCTGGATCGAAGGCGACCGCGCACGTCAGATCAAGCTCTCCGAAGCACCCTGGAGCTGGCGAAAACTGCGGATCAAATCGGCCAAACACGGGGTCTGGCTGCTGTTTGCGGCCTGGACCGGATTCACCTTTGTCGGCTTCTTCTCGCCGATCCGGGAGCTGGGGCAGAGCCTGCTACGGCTGGAGCTCGGGGGTTGGGAGAGCTTCTGGATTCTGTTTTACGGCGCCGCCACCTACTTCAATGCGGGCTGGATGCGGGAACAGGTCTGTATCTACATGTGCCCCTATGCCCGCTTTCAGAGTGCCATGCTGGACCACAATAGCATGATCGTCTCTTACGATGCGGGCCGGGGGGAACCCCGGGGCTCCCGTGCCCGGGGGGTGGTGCCGGACACCCGGGGCCTGGGTGACTGTATCGACTGCACCCTCTGTGTGCAGGTCTGCCCCACCGGCATTGATATCCGGGAGGGTCTGCAGTATCAGTGTATCGGCTGCGCCGCCTGTATCGATGTCTGTGATG
>JAKLLR010000005.1 GCA_022014175.1 Gammaproteobacteria bacterium | reverse complement strand
GACGGAGACCACAATGTTGCCCCCCTGCCCCTGCAGCAGATGAATGCCCGCCACCAGTTCAGTGACCTCAAACTTCCTGCTCTCCGTGTCATGCTCCTCGGCCTGGCAGAGCCCGGCCAGTAGGAGCAGTGTCAGCGCTGTCATTTGCTTCAGATATTGCATCTGCCGATTCGCCTTGATTTGATTTGATTCGACCATACTATCCGACTTCTGACAGCCAGAGGACACCCGCGCCGGATCAATCCGGCGATATATAACAGACTCAAAAATTGAGAAGGGGGTTTTTGCCAAGCGGATGCTTCCGCTGCTATGGTGACGACCCTCACGACCCGTCCATAACAAAAAATCAGGGGAGCATGGTTGGACGCCCGTCCGAAAACTCCGTTACGCCAGCGCTATCGCGATGTGCGGCAACGTACAGAGTCCCTTTGCGCGCCTCTTGAGATTGAGGACTACGTGGCCCAGAGCATGGCCGATGCGAGCCCCGTAAAATGGCATCTGGCCCACACCACCTGGTTTTTTGAAACATTTCTGCTGCAACCCAACCTGCCGGACTATCAGCTGTTTTCCCCGGGCTTCGACCACCTGTTCAACTCCTACTACAACGCCGTGGGACCGCAATACCCCCGGCCACAACGGGGCCTGATTAGCCGACCGACCGTACGGCAGGTGTTTGACTACCGCCAGGCAGTGGATGAGGCCATGGCCCGTCTGATTGATGCCAACCCCGCAGCAGTCACCCCCCTGATTGAGCTCGGGCTGCACCACGAACAGCAGCACCAGGAGCTGCTCCTCACCGACCTGAAGCATCTGCTCTGGCAGAACCCCCTCTACCCCGCCTATCAAGCAGTGGCGGACGCCTCCCTGTCCACCCCAGGCCAATCGCAGATGATCACCTGCGAGGGCGGCGAAACAGCCATCGGATATTCGGGTAGCGGCTTTCATTTCGATAACGAGGCACCCGCACACCGGCACCGTTTGCCACCCTTCGCTCTGGCCAGCCACCCGGTGAGTAACCGGCAGTATCTTGAATTCATGCAGGACGGCGGTTACAGCAACCCCCTGCTCTGGCTCTCCGACGGCTGGCAGGCCGCCCAGCAGCAGCAGTGGCAAGCACCTCTCTACTGGCTCCAGCGGGAGGCTGGCTGGCAGCAGTTCACCCTCGGCGGCCTGTTGCCCGTCGCGCTGGACGCGCCGGTCTGCCACATCAGCTACTACGAAGCGGATGCCTTCGCCCGCTGGGCCGGCCAACGGCTGCCGACAGAGTTTGAGTGGGAGGCGGTAGCCCGCGAGGTCAGCCCTGCCTCAGGACATTTCGCCGACCGGGGCATCTATCAGCCGCACAGCACCGCACCCGAGGCACCGGCCACACCCTACAGCCAGCTCTACGGCGATGTCTGGGAGTGGACCGCAAGCCCCTACCAGCCTTACCCCGGGTACCATCCCGCCGAGGGGGCGGTGGGCGAATACAACGGCAAATTCATGTGTAATCAGCTGATTCTGCGGGGCGGCTCCTGTGCCACTGCTGAGGGTCACATCCGCCCCAGCTACCGAAACTTCTTCTACCCGGAGAGCCGCTGGCAGTTCTCCGGCATGCGACTGGCAGGTAATCTATGAACTCCCCAGATACCCGATTCATCGATCTTCATCCCAGCATCGAGGATATGGCCACAGAGGTGCTGCGGGGCCTACGCGCAAACCCCAAAACCATCTCGCCAAAGTTTTTCTACGATGCCGAGGGCTCACAGCTGTTCGATCAGATCTGCGAGCTGCCGGAGTACTACCCGACCCGTACCGAGATCGGCCTGCTTGAGCAGTACCGGGAGGAGATCGCCAGCCTGATCGGCACCGACACCGACCTGATCGAACTGGGCTCCGGCAGCAGCACCAAGATCAGGGTGCTGATTGATGCCATCCGGCCACGGGTCTATATGCCCCTGGATATCTCCCGGGACCACCTGATGAAATCCGCAGAGGCGATCGCTGCGGATCACCCCTGGCTCCAGGTGAACGCCATCTGCGTCGACTATACCCGGCCATTTGATCTGCCGATACCGGAGTCAGGTCACCGGCGTGTCGCCTTCTTTCCCGGCTCCAGCATCGGCAACTTCGAACCCCGGGCGGCGGAGCGGCTGCTCCGCCAGGTCGCGGAGATGGTCAGTCCCGGGGGCGGGCTGCTGATCGGGGTCGACCTGAAAAAACCGAGAGCATGGCTGGAGCGCGCCTACAACGATAGCGCTGGCGTCACTGCCGCTTTCAATAAGAACCTGCTGACTCGCCTGAATACCGATCTTGATGGCACTTTCGACAGTGAACAATTCAGCCACCAGGCGTTTTACAATACCGCAGCGGGGCGAATCGAGATGCATCTGCGGAGCGAGGCGGACCAGGTGGTGGAACTCGCGGACGAACAGATCCCGTTCGCCGCCGGTGAGACCATCCACACCGAAAACTCCTACAAGTACAGCATTGAGGAGTTCTCGGAACTGGCAGCCTACGGCGGTTTCGAGACGATTCGCAGCTGGCAGGACGACAACAGTCTTTTCAGCCTGCACTACCTGCAATCCTTAAGCACAGACTAAAACAGATGGACCCCAAAAACGATGAGCGACCTACCTGAATTTGTTGAATTTCACGAAGAGGGTCCCCGCGAGGGTTTTCAGTACGAAAAGCAGCTCTACCCCCTGGCCGAGCGGGTGCGGGTGGTGGATGCCCTCTCTGAAACCGGACTGAAACATATTCAGGTCGCCTCATTCGTGAACCCGAAACTCGTCCCCAGCATGGCGGATACGCCCCAGTTTTTTGCTGGCATCAAGAAGAAGCCGGGGGTGGATTACGTCGCCCTCTGGCTCAACCGCAGAGGCTTTGAACAGGCCCGGACCGTCCCCGGTATCACCCTCAAGGGCGATCTGATGTTCTATTCAAGCGACACCTTCAGCCGCAAAAACAACAACTGCGGTGCCGATGAGATGCGGGACAAACAGTCCGACTGGATTGACCAGTACGTGGAACAGGGTGTGCCGCTTCACTCCGCCTACATCATGTGCGCATTTGGCTGTAACTTCGAGGGCGACATCCCGGTCAAAAAGATCACGGATCTGGTCCGCTTCATTCAGGCCCAGTGTGACTCCAGAGGCCTGCCGCTACCCAATATCTGCCTGGCCGATACCGTCGGCTGGGCTCATCCCGAAGCGATCAAACAACGCATCGGTGCGGTCCGGGAGCTGGTTCCGGATGCTCGCATCGCGCTGCATCTGCACGACACCCGCGGCCTGGGAGCGGCCAACTTCTACTCCGCCCTGCAAATGGGCGTGGATCTGTTCGATAGCTCAGTGGCCGGCCTCGGCGGCTGCCCCTTTGCCGGACACGGTGGTGCAGCAGGCAACATCTGTACCGAAGACATGGTCTTCATGTGCCACGAAATGGGCATCGAAACCGGAATTGACCTGGATCGCCTGATCGACGCCGCCCAACTGGCGGAGTCCGTGATCGGACACCCCCTGGCCGGGCACATCATGCACAGCGGCTCGCTGAGTAAGTACCGCAGCTAACCAGCGGGCCCGGACCGGGTCCACTCTAACCCAGCCCGACTCAACCGGCCTGCCGCGTTAATCCTTCAGCAGTTCGCGCCCGATGATCTCCTTCATGATTTCGGTGGTGCCGCCAGCAATTCGGGTCATCCGCGCGTCGGCCCAGGCCCGGGCGATGGGGTACTCCCACATATAACCGTAACCCCCATGCAGCTGCAGGCAGTCGTCCATCACCTGACACTGCAGGTCTGTCGCCTGCAGTTTCGCCATCGCCGCATCTACCGCATCCAATTCACCCTTGAGGTGCAACTCCAGGCAGCGATCAACGAAGACCCGCAAGGTCACCAGCGCAGCTTTCATCTCTGCCAGCTTGAAGCGGGTGTTCTGGAACTCCGCAATGGTGCGGCCAAACGCCTTGCGCTGTCGCACATAATCAAGGGTCCACTCCAGCGCCGCTTCGGTGGCGCTGGCGCCCCGGATCGCCTGAATCAGCCGCTCCTGAGCCAGCTCTGTCATCAACTGGGCAAACCCCCGCCCCTCCTGCCCCAGCAGATTACTCACCGGTACCCGCACGTCGTTGAAAAAGAGCTCTGAGGTGTCCTGGGCTTTCCAGCCAATCTTCTCCAGATTACGCCCCCGCTCGAATCCGGGGCGATCACCCTCTACCAGAATCAGACTCACCCCGGCGGCCCGGGCCTCGGGATCCGTCTTCACCGCCAGCACCACCAGATCCGCCAGCTGACCATTGGTGATAAAGACCTTCTGACCATTGATCACATAATCATCACCGTCCCTCAGCGCCGTGGTCTTGATGTTCTGCAGATCACTGCCAGCGCCTGGTTCGGTCATCGCCACCGCCCCGATCACAGCACCCGTGGCCATCCGCGGCAGCCAGTGGCGCTTCTGAGCCTCGGTACCATAATGCAGCAGGTAGGGGGCGACGATGTCGGAGTGCAGGGTAAAACCAGGGCCGGTCGCACCGACACTGGCGAGCTCCTCCGCAACGATGGCGCTGAAGAGGAAATCCCCGCCCATGCCGCCGTAGATCTCCGGGATATTGCAGCAGAGCAGACCCGCCTCCCCCGCCGCCAGCCAGACCTCCCGGGTCAGCTGTCCCGTCTTCTCCCACTCCGCGTGGGCTGGAACTACCGCCTGCTCCACAAATCGCCGAACCGTCGCCCGATACAGCGCATGCTCCTCGGCGAACAGCGTTCTTGGAATCATCGTCTTCTCCTCAAACCAGCATCGGCCCCGCACCCGCATGGCCACCGGGCCGCATAGTAACCTGAGTCATTCGTTCATACCGTCCGACCTCAACCTCTGAGCCAGAAACCCCGTATAATTCGCGGCTGTAGACCGGGGCATCCCCGGCACCAATCAACAAGGTTCTAGCAGGGGATTTCAATGGTCAAGTTAACGGGCAGTTCTAAATTCTGGATCGGCGGCGGACTGCTGCTGTTACTGATCGCGACCCGAGGCCATCACTTCAACAGCCCGGTCAACCTGGGGGACGCCACCCTGGCGGTGTTTTTTCTGACCGCGCTGCTGTTCGGTGGCTGGGTTGTCTTTCCACTGCTTATCGTCGCGGCGGGCGTGGTCGACTATTCCGCAATCCACTTCGGAGGCGTCAGTGACTGGTGTGTCACCCCCGGCTATCTGATGCTGATCCCGACCTACGCGACGCTCTGGGGCGCGGGGCTGCTGGCCCGCCATTTCAGCTGGTCGGGCCGAGGCGCACTCCAGGCTGGCCTGCTCATCACCGGGGCCACAGTCACCGCATTTGCCGTCTCTAACGCCGGCTTCTACCTCTTTTCCAACTATTTCAATGACATGAGTCTGATCGAATACGCCAGCCGGGTCAGCCGTTATCTGCCAGGGTATCTGGCCTACACCCTGCTCTACAGCACCGTCGGTCTTGGGCTGGGCGCCCTCCTCCAGAGTGGCGCGGAGAGCAGGCCCAACGCCTCTGCCCAGAATTAATTTGGTGGACAGCCCTCGCCCGGGCCAGCTGAGTCGCCGGATGAAGCCCCGCTATCGACTCTTGATCGGCGGAACCCTGGCCCTGGCGGTCCACCTGGCACTACTGTTGATTCAGCTGCCGCAATCTGTTGATTCCAATGGCCGCTTCCATCAGATCAGGTTTGCGTTAGCCCCCGCAGGAGCCCCGGCGTCAGAGGTCGAAGCTGTAGCGCTCGCTGGAGCCAGACCAGCGCAACCGACACCCCCCGATCCCGGACCCGCAACCCGTCCGGTCTCCCCGGAAACCGGGCCTCCACCACCCGCGCCACAGCTGGCCACCAGACCCACGCAGCCCACCACGGAAACGGCAGCGACCCAACCAGCCAGCGTCGTTGACAACTCACCTGAATCGATATCGTCCGTGACCGCCGCAGTCGATGGCAAGATCCGCCCAGCCCCGCCGACAAAAACGCCCGCAGTCGCGACCGGCGAAATCGGGGAAACCCCCGGGGCGACTCACGCCACGTTCGATTCAGATCGCGCAAACCGGGCAACCCGAGCCGTTGAACTGGCGCTGGCGAAACACTTCCGTTACCCGATGCTGGCACGGAAAAAAGGCTGGCAGGGCGAAGTACTGATCGGGCTGGTGATTCAGCCGGACGGCGGCGTCCGGAATATTCAGTTACTCCGCAGCTCAGGGTTCGGCCTGCTGGATCGCAGCGCCATCAATACCGTTGCAAAAATCGCCGCCAGGGGTGGAGTCAATCCTAATCTGGTATTACAACCGCTGGAGATCACTCTGCCAGTCTCCTACCAACTGACCAGCTGACCCCCAAACCGGCGGGCTACTGAACCGGCCCGGGCGATCATCCGGTGAATTACAGCGCCTCCGCCCCACTCTCGCCGGTACGAATACGCAGAGTCTGCTCCATATTCCGGACCAGAATCTTGCCATCACCGATATCACCCGTGCGAGCCGCCTCACAGATCAGCTCAATCACAGATTCGCACTGCGCCTCCGGCAGCGCCACTTCGATCTGCACCTTGCGCACCAGATCAACCTGATACTCGGCACCCCGATAAATCTCGGTATGGCCCCGCTGGCGGCCGAACCCACTGACCTCCGTCACGGTCATGCCGACCACCCCCGCATCCGCGAGCGCAGCCCGGACATCATCCAGCTTGAATGGTTTGATAATCGCGGTTATTAACTTCACCCTCTTCTCCAATTCTTGGTTTGACCTCTAGCAACCCAGCGACCGCCGGTATTGTGCCCGAAATCTCAATCGATGCGTTTTGTTTGATGAAGGTCATTCAACGGGCCTGCCTGTCGCCATCCGCCGTAGCACAGTGGCTGAGCAGGCGGTCAGCGCCGCCGCCATCATAAAAGCACTGCGCATGCCCAGCCACTGCCAGACAGTGCCGAAGAGCACCGCCCCGGGCAGGATCATGATGCCGCTGAGCAGATGGTAAAGACCGAAAACCGTGGCCTGCTGATTCGCCGGGGCGAAGTCCCCCAGTAGTGCCCGCTCCGCCCCTTCGGTGAAGGCGAGGGCTGCGGCATAACCCAGAAAGAGTATCCAGACCACCGGGCCGCCATCCGGCAACCAGGCGAAGGCGATCAGCAGCAGCACCCGGGCGCTCCAGCCGATGGAGACAATTGGCAGGCGCCCAAACCGGTCTGACAGGGCACCGGCCGGTGCCGAGATCAGGGCCTTCACTCCGCTGGCGGCGGCCCACAACAGGGGCACCCAGGCGATGGTGATACCGCCCTGGTAGGCCCAGAGCACCAGAAAAGCCTCCGGGGTTGTGGCCAGCGCCAGGCCGCCTGAAGCCAGCACCAGTGCTTTTACTCGGGTATCCAGACCCCGCCAATTCAGCCGGGCCGGGGGATGCTCCGGTTTGACCCGGGCGGGCATTTTGAGGCCAAACAGCAGCAGCAGAATCAGCAGAGCTCCCGGAACCACCGATGCCATGAAGACATGCGCCATGGTCATGCCCCACTGCAGAAGACCAAAGGCCAGCAGCGGCCCGAGCATGGCACCGCCGTTATCCATGGCACGATGGAAGCCGAAGGCGCGGCCCCGGCTCTCTCTGTCGGTACTGGCAGCGATCAACGCATCTCGCGGGGCGGTGCGCAACCCTTTGCCGACCCGGTCGAGAAACCGCAGCAGCAGCACCCAGCCCCACCCCAGGGCAAAGCCAATTAACGGTCGGGAGGTGTTGGAGACCCCATAGCCGCCCACCACCAGCTTTTTGGCACTCCAGCCCCGATCCGCCAGCCAGCCGGAGACCAGTTTGAGAATGCTCGCGGTGGCCTCGGCCAGACCTTCAACCAGCCCCACAATGGCGGGGCCAGCACCCAGCGTCGCGGTCAGGAACAGTGGCAACAGCGGGGTGATCATCTCGCTGGCGGTGTCGTTAAGCAGCGACACCAACCCGAAAATCACCACCGTACGCGGTAAGGCGTAGTTCACGGGTTCGCCCCTAGCTGAGGTTCCGCTGGTTCAAAATCCTCACTCAATATCGATCCGCCCAGGGGCGCACAACCCTGTTCATGGTCTGGCCATGCCAAAATCGAAAGCGGATCCGGGCGGAACAATGAACCCTGACTGGTGATCACCAAGAAAGCTCCGAATAGCCACCAGCAGGCGTGCTGTCGCGCGGTTCGCCGCCTGCACACTACCGTAGGGGGTGGGCTCGGCGACCGGTTCGACCATCGAGAACAGCCGGCTGGCGATCAGCCGCGCCTCGGCCGGGTTCAGCAGATTGATATTTACCGACAGCTGCACTTCGCTGCCCTCAGGGGTAAACAGCTGCTGCAACTGCAAGAGTTCAACCCTGAGTTCCAGATCAGCCCGTACCGGAGTGTCCGCACCCACCACGGCCCTGAACAGACCGCTCTGCTCCAGCATCCGCATCAGTAGCGGTTCGAGCATACGGGCCGGGGCGTCCACCCAGCGATGATAGAGGTAATATTCAAGCTGAGAGGGTGTTCTGACGTAGACGATCCGGGGTTCGTCAAACCCTGGCGCTGAGGTTATGGAACTGAGCCGAAGGCTCAACCCCCCAGCCTTGGCCGGCACGGCCTGGGTATCCGTCCATTCAAGTAGATATCGGCTGACTGGCGGTGTCTTCTGCATCAACAGCGAGGGGCTGCAAGCGCTCAGCAGCAGCAGCAGGAGAAGCAGCACGACTCCACACCGGACGCGGCGATTCAAGGCATGATCCAGGCTCCCACGCAACATAGCTGACACCCTATTCTCCAGGCCCGGGGGCTGGCGACGATTCCGTTTTCAACAGCATACCCGGGTTGCGTTCCAGGGCTTCACTGAAGCGTCGCAAGCTCCTTGCGGCCTGATTCAGTTGATTGATCATTGCGGTCGCTCCGGGCAGGGTGGCGTCACTAAAACGTTGAAGATCCCGATCACGGGCGGCTACCGTTTCACCCACGGTGACCCCAACCGCTGCAATTTCGTCTGCCATCTGTTGCAGGCGCCGCACCAGTTCCGGCAGCTGTGCGCTCGCTTCCCGGGCGTTATGGCTCATGTCGGCCAGATTATCGAGGGATCTCACGAGACCAGTCGAGCGGCTGGCCAAGGCAGCGCTCAGGCTATCCAGGTTGGCCAAGGTCCCGGCGAGATGTCGCTGATTGTCCTCACTCAGCAGTAGTTGCAGCCCCCTGGAGATGTCGGCCAGACCATCCAACAGATCCCCCAGCCTGTGATTCAGCTGGCCCCAGCCGGAGACGTGGCTAGTAATTTCCGGGTAGGCTTGACCGGGGCCGGCCTTGAGCGGCGGCGAGTCCTGACTGCCGCCGGAAAGGTTGATATAGGCCAGACCGGTCAGGCCCTGAATCTCCAGGGTAGCCACGGTGTCGGCATAGACCGGGGTCTCTTTATCAATCTGCAGCAGCAGGCGCACACGCCCGCTGCCGTTGGGGTCCAGGTCGATCTCTGCCACCCGCCCCACGGCCACACCGTAATATTTGACCGCGCTATCCCGGCTCAGGCCTGCGACTGACTCCTGCATACGCACCACATAGTTGTCGTAGGCTCGGGCCGATCCGCCGGATCCCAACCACAAAATACCGCCGACAAAGGCCAGGCAGAACAGCGACACAAAGAGACCAACGAAGATGTAGCGGGTTCTGGAATTCATGCCGATCTCTCTACCGCTGCCCGGGCCGCGCGTGCCCGTGGATTCTGAAAAAACGGCATGACCGCGGGATCCCTGGAATCGGCCATTTCTTCCATGGTGCCCTCCGCCAGCACTCTTGTCTCACCCAGCAGTATCACCCGATCAGCAAGCTGCCAGAGGGAGTCCATATCGTGGGTCACCATGACAATCGTAGGATCCAGCGCGGACTTCAGCTCCAGTATCAGCTCATCGAAGGCCGCTGCGCTCAATGGATCCAGGCCAGATGTCGGCTCATCGAGAAACAGCAGTTCAGGATCAAGGGCGATGGCGCGGGCCAGGGCCGCCCGTTTTCGCATACCGCCACTCAGCTGATTGGGATAGAGCAACCCGTCATTAGCCTCGAGTCCGACCAGCTCCAGCTTTACGCAACCGATTTCGTCAATGAGTCTGGCGCTTAACCCCGAGTGTTCATGCAGGGGGACACCGATATTCTCCAACACACTCATGCCGCCGAACAGTGCGCCCTGCTGAAACAGCACACCCAGGCGGCGGCGCAGTTCCAGGTTTTGCACCAGACCCCTGCTGGTGACCTCATCGCCCAGCAGCAGAACCGTCCCGGCGGACGGCGGCTGCAGCATGGCCATCATCCGAAGCAAGGTCGATTTGCCACTGCCGCTGCCGCCGACAATCGCCAGAATTTCACCACGCCGCACCGTCAGATTGAGCCTGTCATGAACCACCTTTCTGCCAAAACGCAGGGTCAGGTCACGCACCTCTATGACCGGATCCGGGGAGAGCATGGTTCTCCCTGGCTCACCCGTGTGCATACTCATATCCCGAAATAATTAAGGGCAACGGAAAAGGCCGCGTCGACCACGATAACCGCCATGATCGATTGCACCACACTCAGGGTGGTATGCCGTCCGACGCTCTCCGCGCTACCCACCACCTGAAACCCCTGATAGCAGCCCACCGTAGCAATAATGGCGGCAAACACCGGAGCCTTACCGATTCCCACCAGATAGGACTCAACGCTCACCGCAATACTAATCCGGTCGATATAGCTGGCAAACCCCACATCCAGCTGCATACTGGCCATTACCATACCGCCGAGCACCCCCATAATATCGGCATACACCGTAAGCAGCGGCAGCGCGATCATCAGTGCCAGCACCTTCGGCAACACCAGCAGTTCCATGGGCGCGATACCCATGCTGCGCAGAGCATCCACCTCTTCGGTGACCTGCATGGTACCAATCTGCGCGGTATAGGCTGAACCGCTGCGCCCGGCAATAATGATGGCGGTTATCAACGGCGCCAGTTCTCGCACCATCGACAGGCCAACCAGGTCGGCAACAAACAGGCTGGCGGCATACTGCCGCAGCTGTCCGCCACCCTGATAAGCAATCACCACCCCGAGTAGAAACGATAGTAGACCAACGATGCCGAGTGCCTTGTAGCCCGCCTCCCCCAACTCATGGGCGATCTCGCGCCAGCGTATACGGCCTGGCCGGATCAGCTGGCCCAGCCAGACGCTTGCCATCTCCCCGACAAATGCCAGCAAACCAATACCATAGAGCGCTCTTTCGAGACTGCTGCGGCCCAACGCCTCAAGCACGCCGGAACGAGCGGAACCGGGCACTTTTTCCGGGGTTATCCCGGTCTCACTCACCAGCTTCAATAATCCGCTGGCCTCGGCCGACAACCCGCTGATGTCAACCGCCTGCTGCCCCTGCGCCAGTTTCAGTAGCAGCCGCTGTAATACCCAGGCACCACCGGTGTCGAAGCGCCGCACTGCCCTTAGATCAATCTGCACCGGCCCTGTAGGCAGGCGCAGTTGATCAAGAGACCGCTCAAACGCCGCCAGCTGTTGAACCGTCCAGTCCCCGCCACAGATGAGTGACGAATCCTTGATCTGCAATGTCGCCCGCTGTTGTTTATCGTTGCGCATCGACGGCGACAGGTTGGCAGTCACCCATCCCTTTAATTCATGGTGAGCTGGTTTTCGTCTGCGATGGCGATCGTTGGTATCCGCTGCTGGCTCGGTAATGGTCGGTACACCACCGCCATTGCGATGCTACTGCGGCAATCCGACAATAGCAACGCCGACGAGAGCCGCTTAGGGTTGATAATCAACCGCAAGATTAAAGAGATCACTAAAACCTGCCCTCCGGTGCAACTCCCGCCAAACGGACCGCATTAAATCTTCGGTGTGTACCTGAGCCCGAACGGGCAGACGACGTTGCTAACGGGGAAACGTCTTAACTCGCTCTATCAGCTCCGGGAGAGAGAGGTGGGTCAGATCCCTGTCTAGCCTGTTTTCTATCAGGGGCTCAAGACCCGAATCGAGTTTGCCGGACAGTTCGCCCAGAAACCCTGGCGAGGCAACCAGGGACAACGCCCCCAGCTGATTACGCCGACGGGCCGCATCCAGATAGTCTGCGACTTCCGCCGCGAAGCGGGCGGACTCGTAGGCCTTCGGTGACTGTTTCTGCACCAGTGCGCCATGACCACTGCCCTTGCCAGGCTGGTGGCCCGGGCGATCCGAACTCAGTTCGGAACCCTTCTCCCGGCTTTCGGGGTGCACCAGGGTCTCCAGTAGCTGTAACCTCTCCGGGCCATCCACCTGCCTGTAGATATAGGCGATAGCGGAATCCGCCACCACAATCCATCGCTCCGACATCCCACCACGTCCTGATTGAACAACCCGGTCCGCAAGTCTAGCCGACTGGGCGGTTACCGCCTTGATTCAACTCAATTATCGGTCTGCGGAGCCAAAACCGCCCCGGCCCACCGACTGCGGTTAATCCAGGGACATCAGCGCCTCACGACCAAATGGCAGCAGGCTCCGCCACTCCCCCGCTTCGACTTTGCGACACCAGTCGGGGTTGCTGATCAGCGCCCGACCGATGGCGATCAGGTCTGCATCTCCCGCTTCAATCATGGCTGCGGCGTCGATTGGATCAGTGACCGCGCACGTCCCGCCGCCGAGGGACTCAAATACCGTGGCACTGTAGGAGACACCACCCACAGCGATGGTTGGGCAACCGGAAAACTCCTTGATATAAGACGAAAGGCTGCGCCCGTTTGCACCATGCAGCCATGGAAATGCCGGAGTATTCAAACGGTGGGATGAGGCATGAAAGAGACTCACGCCTGCAGCCACCAGCCGCTTCACGGTGCACTCAAGCTCGTCAGGGTTTGCCCAGGTCTGCCACTCAAAGTCATTGATGGCGAACTGCGCCAGCCGCATGATGACCGGTAGATCCGGGCCAACTGCGGCTCTGATTGCCTGCACGATCCGCGCTGCAAACTCAGCCCGCCGCTCGACGTCACCGCCATAGTCGTCGCTCCGCCGATTGCTCTCCGGATTCATGAACTGGTGTATCAGATAGCCGCTGGCACCATGCAGTTCGATGGCGTCAAACCCCGCCTCTTTGCTGCGAACTGCCGCCTCGCCAAACTGCTGAATAATCGCTTCAATTTCGGCTTCAGTCAGCGCCTTTGGGACTTCGTAGGGAATCTCACCCGTCAATGTGCTGGGATCGGCCACATCCATATAAGCGCCGGAGGCCCGAATTGCGCTTGGCGCCACGGGCTGTAGGCCACCGGTTGCCCGGGAGTGGGCCAGTCGTCCCGCATGCCAGAGCTGGGGTGCGATGGCACCGTCGTGCTGGTGGACCCCCGTCACAACCTCTTTCCAGCCCTCAACCTGGGCGGCATTGGCCAGGCCGGGGACGCCGCCGTACCCCCGGGCATCCGCCATATTGACGACCACACCTTCGGTCACGATCAAACCCACGCCACCCTCCGCACGGGCGGCGTAGTAGGCCGCCACATCCGCGCCCGGCACCCCCTCCTGGCCGCAGAATGAGCGGGTCATCGGGGCCATCACAATGCGGTTTCGCAAACAGGTTCCATTCAACTGAATGGGTGTGAAAAGAGGGCTATAGGCGTTCGACATGATTTGATCCTTGGTGATTCTGGTCTGACAGTTTTCTCGATTATAGGCCAACAAAAAACCGGCCGAAGCCGGTTCTTTATCGTCTCCTCTGAGGGCCGACGGTGATACAGGGGGGCTAACTGGCCTGTTTCACATGCAGGCCACACTCTTTCAGGGTCGGGTCTTCCCACCACCAACGGCCGGCGCGGACATCCTCACCCTTGGCAATCGCCCGGGTGCAGGGGGAGCAACCGATGCTGGGGAAATTCTGATCGTGCAGTTTGTTATAGGGCACGTCATTGGCCCGCAGATACGCCCAGACATCCTCTTCGGTCCATTCAATCAGCGGATTGAACTTCTCCATATTGTTGCCTTCGTCCCACTCGCGATCAGTCAGATCGGTGCGGGTCGGCGCCTGCGCTCGACGCAACCCGGTGATCCAGGCTTTGTTGCCGGCCAGGGCCCTTTTAAGAGGCTCAATCTTGCGGATGGCGCAGCAACGTTTGCGGGACTCAACGGAGCGATAAAAGCCGTTGGCCCCTTCACTCCGCACATACTCCTCAACCGCCTCAAAGCGGGGAAAAAAGGGCACTACGATATTGCCGTACTTCTCCCGAACCTCATCCATCAAGGCGTAGGTTTCGTCGTGCAGACGTCCCGTATCGAGGGTGATAATGCCGACGCCGATCTTGTTACGGCCGATCAAGTCCGTAAGCACCATATCTTCCGCACCGAAGCTGTTTGCCAGCACGGCGGGGCTAAACTCCGCGGCGATCTTTTCCAGTAGAGCCACTGACTGACTGATTTTCTCTTGAAGTGCCATTTTTTCCTTCGCTTAAAATTAGACAATTAAACCCAATACGCTCACCGGCTCATGCGGATTTGCGCGCTACAATCAGATGGGTCACCCCATCCCGCTCCTCAACTGAACGAACCTGATGGCCGTCATGCAGCAGGCTCTCGTGAATCTGCTCCGTCGGCTCCCCGGTCTTGATCATGAACTCCAGCTGGCGGCCAGGCTCAACCTGAGCCAACGCCTGCCTGGCCTTTACGTAGTGCAACGGGCAGGCGTAGGCGGTGATGTCGGAGACCGGCATGGCCTCTGCTACCGGCTGACCTCCGTCGGCCAGCAAACTGCTGGAGAGCACCAGCTGTGCGTCACGGGCCTTGCAGTAGGCCAGTGCGCTCTGAGACACCCCCTCAAGCTCATCCACAAACGCCAGTCCCTTCTCCGGCGTAACCGACCCACCTTCGGCTTGCAGTTGCACGGCCCGATCGGAGAGGCTCACCAGCGCATCAGCAAGGGCGAGGTCATCAGCCAACCCGGTTACAACCTGCTGAATCCGCTCGGGCAGTGAACTCAGGGACTGTTCGCCGTTGACGAACAGCACCGCATCCGCCAGCAGCTCCAGCACCTTCACGGCGCAATCACTGGAGTCCCGGGGTTTGCGCTGCTGGGCAAAAATCCGGGCATAACCCAGTTCGTGAGCCACTTCGGCAAAATTGGAGGCCAGATACTCCTGAGCCGCACCGGCGCACTCCCCGCCACCGAGTTGCAGCACTTTGAAGTGATTCTCTTCACCATGATCCGAACTCAAATCGTCAAGATCGGCTTCGTCTATCCGGCTGAGATCCTCCAAACGGCTGCTGAACCAGTCGCCACCCTGGGTCTGGGCCCAGTCGAAAAAGAGCGGCACGCCGGATTCTGCCCAATCTCTCTTGATTCGTTCGATTGCCTCGATCACCCGGGCGCTTGGTATTGACGGGCCACGAACCGCCAGTGTCCCACCAAAGCGGCCATCACCCCCGAGATACAACCGATAGTGGGGAATCAAACGGCCAAAGCAGCGTTTACCCTCACCGAAAATACCGATGTCACCGGTCTCGGGCTGGGCGCAGCCGTTGTGGCAACCACTGACCCGAATACGCAGATCACCGCTACCACCATCCAGCATCTCCGCCACCTTCATGGAGGAGGTAATGCCGAGCCGACAGGTGGACGTGCCGGGGCAGGCCACCACATCATTCCCCTCAGCGGGCCATTGAAAACCGCCTGACTCCAGAGCTGAGGTGAGATCGGCCAGTGCGGCCTCTGGCACATCAACCAGACAGAGGTTCTGGTCCTGGGTTGTGCGCAGGGCGGTCAGTTCGAATCGGGTCATGATGGCGGTCAATGCGTTGATCTGCATCAGCTTTAAAGTGCCTAGCGGCACGGCCAGCGGCACAATCCAGTAACCCGGCTGTTTCTGTTGAAACGGCCCTCGCGGCGCACCGACCAGACCGGGGTCAGCCTGAGCAGGCACTGCCCAGTCACCCTGGGGGTAGTCCCGTCCCGCAAACGCGGCTCGAGTTCGCTCAAAGGCCGCCTGGTATTTTTCCCGGAAGCCCTCGGCACCGAACCGATCGACTAAAAACTTGATCCGGGACCTGGCCCGTTTACTGCGGTCGGAGTAGGTGTGGTGCACGGTAATCACCGCTTCCATCGCGGGCAGCAGATCTGCCTCCGGAAGCAACTCTTCGAGCACCACGGCTTGCCGGGGTTTATGGCCCAGGCCGCCACCGGCGAGGAGACGGAAACCGAACTGCCCATCCTGGAAACAGGCGACGAGACCCAGATCGTGCATCAGGGCCTGAGCGCCATCGGCTTCGCTACCGGAGAAACTGATCTTGAATTTTCGCGGCAGATGCTGGGTCAGGGGATGGCGCAGAAAATATCGGGCCGCAGCATCCACAAAGGGCCGCACATCCACCAGCTCACCCGGGTTTATACCGGCAAGAGAGTCCGCCGTGATATTACGCACGGTGTTACCGCAGGCTTCCCGGGTGGTCAGACCGGCGTCGGCCAGAATGCCCATGGCATCCGGAGTTTTTGCCAGTGGAATGTAGTGAACCTGCAGATCCTGGCGGGTGGTGATATGGGCGCCATCATGGTCGGAACAGCTTGCCACCACCTCTGCCACGGCCTCCAGCTGCTCACGGCTCAGACAGCCGCCTGGAATCTTGATGCGCATCATCTGCACACCCTCCTGGCGCTGGCCGTAGACCCCGAACTGCAACCGCGCAGACATGAACTGATCCGGGTCCATGCCACCAGCCAGGAATCGCTCCACCAGGCCGCCATACCGGACCACCTCGTCGGGTCTCGCCAGAGCGCTTATTCCACTCATGATGTCAATGCTGTGGTGATAGTCACAATGCAAATCTCAACCCGGTCAACATCAGCAGACAGGCCAACAGATAACGCAAAAGATCATCAGGCACCCGGGTGCTCAGCTTCACCCCGAGCCAGATGCCGGGCAGCGAGCCGAGCAACAGATATCCAAGCAGGCCGAAATCGACGCTGCCCATTTTGAGATGCCCCAGACCCGCGACACCGGTCAGCAGCACCGCATGAGCCAGATCCGTGCCTACGATTTTAAGAGAAGAGAACGCTGGATAGAGAAAAAACAGCACCGCCACACCGACTGCCCCCGCGCCGACGGATGTCAGCGCCACAAGCGCGCCAACCACTACGCCAAATAGCAGGGTCAAGCAGGTGAGCTGCAGATCAGACAGCCGACTGCCGGGGGCCACTTGATCACCCAGCCTGCGTAACCAGCCCCGGGCGAAAATCATGATGGAAGTGAGCACCAGTGCCACACCCAGCGCCCGTGTAACTAGCTGTTCAACCATTTGGGGATCGTGACTGAAGCCCTGTAACAACCAGACGGCCACCAGCGCCGACGGCAGGCTGCCGAACGCCAGCAGACGCACCACGCGCCAGTCGACACTGTTCGTTTTTCGATGTCCCAGCACCCCGGCGCTTTTGGTAATGGAGGCAAACAGCAGATCTGTACCCACCGCAGTCACCGGGGGCACTGCGAAGCCGAAAATCAGAATCGGCGTCATCAGCGCACCACCGCCAACCCCGGTCAGGCCGATCAAAAGACCGACCAGGAATCCCGATATGGAGAAGAGAAAATCCATGAATTACAAGTGATCCTGGGTACTGAGACGGCGCATTTTACGCCAGCTCTATATATTCAGAAAGAATAATACCTTATATTTATATAACTTATTCGAAGATAGGCACACAATGAAACTGCAACAGCTTCGTTATATTCTGGAGGTCGCGCGCAGCGCCCTGAACATCTCCACAGCGGCGACCACCCTGCATACCTCCCAGCCCGCAGTCAGCAAGCAGATTCAGCAGCTTGAGGAGGAGCTGGGGGTACAGATTTTCGCACGCAACGGCAAGCGGCTAACAGAAATCACCCCGCCGGGCCAGCAGATTTTACAGATTGCCGAGCGAATTCTGCGAGACACGATCAACATCCAACGGGTCGCCGAAGAGTTCGCCAATGAAACCACCGGCACCCTGAGCATCGCCACCACCCACACCCAGGCCCGTTATGTGCTGCCGGATCTGCTCCGACAGTTCCACCAACAGTACCCCCTGATTCGGGTCGACCTGCATATCGGTGGACCCACCGAGTCGACTCAATGGTTGCTGGAGGGCCGCACCGATCTGGCCATATTGACCGAAGAGACCGAGCTGAATGATGACCTCGTGGCCCTGCCCTGCGAACCCTGGGATCGTTGCCTCGTTGTGCCGCTGGACCACCCCCTGAGCCGCAGCGGCGAAGTGACCATGAAACAGCTGGCGCGGCACCCCATCGCCACCTACGCCTTTGCACTTGATGCCAGCCATTCACCGCTGGAACGGGCCTTTGCGGAACACAACCTGACTCCGAATATCAGCTTCGCCGCCACCGATTCAGACGTAATCAAAACCTATGTTCGCCAGGGGCTGGGCGTCGGCGTCATCGCCAATCAAGCCTACGATGCCTCCGCGGATGGAGATCTGGTCCAGATTGATGCCAGCCACCTGTTTGATCGCAGCACTACCCGGCTGGTGCTGCGCCGAAGCGCTTATCTCCGGGGGTTTATCTACACCTTCCTGCAGCTCTATGCGCCCTATCTGAAACGGCAATATATCGATGCGGCGATGCACATTTAGCTCCCGGAGAGGTTTGGCGCAACCCGATAGGCAATGTTTACGATGCGACCCGCCACCCTTGGGCGCCTTCCTGAACCCTTACCCTACTGGTCAAACAGATCGATATGCTTGCCAGCGGTCATACCGCCATCAACCACAATGGCTGCGCCGGTAATGTACGAGGCTGCCGGCGAGGCCAGAAATACAGCGGGCCGGGCGATCTCTTCGGGTTGTGCCAGCCGTTTCATCGCGGTCTGCCCCTCCAGTTGTGCCAGCGCCTCCGGATTCTGACCCAGATAGCGTTCCGCCCGAGGGGTCATGGTGCCGCCGGGACAGAGGGTATTAACCCGGATGCCGTCCCGGGCAAAATCCATCGCCATATTCTTGCCCAGGCCGATCACTCCAGCTTTGCTGGCGGTGTAAGCCGCGCAACGGTTCTCCGCCAGAATACCGGCCGTAGAGGCGACGTTAACAATCGCCCCGCCACCCTGGCGGCGCATCTCTGGAATGACCAGCTTGCAGATGCGATAGATCGAACGCAGATTGGTGTCGAAGATGAACTGCCACTCCTCGTCCTCTGCCTCTTCGACGTTTTTAAAGCTGTTGTTCCCGGCGACATTGAACAGCGCATCGACTCTGCGGAACCGCTCCAGAGTGGTGTGGAGCATCGCTTTAATCGCCGCCGGATCAGTCACATCAACCACCACCGACAGCGCCTCACCCCCAGCCGATTCAATCTCTGAAACCACAGCCGTGGCGGCCTCGACAGAGAGATCCGCCACCACGGCTTTTCCGCCACGGGCGGCCCACTCCAGGGCGATTGCCCGGCCGATACCTGCACCGCCACCCGTTATGAGGCCAATCTGCCCGGCCAGATCTCCGTCAGTCATCACGACTCCTCTCCCTTTTTCGAGTCCCGCACCCTGTTTTCTAAAACTTATCTCCGAACACCGCTTCAGTCCACTATTTCATATTTAATATCCGCCGATGGCGAAAGGTATTGCAACGCAACTAAAATTGTGCGTTGCACCACGAAAATTAATATTGTAGGCTCCCGCGAGGTGCTACCGCATACACAATCATTAAAGCATCGATGAGGAAAGGAGAGTCCCGATGAACCAACCGACAGAAGTGTCGAGCCTGGCCGCCTGGTCAGACTCGACCAAAATCCCCTACGAGTTCTACACCGATCCCGAGATTTATCAGCTGGAGATGGAGCGGATATTCCGCGGTCCGTTCTGGCACCCCGTGGCTCTGGTCGCCGAAATCCCGACACCTAACGACTTCAAAACCCTCACGGTAGGTGAAACACCGGTACTGGTCACCCACAGCGAAGACGGTCAATGCCGGGCATTTATCAACGCCTGCGCCCACCGCGGGGTACAACTCACCGTTGCCCCCCGGGGCTCCGCCAAACGCTTCACCTGCCCCTATCACCGCTGGGTTTTTGCCACCGATGGCAGCCTGTTGGGTGCGCCCGGGGATGAAACCTTTCCCGCAGCCTTCTGCAAGTCCGAGTCCGGACTGAAAGAGCTGAAAACCGTGAATTTTTACGGGGTTATCTTCGCCACCTTTGACCCCGACAATACTCCACCCATTGAAGTCTATTTCGGACGGGTTGGCGATGCCCTCAAATCCTGCGTCGGAGATGGCACCCGGCCACTTAAATTACTCGGCTACCAGAAGGTCGTATTCAACTGCAACTGGAAGGTCTACATGGATAACGATGGCTACCACGCCGGTCTACTCCACACCGCCTTTCGTCTACTGAATTTTCAGGGCGGCAAGGGCGAGCTCTTCGCCGATGGCCCCGCCGGCAACTGGGGCATGGCCTATGCCGTCGAACGGTACAAGGACAACGGCTTCCTGTCCGACCCGGAGCTGGTTGAAGTCAAGGGGGATGAAACCACCGCAGCCGGCGCGCTAATCAGGCCGGTCACCCAGGTGGTGCGCCATTTCAACAGTATCAATTTCCGCTTCGGTCGACCGCTTGGGGTGGATAAAACCGAAGTTCACTACGGCTATTACGGTTACGAAGATGACTCCCCGGAGATGCTGAAACATCGGGTCCGCCAGAGCTCTAATTTGCTTGGCCCAAGCGGCTTTGTCAGCATTGAGGATGGCTCCGTATTTGATCGTTGCCAGAAAGGGGTGACTGGTGGCGTGGGCACCATGAACTTCGTCAAAGGCATCGGCACAGCGGTGCCGGATCGTAAAACCAGCGCTCAGAACGACGAGACCGTCTCCACTGTCTGGTGGTCTGAATATAAACAGCTGATGGGTTATTGAGCTCATGACAGTGACAGCCGAACAAATCAGCGCCATCAACACCCTGCAACAGCAATATATTGACGCCCTCGACCAACGAAATATGCAAGCCTGGCTGGCGCTGTTCAACGATGACGGTCAGTATCGACTCACCAGCCAGGAGAACATTAAACAGGGCTTGCCCCTGAGCCTGATGCTCGATGACTGCCATGAACGGTTGGTCGATCGGGTCAAATTTGTAGATGAAGTCTGGGGAGAGACCGTGGAGGGGTATCAGTCTCGCCACATGCTACAGCCCGTCTCTGCCATCCGGACGGACAACGGCGACCTGCTCGCACGCACCAATTTTACGGTCTTCTACACCAACCACGAAGGCCACACCGGGCTGCTGGTGACCGGTCAGTATGAAGATCAAATCGTGCTCTGTGGGGAAGAGGCCCGATTCCGGGCCAAGCTAGCTGTTACGGATACCGCAGTATCACCCCGCTACATCATCTATCCGATCTAACCGCTGTACCAGGAGCAACAACGGAGCCGGTTCGTTCCTCCCCGGAAGGAACCGGCTTCCACCCCCTCACATCATGACAATGAGGCGATGAAAGATGGACTATCTGAGATACTATTTGAACATCCTGATTATGGCTGTGGGTATCCTCGGTTTCGTACTCGGTGGTCAATGGGTATGGTTGGGTTTCAGCACCTTTGTTGCGCTTGCAATAGCCGAATTTTTCACCGGAATGGATACCGCCAACCGGCACATAAACCATCCACGGATTGCAGATCTACCCATCTACTTGCATCTGCCCATGATCATTGGCCTTTGGGTCGCTTTCGGTTGGCGCCTGAATATCGGATTCTGGAATGAAACCGAAACCACTGGCCTCACCTGGCTGGCGATTGCCGGCTCACTGGCCTCGGTAATCTGGCTCTCAATCGTACCCAACCTGCCAGTGGCCCACGAGTTTCTACACCGTAATAGCCGTCACCAGCTACTCATCGGCAGAATTATGTGCGCCTTCTTTTTTGACGCCAGCCGCAACTTCTGCCACAACGCCGTTCACCACGCTTTCTACGACACTCCAAAAGATAGCGATACTGGACGACGGGGCGATACCGTCTACGGATTTCTACCCCGTTGCACCTGGGACGCTTACTACCACACCTACAAAATGGAGAAGGCCCGACTAGAGCCTGAAGGTTATTCGGTCTTTGGCTGGCACAGCCATTTCATGTGGGGCTGGGCCATGAATCTCTCGATTCCCCTGGCCATGTACATTTTTGCCGGCCCCCAGGTCGCAGCATGGAGCCTGGTCGCGCTGATTTCAGCCAAGATACTGCTGGAGACCTTTAACTTTATTCAACACTTTGGGCTCGTCCGGCCCGGCCCGGCTCCCGCGGCCACGCACCACACCTGGTCTCATCTCTCGCCAATTGCCCGAGTCATAGGTCTGGAGATCACCAATCACGTTGATCATCATCGCAACCCACGGACCCCCTACTACGAGCTAACAACCCATCCAGAGGGTCCACAACTCGACAACTTCTTTCTCGATGCTCTTCGCGCTTTTATTCCACCCTGGTGGAATGCTTATATGAAAAAGCGGCTGAAACACTGGGATCTGGAAATCGCTACCCCTCAGGAGCGTGAACTCGCCGCGGCAGAAAACCGCCGCGCAGGCTGGCCTGACTGGTCGAAAGAAGCTCGGGAGACAGCCAAAAAAGCCGCCTGAACGGTACACTTGAACGCAATTATTAAGACGAGGAGGAGTCGACCAAGATGGATATGAAAGCCGCCGTTCTGCGGGAGCCAAAAGGGGCCTTTGCAATCGAATCGGTCACTCTACGGGAACCCCAACCCGGAGAGATCCGCGTGCGCATCGTCGCCACAGGCATCTGCCATACCGACCTGGTCTCCCGGGACCAGGACTACCCGGTGCCACTGCCTATAGTGCTCGGCCACGAAGGGGCCGGGGTGGTGGACGCAGTGGGCGCCGGCGTCACCAAGGTGCAACCCGGTGATCATGTGGTGCTGACGCTGATGACCTGCGGCCATTGTCCCCCCTGCCTGATCAGCCAGCCCAGCTCCTGTGAACAGGTCTTCCCCCTCAACTTCGGCGGTGTGGCACCGGACGGCAGTTGTACGATCGCGAAGGGGGATGAGTCGGTCCACGCCTCTTTTTTCGGCCAGTCCTCTTTTGCCCAGTACGCCCTGGTCTCCGAGCGCAACTGCATACCGGTTACCAAGGAGGTACCCCTGGAACTGCTCGGCCCCCTGGGTTGTGGTGTACAGACCGGTGCGGGTGCGGTTCTGAATGCGCTGGATCCGAAAGCGGGCTCCGAGATTGTCATCTACGGTGCCGGCGCGGTGGGGCTGAGCGCGGTCATGGCCGCGAAAATCGCAGCCTGCAGCACTATCATTGCGGTGGATCTCAAAGCCAACCGTCTGGCATTGGCGAAAGAGCTGGGGGCAACCCACACCCTGAATCCGACGGAAAGTGATACCGCCGAGGCGATTCGCGCAATCGTTGGGCAACAGGGTATCCAGTATGCGCTGGATACCAGCGGTAATACCGGCGCGCTGAAAGAGGCGATTTCACTGCTTCGCACCGGCGGCACCGCCGGTATCATCGCGGCCACGGCGCTGGGCACGGAGGTGGGACTGGACGTCAATCACATGATCTTCAACCGCACCCTGCGGGGCATCTGCGAAGGCGAGGCCAATTTCGACCTGTTCATCCCCCAGATGGTGGAGTTTTATCAGCAGGGGCGCTTCCCCTTCGATAGGCTGATCACCTTCTACGAGCTGGATCAAATTAACCAGGCCGTCGCCGATTCGGAGAGTGGCAAGACCATCAAACCGGTCCTGCGGATGCCAGCTTAAGCAGGCTCGCTCGCCCCAGCACCGTCAGCTAGCCAGTCGGGCCAGCCGGCGCGCCGGTTCTCCGCTGCCGCCAGCTTCCGCTCACCGGGCGTGGCCTGCTCCAGATCCCACTGTTTCAAACGTGGCTTCATGCGGGCATGCCAGAGCGGCGGAATCAGGACCTGGAACATATTCAAAAACAGACGGTCCCGTGGGCCATCGGCATGGGGCTCTAGTTGGTAGAACGGCAGGGTCGGGTTTTTGTGGTGATCCATGTGATTGGTAATTTCAAAGGCGATGACCCGCGCCACCGGAGAGAGGTGATTCCAGGTGTGTCGATTACCGGGTTTGCCCTGCTCCTCCCGCAGCAACCCGTAATGCTGAATGTAATTGAATGCTTCCACCGCCAAGCGGTTCACCAGAAAGGCCGCCGTACCGATTAAAGCAGCACTCACACCCCCAAACCACCAGAGCAACAGCGGGATCGCCAGCTGCAGCAGATAACCCCAGAGAATCGCGCTGTGAGGTCCAAGCACCGAGCGCCCCTGCTGCGCTAATTTGGCCTTCTCGATCATCCAGGAATCCCGCGCGACACACCAGGTGCCCCGCAAGGCAAAACTGTAAACGCCCTCTCCGCGGCGCGGGGTGTCAGTATCTATGACAGTATCGAAGTGAGCGTGATGGGTAACTCGATGGGCGATGTCCCGGTTCATATCACCACAGAAGAGAAACATGATTTTGCCGATCCACTGTTTAACCGGGTCCCGTCGATGCCAAAACTCGTGGGCAAGTGACACATTCGGCACGATGCTGATCCAGACGAGGGTCGCAAAACAGCCCAGCATCGCTAAACCGGTTGGCAGGCCGGGTTCGGTCCCGAGACCCACAGCCATACGCCAGCCAAAACCGATCCAAAGCGCAAAAATCAGGGGTAGGTGCAGATAGACCGGCAGGTCATACAACCAACCAGGCCCAGGACGACGCGTGGCCAGATCATCTCCGGTAACGCAATCGAGCAGCAGCAGAACAGGGAAACTTGCCGCCCCCAGCCAGACCCATTGACCACCTAGGACAAAACCGCTGATCGCAACCAACAACAGCAGGTTATTCAGGAAATACCGGAGGTAGTCCCACATACTTCTCTCCCTCTTTTTATTTGTTACGGCCCTGTCCCGCGGGGCTCTTATCTGTCGTTATACGCCCTAATACTAAGGCATGGCCGCACGGGATGCCAACGCGGAGACTGCCGGCAGCGTCTCCCCCTGCAGTAGCTCAAGAAAAGCTCCACCACCGGTTGAGACGTAGGAAATCTGCTCCGCCACACCGTATTTAGAGACAGCGGCCAGGGTATCGCCACCACCGGCCAAAGAGTAACCCGGGGCTGAGGCTATTGCCTGGGCCAGCCGCTGCGTGCCTCCGGCAAAGGCCTCCACCTCGAACACCCCCACCGGGCCATTCCAGACCACAGTGCCCGCCTGTTCTATCAACCTCGCGTAGCACTCAGCCGTTTCCGGGCCGATATCCAGAATCATCTCCGAGTCCGTCACCTCATCAACCGGCTTGGTGACCGCTCCGGCGGCATCTTCAATCGAGCTGGCACAGACCACATCGGTGGGCAGTGGAATCGTCCGGCCCTCGCGCCCGGCCCGCTCCAGCAGAGCCCGAGCGGTTTCAATCAGATCCGGTTCCAGCAGGGAGCGCCCCACCGGGTAACCGGCAGCAGCAAGAAAATTGTTGGCGATGCCGCCCCCCACTATCAGCTGATCGACCACCCCAAGCAGCCGATTGAGCAGTCTCAGTTTGGTGGAGACCTTGGAGCCGCCGACAATCGCCATCAACGGTCGCGCGGGTTGTGACAGAGCGGATTCGATCGCCTCCAGTTCGGACAGCAGCAGAGGCCCGGCGCAGGCCACCGGCGCGTGGCGAATCACCGAATGGGTTGAGGCCTGAGCCCGATGTGCGGTGCCAAATGCGTCCATCACATAGACGTCGCATAACGCCGCCAGTCGCCGCCCCAGGGCGTCATCATCCGCCTTTTCACCTGTGAGGAAACGGACATTCTCCAGTACCACCACCTCCCCCGGCGCGACCCCGACGCCGTCAATCCACTCCTGCGCAAAACGCACCGGGCAGTCCAGATGGGTTGAGAGATACTCCGCCACCGGTCGCAGCGACAGGGTCGGATCGATCTCCCCTTCCGTCGGTCGGCCCCGATGACTCAATAGCAGCACTGCGGCATTGGCCGCGATCAGCTGCCGAACCGTCGGCAGCGCCGCCTGAATCCGGCTGTCGTCACTGATCGCGTCACCAGCAAAAGGTACGTTGAGGTCGGTGCGCAACAGCACTCGCCGGCTGTCGAGAGCCACGTCATCCATGGCCAGCACCTTCAACTCCAATGTCAGCTCTCCAGCCAGGCCCTGGCCATATCCAGCATCCGGCAGCTGTAACCCCACTCGTTGTCATACCAGGCCATCAGCTTGACCAACCGACCATCCGCGGAGACCTTGGTCAGGGCCTGGTCGTAGACCGCGGAGGCACTGTTATGGTTGAAATCGATGGAGACCAGAGGCGCCTGATTGATCTCCAGCAACCCCTTCATTTCGCCATCCGCGGCGACTTGCAGCAGTTCGTTGATCTCCTCCACGCTGGTCGCCCGGGAGGGCACAAAAGTCATGTCACAGACCGAAACGTTAAGGGTCGGCACCCGCATGGCGAACCCCTGCAACCGCCCCGCCAGCTCCGGAATCACCAGGCCCACGGCATCGGTAGCGCCGGTTTTGGTCGGGATCATGGAGACCCCGGCTGCCCGGGCTCGATGCAGGTCCTTATGGGCTGTATCCACCAGATTCTGGTCGCCGGTGTAAGCGTGTACCGTATGCAGCAAGCCACTTTCGATGCCGATAGTGGCCACCAGTGGTTTCAGCAGCACCGCCAGACAGTTGGTGGTGCAGGAGGCGTTGGAGACAATCTGATGCGTCCGCCGCAGGACTTGCTGGTTGACCCCGAACACCACAGTGGCATCCACTTCGTCACCCGCCGGGGCTGAGAGCAGCACCCGGGGCACGCCGCTCTGAAGATGCCGGGATGCTTTCTCCCGGGTACGGAATGCGCCAGAGCAGTCCAGCAGCAGATCGACCCCTAACTCACCCCAGGGAATTTGCGCCGGATCCTTCTCCGCAAAAAGCCTGATCTCATCACCCCCGATTTTGAGTAGATTCTCTCCGGAGAGCGATACATCCTGGCTGAAAATCCCGTGGGTGGAGTCATATTTCAACAGATGAGCCAGAGTCTCCGCCGGGGCCAGATCATTGATTCCAACCACCTGGAATTCATCGCTCCGGTCCAGCTCATAGAGCGCTCGCACGACGGCCCGCCCGATCCGCCCGAACCCTGTAACAGCGATTTTATACGGCAAAATTCTATCCCCGTCGCAGTGATTGGCGGCTCAAGATGCCAACAGTTTGTCTGCTGTTTTCACAATCTGATCGGCGGTAATTCCGAACAGTTCGTAGAGCTCTTCAGCAGGCGCCGATTCACCAAATGTGTCGATACCGATAACCTTACCATTCAACCCCACATAGCGGTACCAGCACGCCCTGCTGCCCGCCTCTATAGCGATCCGGGCTGTCACGTCACTCGGTAATACAGACTCTCGATAACTCTCATCCTGGATCTCGAAATGGCCGGGGTTTGGCATCGAAACCACCCGCGCTCTAACGTTTTTTTCTGTAAGTTGCTGCTGAGCTTCAAGGGTCGGGCCAACTTCACTGCCGGTGGCCAGCAACAGCAGCTGAGGTTCACCGACACAGTCGCTAAAGATGTAACCGCCACGGCGAATCCGCTCCACATCCGAGGCCTGACGGGGTGGCGAAATAGTCTTCTGACGAGAGAGAATCAACGCCGTGGGACCATCCTGCCGCTCAAGCGCATCGAGCCAGGCCACCGTGGTTTCAAACTGATCACAGGGCCGCCAGACCGACAGATTAGGGATCAGCCGCAGACTGCTGACATGCTCCACCGGCTGATGGGTCGGACCATCCTCACCCAGACCAATGGAGTCATGGGTCAGTACATGCACCACCCGCTGCCGCATCAGGGCAGCCAGACGAATCGCATTGCGGGAGTAATCGGAAAAGACCAGGAAGGTGCCGCCAAAGGGGATGAACCCGCCATGCAGTGCCAGGCCATTCATGATGGCTGACATACCAAATTCTCTGACGCCGTAATGCAGGTAGTTGCCATCGGGCTGGGTGGCGCTCAGGGCGCGGAACCCCGGCCACTCCGTTTTATTGGATTCACCCAGGTCGGCGGAGCCTCCAAACAGCTCCGGCAAAACCGCTGCGAAGGCGGCGATAGCACCCCCGGAAGCCTGGCGGGTGGCCACCGCTTTATCAGTCGCCGCAGCCTGCTCAAGAATCTCCGAAACCCGGCTGGACCAGTCGGCTGGCAGCGCGCCAGTGGCAAGACGCTCGAATTCCGCCGCCTGCTTCGGATGGGAAGAGCGATACGCCTCGAACCTCTGCTGCCAGTCGGCTTCAACAGCCTCGCCGTTGCCTCGCGCACTCCAGCCCTCTGATATCGCCGGCGGAATCTCAAACGGTGGCGCGTGCCAATCCAGCTGCCTGCGAACAGCCGCCACTTCATCATCACCCAGAGCAGCACCATGGACCGCAGAGCTACCCGCCTTGTTGGGTGAACCCTTACCGATGATGGTGCGGCAACAGATCAGAGTCGGTCGGTCGGTCTGTGCTTTCGCGGTGGCTAACGCGGCAGCGATGGCATCCGCATCGTGGCCGTCCACCGCCTCAATCACCTGCCAGCCATAGGCCCGGAAACGGGCCGGGGTATCGTCGGTAAACCAGCCCCCCACAGCACCATCGATAGAGATGCCATTGTCGTCATAAATCACATTGAGCTTACCCAGCCCCAGGGTCCCGGCCAGTGAGCAGGCCTCGTGGGAGATACCCTCCATCAGGCAACCGTCGCCCACAAAAACCCAGGTCTGATGGTCCACAATCTCGTGCCCTGGCTGGTTAAACCGGGCCGCCATGGATTTTTCGGCGATGGCCATCCCCACCCCGTTAGCCAGCCCCTGACCCAGGGGGCCGGTAGTGGTCTCAATGCCCGCTGCACAACCGTACTCCGGATGCCCCGGGGTTTTCGAATGTAGCTGACGAAAAGCCTTTAGATCATCCAGGGAGAGGTCATAACCGGTGAGATGCAGCAGGCTGTAGAGCAGCATCGAACCGTGGCCGTTGGACAGGACAAACCGATCCCGGTCCGGCCACTGGGGATTAGCGGGGTTGTGTTTGAGAAAACCGTTCCAGAGCACTTCGGCAATGTCTGCCATGCCCATTGGCGCACCGGGGTGCCCCGAGTTGGCTCTCTGCACGGCATCCATGCTCAAAACACGCAGGGCGTTGGCGAGTTCAGAATGACTGGCCATTATCAGTATGCTCCATGACTAGCGAGGGCGGTTCTGTCACCGCGGGGATTCCTAAATCAGCCCCCCGGAGGGGGCGGGATCATAGCATACCGACCGCTCAAAAAACCCCATCATCCGGGGGGATACGCCGAGAAATTCCGGCATAATAAACAGTGGTTGATCCGAGCTGAGCGGTGCTGGCAGGATGCCATCAGGAGTCCCCACAGAGACAACAGCCATGCCTGAATCAAGCCTCATCAAAAAGTACGCCAACCGGCGACTCTACGACACCCGCGAGAGTCGCTACATCACAGTGGCGGATATCCGCCGAATGGTTGAGAAAAAACAGCACTTTACGGTGGTCGATGCCAAGACCGGTGAAGACCTGACCCGCACCGTGTTGATGCAGGTGATTAACGATTACGAGGCTTTTTCCGCCGACTCCATCATGCCTATCAGCATGCTGAGACAGGTGGTGCAACTCTACGGTAGCAAATTTGCCCAGCAGTTTGTCGCGTTCGTGGAAGAGAACCTCATCGAGTTCATGAAGCAGCTGGATCAGCATGATCTAATCGATGCCGCCCTGCTGGCCACAATGAAGCAACCCCTGAACGATGAACTGGTCGCTCGTCTGGTCGGAGCCGGCGGTCAGATGGCGGCCCCACTACAGTCAGACTCAACGCCACTGGACGAACTGAGGAGTGAAATCAGATCCTTGCAGGAGAAACTCGACGCTCTTACCCAGGCCATCGAGACCTGAAAAAATCAGGAACTGCTGCTGGCCCAGTAATCAAGACCCTGAGCATTGAGCTCAACGTCGAGCTGCAGCAACGCCTTCAATATATCAGCGGGCAGATCGCAGCCATGACCCCGCGCCGCATCAAATAAATATGTTGCGAGCAACCCCGGCAACTCCGCCGACCCGCCCTCTCCACCCACGCACTGCCGGGCCAGGACGACATAGTCATCCAGCATCCTGTGCAATTGGGCGGCGAGCCCCGGCACTTCGGAGACCGGCCCAAAATGGGTCAGAAACACCCGTTTGGGGGCAAGCGCAACAATCTCATCAATCGACCGATGGGCTGCAACCGGATCGAACTGAACCGGAGTGGTGGTGGGGAAGATGAAGGCCCGACCATCGACATCCAGCGCCCGATAGGAGAGGCCAAAAATGTCTCCGGAAAAGACGCCGCGGCTGCCTTCATCATAGATTGAATAGTGGTGGCGGGCGTGACCCGGGGTATCGAAAAATCGCAGGTGGCGTCCGCCGAGATCCAGTTCCAGCCCATCCACAGCTTCGATAATCCGAGCAGCATCTACCGGCAATACAGCGCCATTGATCCGGTCCATCTCTGCCTCACCATATACCGCAGTCGCCCCGGCGACGAGTTTGGCTGGATCCAGCATATGGCGGGCACCCCGCGGGTGCACCACCAACTGTGCCTCAGGCAGGTGCTGCAACAGCTCACCGGCACCGCCAGCGTGGTCCAGATGTACATGAGTTACGCAGACATATTTGACCTGCCTGGGAGAGAGTCCCCGCTGGGCAAGGGCAGCGAGAATGCGTGGCACCGAGTAATGGGTGCCAACGTCCACCAGCGCCAGGGCATCCCCCTGTTGCAGCAGATGACTTGAGACCATCCCCGACCGCAGATGCTGCAGGTCGATAACGGTGACACCATCCCCTACATCCTGGCAGATCGTCTGTTCAGTCACTCTCAGTACCCGGGGCAGCGCGCTACAGAGCCGCCTCAATCTCCGGCAGCAGTTTGAACAGATCACCCACCAGGCCGATGTCAGCCACCTCGAAAATGGGCGCTTCCGGATCTTTGTTGATGGCAACGATGGTGCCCGCATCCTTGATACCCGCCAGATGCTGGATCGCTCCAGAGATACCAACCGCAATGTAGAGATCCGGCGCGATGATCTTACCGGTCTGGCCCACCTGCATCTCGTTCGGCACAAAACCCGAATCCACCGCCGCACGGGATGCGCCAACCCCGGCACCGAGCTTGTCCGCCAGACTGTAGATCACCTGAAAGTTCTCGGCACTGCCCAGTCCACGACCGCCTGAAACCACCTTGGTCGCGCTCTGCAGGTCAGGTCGATCTGAGCTACCTGCGCGGATCTCCACAAAACGGCTGTGGGTCGGCAGTTCAATGTCGAGCTCCAACGCCTCCACCGGTGCGCTACCACCTCCTCCCACAGCTTTATAGGAGGCGGCCCGAACCGTGGCAACGACCAGGCCGTCCGGCACCCGGACTTTGTCAACCGCGTTGCCGGCATAGGTCGGGCGCACAAAGGTACGACCATCCTCAACCCCCATGATGTCCGTCACCATCGGCACCCCGGCCAGGGCCGCTACGCTGGGCATCAGATCCTTGCCAAAGGTGGTTGAAGGCCCGAACACGTAATCATAATCCGCCGCCATCGCCGCCACCTGGGGTGCCAGCACCGCACCCATGGGGGCGCCGTTTTCCGGTCGGGCCACACTCAGAACCCGGCTCACGCCGGTTAGCGCCGCGGCCTGCTGGCAGGCGGCTTCGGCGCCATCGGCGGAAAACAGCACCACATCAAGCTCGGCCGGTTTCAGCTCCAGGGCACAGGCGAGGGTCTTGGCAACACTGGCGTTGAGGTTCCCTGCCCCATGTTCAGCAACAATCAGTAGGCGACTCATCAGACCAACCCCTTCTCTTTAAGTGTGGCAACCAGCTCTTCCACAGACTCCACTTTGAATCCCCCGGTACGAGCCGGTGGCGGCGTCGTTTCGAGCCGTTCCACCAGTGGCGGTAATTCAACCCCCAGGTCCGGAAGGGTGTAACTGTCCATCGGTTTGCGCTTCGCTTTCATAATGTCCGGCAGCTTCACGTAGCGGGGCTCGTTCAGACGCAGATCAGTGCTGATCACTGCGGGCAGATCAACATCAATCACCTCCAGTCCCGCATCCACCTCCCGGGTGACCCGCACTGTTTCGCCGCTGATAACCACCTCAGAAGCGTAGGTCGCCTGAGGCCGCTGCCACAGGGCCGCCAACATCTGCGCGGTCTGACCACAATCATCGTCGATCGCCTGCTTGCCCAGCAGCACCAGACCCGGCTGCTCCCTCTCCGCCAATGCCTTCAGCACTCGAGCCACACCAAGAGGCTGAATCGCCTCCTCATGCTCTACCCAGATCGCCCTGTCAGCCCCCATGGCTAGAGCGGTGCGCAGCTGCTCCTGGCTCTTTTTATCGCCAATGGTCACTGCAACCACTTCGCTGACATGGCCCGCTTCGCGCATCCGCAAAGCCTCTTCCACCGCGATCTCATCAAACGGATTCATGGCCATTTTGACCCCGTCCGTCACCACGCCGCCGCCATCCGGCTTCACTCGTATGCGGACGTTGTAGTCCACCACCCGTTTTACACAGACCAGTACTTTCATAATCGAACTCTTCTTTTGTTAAATTCGGGCACTAAAGCGGATCACAAACCCTGATAGTTGGGGCCTGAACCCCCTTCAGGTGTGACCCAGTTGATAATTTGATAGGGATCCTTGATATCACAGGTTTTGCAGTGCACACAGTTGCCAGAGTTGATCTGCAGGCGATGGGCACCCTGCTCCTCCACCATTTCATAGACATTGGCAGGGCAGAACCGGGTACAGGGGTTGCCGTACTCCTCGCGGCAGCGGGTGATACAGATATCGGTGTCCGAGACCTGCAGATGGACAGGCTGATTCTCGTCGTGCTCCGTCGCCGCGAAATAGACCCCTGCCAGTCGATCCCGGGGCGGCAGATCCCGTTTCGGCCACTCGGGTCTATCCGATTCGGCAGCAAGTTTCAGGGATGAGTGATCGGCGTGATGGCCCAGGGTCCAGGGCAGACGACCGAAGGTGATGGTCTCAATCCCTGCGTTGACCAGCCCCAACCAGAGCCCGCGACGAAATCCGGGCCGGATATTGCGGACCTGTTTCAACTCATCGGCCCAGGGCGAACTCCGCCAGGCCGCATCCCAGCCGGTTGACTCCTGGCTGGTCGCCAACCGATCCGCCGCCATGATCCCGGCGTGCATAGCCATATGGGTGCCTTTGATTTTAGGCACGTTGACCATGCCCGCGGAGTCGCCAATTAACAGAGCCCCCGGCAGCTCAAGCTTCGGCAGGGACTGTAACCCGCCCTCCACAATCGCCCGGGCACCACTGGATATAATTTCACCCCCCTCAAACAGGGGCTTGATTTTAGGGTGGTTCTTGAACTGCTGAAACACCTCATAGGGCTCAAGATAGGGGTTGCTGTAATCCAGCCCGGTGACAAAACCAACCGCCACACGATCCTGATCCAGATGGTAGAGGAAGCTACCGCCGTAGGTTCGACTGTCGAGGGGCCAGCCCACCGAGTGCTGGATCAAACCCGGGGTGACCCGCCCCTCTGGCAACTGCCAGAGCTCCTTGATACCAATACCGTAGGTCTGGGGCTCGCAACCCTCATCCAGCTTGAAGCGGCTGATCAGCTGCTTGCTCAAGCTACCCCGACACCCCTCCGCCAGCACCGTGACCCTGGCGTGAATGTCGATGCCCGGAGTGTACCCATCCTTAGGCAGACCGGCGGCATCCACACCCATATCGCCGGTGCGAATACCGATGACCCGCTCGCCGGACTCGTCCAACAAGACTTCAGCAGCCGCAAAACCGGGGTAGATCTCGACTCCCAGGTCTTCGGCCCTGGATGCCAGCCAGGCACACAAACCACCAAGAGAGACGATGTAATTGCCATGGTTATTCATCTGCGGCGGCGTGAAGAGCCGTAGCTTCCACTTAGCGGTCAGCAGGGAGAATTCGTCCTTAACCGCGGGCACACAGATCGCGGGGGGATCATCCCGCCAGTCCGGGAACAGCAGATCCAGGCCACTGGGCTCAATGACCGCCCCTGACAACACCTGGGCGCCCACTTCGGAGCCCTTCTCCAGCACGCAGACCATCAACTCAGGATTCTGCTGTTTGCAGCGGATCGCACAAGCGAGCCCGGCAGGGCCGGCCCCGACGATCACCACATCAAATTCCATCACATCCCGTTCGATGGCTTCAGTCATTACCGCTCTCTATCTTCTACGCCACAAAAGCCCCGGCTCGCGGCCAACCTGACCAACGAACTCGCCGACGGTTTAACAGGGCTCCGGGTAATCATTAAACTGCCCACAGATGCCCACCGAACCAGTCTAGTTGCGCAACGGCTTGCCGGTTTTAAGCATGTGTTCGATGCGGGCCTTGGTCTCTTTATTGTGCAACAGGTCGATAATAACCTCCAACTCCAGAGCCAGTAACTGCCGCTCGGTCACCGGGCCCGGGCTTTTCCGGTCGCCCCCGGTCAGAATGCGTCCAAGACCGCAGGCAACCCGGCCATCGTAGTCGCTCATCCGCCCCTGTTCGATAGCTTCCTGAATACGGGCTTCAATCGCCGGCATACCGTTTCGCCCCGGCAGCTGCAGTACCGCCTCGTCGCCAGGCTGATAGCCGTCGACCATCGCCAGCGCCCGCGCTTTGGCATCAGCCAGAACCCGTCGGCGATTCATGCTGATACCATCACCCTCGCCCAGAATTTTCAACCCCCGCGCCCCGGCAGCAGAGCTGGAGGTCGCCCCGGTGGCTATCACATCGAAGGCACCGGCTATGGCCTCTTCAGCCCGCTCCGGGCCCAGCTCCCGGTAACGACGCAGCAGCATCTCCTTGCACCCGCCGCCGCCCGGGATCAGGCCGACCCGCAGCTCCACCAGCCCCCCCCTGAACTCCGCATGGGCCTGCACCTCGTTACAGTGCAACACCACTTCGCAACCGCCACCCAGGGCCATGCCCAGAGGTGCGCCCACCACTGGGAAAGGGGCGTACTTCAGCCCCATCAGGCCCGACTGCAGGCTGCCGATAAAGCTCCTGATGCTGTCGTAATCCTCGGCAAGCGCGTGATCGACGATGAATTTGATGTTGGCACCAACCGAAAAGTTGGGGCCGTCATTGCCGATCACCAGAGCCTGAAATCCGCGTTCAACCGCACCCCGGGTGCGAACGAACATCTCCGCGATCTTGTCGTCCAGGGCATTCATCTTCGAGTGGAACTCCAGACAGGCGACCCCGTCCCCAATGTCCCACAGGGTGGCGGATTCGTTACCAAACAGCCTGGGGGCAGTCCGCTTGACCTCGGCCAGACTCCACGCCTCCGCTGAAAGCGGCACGGGCTGGTAACGTCCGTCGAGCTGAAAGAACTCCGGCTCACTCAGTTGACCGCCACGGTAGAAAGAGCCGCCGACTGAAGCAACCCGAGCCAGCAGCTCCGGCACCGGCTGCCCATCCCGACCCAGGCGCTCGACCAGGCTCCCCGCACCGATCCGGTCGATCAATTCGAACGGCCCCCATCTCCAGGAGTAGCCCTCACGCATGGCCGTGTCGATGGCCCGAATATCATCCGCAATTTCTGGCAGCAGCCAGGCACTGTAGCCCAGGGTTGCAGACAACACCGCAGCGGCATAACGGCCTCCCCGATCATTCTGGGCGAGTAGCTCATCCAGCCGATGACTGCTGGCCGACGCCAGTTCGGCGGGGGTAAATGGCCGGTACTCTCCAGTTGCGAGGTCATAGGTCTCGCGGACCTTCTTGCCATCCACCTTCCGCTGCCGGTAGAACCCCCCTGGCCCCTTGCGACCGGTGAGCCCCTGCTCCAGCATCTGCTGCAGCGCCACCGGCATCTCCAGATAGGGCCGAATCGGATCATCTCCGGCCAGCTGCTGCTTGAGGTTACTGCAGATCAGGTCGATCACATCAATGCCGATCAGATCGAACAGACCAAAGATGCCGGTTCCCGGAAAGCCCATGGGCCGACCAGCGACCGCATCCGCCTCCTCCGGGGTGAGGCCAAGCTCCAGCGCCTTGTGCAGCCCCACCATAAGCATAGCGACGCCGATACGGTTGCCGATAAATCCGGGGGTATCCTTTGCCCGCACCACCTCCTTGCCCAGCGCCACCTCACAGAATCTGGCCAGGACCGCCGTCGCCTCAGGCAGTGTCTCTGGCCCAGCGACCAGCTCCAGCAGCCCCATATAACGAGGCGGATTGAAAAAATGGGTGATCAAAAAATGGCTGGCAAAGCTTTCGGGCATCCCGGCCACCATCTCCGCCAGAGGAATCCCGGAGGTATTGGAGCTGATCAGCGTATCGGGACGACGAACCGCCTCGATCTTACGGAACAGGGCGTGCTTGATATCAAGCCGCTCCACCACCACCTCAATGATCCAGTCGCACTCCGAGAGTCGTCTCAGGTCGGCCTCAAAATCGCCAATCTCAATCAGATCCACAGCCTCCGGGCTCATCAGTGGCGCGGGCCGACGGCTCAGCAGGGCCTGCCGGGCAGACTCCGCGATCTCCCGGGTCATATCCAGCAACAGAACCGGATAACCCGCATTGGCCAGCTGCGCCGCAATACCGCTGCCCATGGTGCCTGCTCCAAGCACCGCTACTCTGCGAATCTCCACCATGCTGAATCTCCCTGTTGTTTTGGCAGCCAGTCGAACTGCCCCTTTGTGTAAGGAAAGCGATTCTAGCAAAGCCAGGGGCTTCTCAAGGCGGTTTCGCTGCGTGTTAACATCCTAAAGAATTGCACTCATTGACTGCGGAGACTCTGCCCATGGCCCCACGCACACACAATATTGCCCTGATCACTGGCCTCACCCTTGGCCTGTTTCTGGGCACCCCGTTGCTGGCCGCAAAGCCGGACGGCATGCCCGCACAGAGCAACAAGCAGTCAGTGGAGGGATCAACCCTGGGCCAGGAACGGGCCGCCGAACGACGCTCCGAACAGGGCGCTGCCAATTCAGAGCGCGGCGGTGACCATGGAAACGACTATGACTCCGAGGATCCGGCCAGCCTGTCTGAGCTGATTGACCAACAGGTCGACAGAGCCAAAGGCAACATCGGCCTTGATGAGGACGAAATCCATAGCGACAAACAGAGAGACAAGAAGCAGCAGAAAGCTGAAAAACAGCGCCGCGAGAGCGTTCGAGAACGGCAGGAGGAGCAGGAGGGCTTCTTCCGTCGGATGTGGCCGTTCGGCGGCAGCGGCGAATAGAGCCTCTAGCGAAAACGGGACGAATTCAAGCCGAGAAAATACTTTCAATAGAAAACATAAACTATTGATTTATATGGATTATACGGTTTAATTTTATGCCCCAATCTTTTGGACACCCATGGCGACTCGACGGCCGGGTTGCCTTAGTCACTGGCGGCTCCAGCGGATTGGGACGACATTTCGTCCAGACCCTTCACCGGGCCGGTGCCAGAGTTGCCATCGCAGCTCGCGATCCGGAAAAGCTGCAACACTCCGCCGCCCGGATAGATGCGAACGATGACTCAGTACTCTGCCTGCCGTTCGATGTACGGGACCAGACCGCAACGGAACAGGCCATCGCCGATCTTGTCGCTCACTGGGGCCGGATCGATATTTTGATCAACAGTGCGGGCACGACGGTGCAGGCTCACGCCCTGGACGTCACAGAAGAGCAGTGGGACCAGGTGCTGGACACCAACCTGAAAGGCCCCTGGCTCACCAGTACCGCCGCAGCCCGGGCGATGGTCAGGCTAGGCAACGGCGGCAGCATTATCAACATCGCCTCTATTCTGGGCCTCCGCGTCGGCGGGCAGATCAGCCCCTACAACACCTCAAAAGCGGGACTGATTCACCTCACCCGATCACTCGCGGTCGAGCTTGCGGAGCACAACATCCGGGTCAATGCCCTGGCCCCGGGTTACGTCGAGAGCGAAATGACCCACGATTTCATTGCCAGCCGGGCCGGGGAGGCCTGCCGCAAACGCATTCCGAGTCAGCGCTTTGGCGAACTCGAGGATCTGGACGGCCCTCTGCTGCTGCTGGCCTCTGATGCCTCCCGCCATATGACTGGCAGCGTAATTCCGGTTGACGGCGGGCACCTGCAGTCGCCTCTTTGAAGAGGGACAGACCCCTGGCCGCAGCGACCTGCCTCTTCCGGGGTATGGGCCTGCTGATGCGCCCCGGCATCCGCCTTTATGTGATTCTGCCTGTAACCATAAATCTGGTGATCTACCTTGGCGTCGGCTGGTTCATTGGCCGCAAAGCCCTGACGCTGACCAGTGGCATGCTCGACTATTTGCCCGAGTGGCTACAGTGGTTTGATCTGGTGATCTGGATTCTGTTCGGGCTGGTGGCGCTGCTCATCACCACCTACACGTTTACTCTCCTGGCCAATCTGATCGGAGCCCCCTTCAACGGCCTGCTGGCAGAGCGGGTCGAACTGGAGCTGACCGGGCAAAAGCCGCCGGATAACAGTGACTGGCGCACTCTGCTACGCAATTTCGGCCCCGATATCCTTAATGAGCTGCGCAAGCTACTCTACTTTGCCAGCAGGGCTCTGTTACTGCTGTTGCTTACTCTCATTCCCCTGGTCAATCTCTTCGCGGCACCGCTCTGGCTGGGGTTTAACGCCTGGATGATGGGGCTGGAGTATCTCGACTACCCCATGGCCAATCACCGCCTTGATTTCCGTCAGCAGCGCAGACGGCATCGGCAGACGCCCCTGAGTCTGTTTGGCTTTGGTGCCGCCACGCTGCTGCTGAGTCTGGTCCCGGTGATCAACCTGCTCGCCATGCCGACCGCGGTGGCGGGCGCCACTCTGCTCTGGGTAGAGCGCCTGCAACCCGACCACAGGGGCAGCGACCAGAACTGACTTGCCACCACCCCGTAGGAGACCGATCATAAGCAGTTGAGGGAGAATGATTATGTCGAACAACCCCTGCGATCAGCTCCGCAAGATCGTCGGTCAACCAGAGGCGCCCCTGAGCCTCGCCCGGGGTGCGCTACAGATTGCCCGACTGGAGTACCCGGATCTGCCGGTGGAGGCCTATCTGGATCAACTTCAGATTCTGGCTGAAACCGTTAACCGCCGCTGCGCCAAAACCAGTGGCGCCAGGGCGCGGCTGCAGCAGCTGAACCATGTGCTGTTTCACGAATTCGGCCTGGCGCCGAACTCAGACAACTACTACGACACCGACAACAGCTATCTCAATCGGGTGCTGGATGAACGTACCGGCATCCCCATCAGCCTCTCGGTGATCTATATCGAAACAGGGCGTCTGGCGGGACTCGATCTGGAAGGGGTCTCCTTCCCCGGCCATTTTCTGGTACGCGCTAATCTGGATGGGCAAACCGCCATCATCGACGCCTTCGCCCATGGCAGCCAACTGGATGACGCCACCCTGGCTGCTGAACTGAAGCATAATCCAGCCCTGCGGGGTCTCAACGCCCCCGGTCTGGCAAGGCTGCTGGCACCGGCAAGTATCGAAGAGATTTTGACCCGCATGCTCCGCAACCTGGGGGCTATCCTGTTACAGGCCGGGGCGCTGGAAAAGGCCCTGACTCACACCGAAGCCTCACTGGCCATCGACCCGGGGCAACCCCTTGAGATCCGCAACCGAGGGCTGATTTTCGAGAAACTGGAGTGCTTCAACAGCGCACTTAATGACCTGACAGCCTACCTGCAGACCGCACCCGCTGCGGAAGATGCCCCTGCCATGCAACAGAAAATCATCGAACTGCAGAAAAAGGCGGCCCAGCTTCACTGAACCCGATCAACCGACCCGGGACCGAAAAGGAGAGCTAAAAATGAATCGAAAAGGCACAAAACAGCCCCGTTCACGGCTCCTGTCACTCGCCTGTTTGCTGGCGTTTTCCGCCCAGACCCAGGCATTGAGTCTATCGGGTCAAATTGTCGACCTTCAGGATCGCCCGGTCGCTGGCGCTCTGGTGATCTTGAGTGGCCCGGGGCTGCCCGCCAGCAGCGTTACCCTCTACAGCGACGAGACTGGCCAATTCAGCAGCGTCGACCTGGGCCAGTTCGATCTGACCGCTGTAGATACCCGGATCAGGAAGCCCGGTTACGAGCTGATGAGCACCGATCTGATTCTGTCGCCAGAGGCCGGCCCCACCCTCGAAATCACGGCCCGGGGCACAGGCAATCACGCTGAGGGCGCACCGCCGTCAGCCTGGCTGGCGGCCATCCCCGACAGCACCGGCAAGCGGGTCACGGTGAAACTCTGTGTGGCCTGCCACCAGTTTCCCTCCCCTAAAATTCGGGGTATCAGCAGCACCATGGCGCAGACTCCCGTGGAGCACCGCCAGGCCTTCTGGGGCGGCACCATGCGCTACATGGCCTATATCTTCGCCAGCTATTTCACCCCCACGGACCAGCTCGACCGGATGATGCCGGAGTACCCCGCTGCCAGCATGTTTGCAGCAGATGATGAAGCGATCATCGCGCCCTTTGTGGCCCAGAACCTGCCCACAGACTTCACCCATCTGGATAACTACGACTACGGGGCCCCGCTAGCCACCAGCGGCGCCGCTGTTTATGAATATGATATGCCCTGGCAACCCAAGGGGCTGATTCATGATGTCGCTGTGGCAAAAGGCCCCGGGGGGCTCACCTACGGCTGGGGCGCAGAAGCCCACCACAACAAACTGGTACGAATCGACCCCCGCTCCGGCGAACAGAGAGCCATTGAGCCACCGCTGCCCCACTCGGGCATCCACACCCTGGTGCCGGATAGCGCGGGCAACATCTGGGTGACCCTGCAATTTGTCAACGCCATTGCCCGCTTTAATCCGACCACAGAGGCATGGACCCTGTTCGAGGGGTTCAGCGACTTCTCCGCGATCCACTCCCTGAGTCTGAACGCCCGGGGGGAGATCGGCTTCGACAACCAGGGCCGACTCTGGACCAATCTGATTGGCCTGAATCGAATCGCCAGCCTCGATCCTGTGACTGGCAAAATCGAAGAGTTTCCCCTGCCCCAGAACGAAGGAGATTCCGCCTTTTACACCCAGTCCTACGGCCTCGCCCTGCGCTCGGACCGCAGACACCTCTGGATCACCCAGCTCGGTACCAATCGACTGGTGGAGTTCGATACCGAAGCCGGCAAACTCACCCGCGTAGTCCAACTGGAGCGGGGTAGCGGCCCCCGGCGGGTTGCCATCGACAACCGGGATGTAATCTGGACCCCCCTCTACGGCAGCGGTCCATTGCTGGAGTTCGATGCGGTGGCCGGCCGCGAACTGGCTCGCTATGACCTGCCGGACCGAGCCGCGGCGCCCTACACCCTGAGCTGGGATCATCGCCGCAACCGGATCTGGGTCTCAGGCGGCAACAGCGATTCGGTCTACCGTTTTGACGTGCCGCAGAAGCAGTTCACCGTCTATCCGCTACCCGGCTCTGAAACTGTCATGCGGGCACTACCGGTGGATCCGGACACCGGAGAGGTCTGGAGCTCTTACGCCACCCAGGAGAATGTCGAAGGGGCCAGCCGCATCTTCCGTCTGGTGCCCGGGAGTACGCCGTCGGCCCCAATCAATCTGCAAACCCGGAGCAGCTTGCCCAGTGACTAAATTACAGCACCATACGGCCAACCTTGGTGAGGTCCGGCTCCACTACGTCGTTGCCGGCGAGAGCGACAAAACCCTGGTGCTTCTGCATGGCTGGCCCCAGACCTGGCACGAGTGGCACCGGCTAATCCCCGAACTGGCCAGAAATTTTCGAGTGATTGCGCCGGATCTAAGGGGCCTGGGAGACTCATCCCGCCCGACCGGTGGATATGACAAGAAAACCGTGGCTCTGGACGTGATCCAGCTACTGGAGCAGCTGGATTGCAAACGGATTCAACTCGTCGGCCACGACTGGGGCGGGGCAGTGGCCTATGCCCTGGCAGCCCAACGGCCTGAGTGGGTCGAACGGCTGGCGGTGCTGGATATCGTGCTACCGGGATTCGGCCTTGAACAGGCGATGGCGCCTACCGCTGAACGGACTCTATGGCATCTCACATTCCATCTGGCCCGGGATGTTCCGGAGTTCCTGATCGGCGGTCGGGAGCGAGCTTACATCAGCTGGTTTTTCAAAAATGTGGCATACAACCCCGCCGCAATCACCGAGGCTGACATTGACGAATATGTCCGCTGTTATGCCGCCCCCGGCGCGCTGCGGGCCGGGCTGGAGTACTACCGCGCCCTGTTTCAGGATGCGGAGGATAACCGCAATTTCGCCCGTACCAGACTACAGATGCCGGTGCTCGCCCTGGGCGGCGATAGCAGCCTCGGACCCTACGTCCAGAGTTGTATGGAGCAGCTGGCAGATCATGTGAAGGGTGCGGTAATCCCTGAATGCGGTCACTGGATTGCGGAAGAGCAGCCCAAAGCGCTGTTACAGCACCTGGATGAGTTCCTCACCTGACCTTTAGCAACACTCGATCAGCCAGCCCCGGGAACATGACCAGCTCAGCCATCCATCTGGGCCAGCGCCCGTTCGACCGCCTCGGCAGGCGTGCCCTGAAACCGCCCGGCCCGGCTAATGACAGGCAAGCCAGCGCGCTGCATATCGACCAGAGATTCCGCCATCTTTACCCCGGCCACCAGGGGATCAATCAGCGGTATGCCGTCGATCTCGGTCACCCCCCGGTCGGTCAGCATCGGTGAGAGCAGACCACAGCCCGCGATCAGCACCTCCGCACCATCCGCAATCGCCCCCTTTGCGACCGCCGTAAAGCTCTCCACTGCCGCATCATAGTCACCGCCAAGGCAGCCGAAAAACCGCTCGGAGCTCAGGGTAATGGTGCGTACGGGATGTTGAGAGATTACCTGATCACGCAGGTGGTAGCGGTCGATATTGTCATCAACCTCACCAATGTAGGTGGGGTCCGAGGTAATAATCGCGAAACGCCGCCCCATGGTGCTGGCCAGCAGTAGAGTCGACTGGCAGATACCCACCACCGGAATGGCCAGCAACTGTTTTGATGCCTCCAGTCCGGGGTCAAAGAAACAGGTCACTACTAACGCGTCGTAACCGCCTTGCCCGGCGCCCAGGCCACTGCGGATAATCTGGCCATCGTTCAGGTGTCGCAATCCCGGATACTCAAGCAGATCGGGCGTAATCGCGCCCACCGCAGGTTTGACATCAATTTGTGTATCGGCACGGGCGACCCGCTGGAATAGTCGAGAGAGGGTACCGCCATAGCCCTCTTCTGCAGGCCCCTCCGAAATATCAATGGCTGCCGGCAACTGGCACCAGAGTTTCATCCCCATTATGCTGCTCCTCTGTAGTGATCTTCTCGCCATTGTAGCGGCGCTACGGTAGTAGGGTCTGCCTGTAGGATGACACACCATCCACTGATGGCTTGGGGCCAAAGGCGGGACCATGCTTCAACAGTGGTGGGACGAGTCAAAGCCTGCTAGGGTATCCCCGCATAATAATCAGGGGTCAGGCCACCATCTCGCACCGGCCCCAATACAGGGGAGAAAAAAATGAAACAGCTCGATCCGCCCCGGAGGCACTATCAGATCGCGGGGCACTCCATGGGCATCACGATTCTGGCAACGCTTCTGTTGTCGAGCCCGCTGAGGCTGCTGGCTGAAGAGCCAGAGTGTGGAGGACAAATCCTCTGTGCCGGCACGGTCATCGACACCTCGAACATCGACCAGCTACTCGACGCCACTTTTGACGGTCACCAAATCAGCGACCTGTTGCTCGACTCTGTAGTGATGCAAGTGCGGGACTACAACCTCAAAATCGAACTGGCCCACGCCGAGCCCTGGCCCCGGAACCCCTATCTGGACGCCGCCAGCGAAGCTAACATCGGCAAAGTCACCCTGGACCCAGCCACCAGACGAGTCGTCGGCTGGGAGGTCGGAGAGCCCTTCCCCAACATTGATGAGCAGGACCCGGATGCGGGACTCAAAATCATGTGGAATTTCCAGTACGCGCTGCACAAAGGCAACAGCCAGAACTGGCTGGAGTACGCCTTTATGATGGTGGATCGCAAGGCGGGTCTCCATCGCACCGAAACCTACACCTACCAGGTGGTTTACGCCAAGGGGCGATACGGCCCCGGGGTGGCGCCAATCATCGGTGACGGTACCATTGCAGAGCGCAATATTACCCGTTGGCTTGGCCCCAAAGATAAACAGGGTGACGGTGCCTACGCAATCCACTACGACACCGGTGCCTTTAACGACACCTGGGCATATGCCGCCAAGGTTCGCCGCACCCGCCGGGTCTCCGGAGCCTCCTGGTTTGCTCCGATTGGCAGCCTGGACTACCTGACCGATGACGGCAATATTTTCCGTGCCGACCCCACGTGGTATCCCCAGATCAAGCTTCTGGGCAAAAAAACCATCCTCGCTGTGGGCAGGAGCAAAGAGCCGATCTGGGTTCCAGAGGCCAGGGAACTTACGGATCGCTACCCCAGGCTTGACCTGGCCAATCCACCCCACTGGAACCCGGTGGACGACTGGGAGCCACGCGAGGTCTACGTGGTAGAGATCACGCCACCGGAGGAGCACCCCTACTCCCGCAAGGTGCTATATCTGGATACCGAATTCTGGATGGGCTACATGGCCGATGCCTACGACAGAGAGGGCGATCTCTATAAATGGTTTTCCCACGCCTACCGCCTTCACCCCCTCGACTACCCCGGGGGCTTCGCCATCTGGGGAGACTGGGCGACCGGGGTCAATTTCAAACGCGACCATGCATCCATTTTCGGTGGCCACAGCACCTATTTCAATGGCCCGGAAATTGAGGGTATGGTGGACCCTTCCAACCTCGGCCAAAAGGAGCGGGCGGTGGTCATCCCCGACATGCGACCATGAGGAGCAGGTCGTGTATGGTTACCCGGATACACTCTGACACCTGCGGTGGGGACCCGGCCGCCATCCGCCAACCATTGCAGATACACAGATCAAGCTAAACAATGGGTAAGCCCCAGCCGGAGAACGGGACGAGCTGATCTGCCACCCCTCCCGCACCGGGGTAGTCAACCATGTCTCGGACGACATGGCCCTGCGGGCCAGGCAAGACCACTAATCTGAGAAACAAAATCGCCTCAAAACGGCTCGGCCGCAGCAGTTCGGAGAAGATGGACCTCCTCACCCATCAATCCCCAGTCCATCGACCGTGGCGATATCTGACACCATCAATAATCTCTGGGGTCGCCCCAAGGACTACCTCTACTTTTGATCGGGCAGCCGCAGACAACCCGGCCCCGTGTTTCCGGACGATGGGTTACGCCGCATCACTATTTTGCAGTTGTGACACCAGAGAAATTCAACTTCAATCTGGGCCATAATCAACAGGACCCGTACCAATCAAGTCGAGGCTACTTGGTCGCTTGAACACGGATAACGACAGTCAGATCATCGAATCCTGGACCTCCAACGCTCGAAGCTGGACGACCGCGATACGCCAGGGGCGGATCGGTAGTCGCCTTCGGGTGACCAACCAGGCGATTGTGGATGCGGTCCTCAACCAGCACCCGACAACTGTACTGGATATCGGCTGTGGCGAGGGCTGGTTGGCCCATCGTCTTGCCGCTACCGGAGTAGCGGTAACCGGCATTGACGCTATTGCTGAGCTGGTTGAAACGGCCCGGTCCAGCGGACCTGGCAGATTTCAGCAGCTCACCTATGAGAGTCTGGCGGAAGGTCTGGAAACCACCCACCTAGATCTGGCCGTGTGCAATTTTTCCCTGATCGGTGAAGACTCGGTGACAAACGTGTTTAACGCGATGCACAGGTTATTGAATCCAGGGGGCGTGTTCCTGGTGCAGACCCTCCACCCGCTGATGGCGTGTGGCGATCTACCCTACCGGGATGGCTGGCGACCCGGTTCCTGGAGCGGCTGTGGAGAGGGCTTTAAGGACCCGCCACCTTGGTACTTTCGTACCCTCGGGAGCTGGGTTCAGCTATTCGGGGCGCACGATTTTCAGCTCAAGGAGGTCATCGAACCGCTGGACCCGGAGAGTGAGCAGCCCGCCTCCATAATCTTTCTGGCCAACCGGGCGAACTGACCGTGGCCGAGGTGTACCATTTTACCGCCTGACCACAGGTTAGCTCCGGTGGGATACGGAGCAACGCTATTACGACAACCTTCGAGGCGGCCACAATCCACCCCGGCATCCTGAGCAACCGCCGGGGGGCGCCACAGCCGTGCTCTTTCAGTCCGACTAAAAAACTCATGTAATACATTACCAAAACAACATAACTATTTATTTTATAATATAAAATTAATTCGAAATAGACAGTATACAAAGCCACCGTTTAACAGCCATAACCCGCGAACAAAACCGTTTACACCACCGCACAACAGCAGAGCACCACTGGGATCCGGGAAAATCCCTCCCCACGGACAGTTTCATGAAAATCTGGGTCGATGCAGACGCTTGCCCGGTTGTAATCAGGGAGATTTTATTCAGGGCTGCGGACAGAACCCGGGTGGAGACCACTTTTGTCGCCAATCAGCTGATGCGGGTTAAGCCGTCGCCGTTCATCAAATCAATCAAAGTGGCATCGGGTTTTGACGCCGCTGATAACGAGATCGTCAGACGGTGTGAAGCCGGACACCTGATTATCACCGCCGACATCCCGCTGGCAGCGGAGATCCTCGAAAAGGGGGGGCACGCCCTCACTCCTCGCGGCGAGCGCTATTCAGTGGACAGCATCGGCGAACGACTCAACATGCGGGATTTTATGGAGAGCATGCGCTCCAGCGGGGTGGATATACGTGGCGGCCCGCCGCGGCTGAACCAGACCGACCGGCAGACTTTTGCCAATGAGCTGGACAGATTACTAACCCGTTTTGCCTGACCCTCCCCTACCAGAGTCAAACGACCCCCGCTTCCTTCAGCTCAGCCAGACGCTCCTCACTCAGACCCAACTCTTCGCAGTAAACCGCCCGGTTGTGCTCACCCAGACCCGGGGCGGGGCCTTTGATCGAGGCCGGTGTACGGGAGTACTTGGTACCAACGCCATAGGTCGTGAGGCGGCCGTGATTAGGGTGTTCGATCTCCACCACCGAATCCCGCTCCCGATAGTGGGGAAAGTCGATGATCTCCGGAAAATCCATCACCGGACCCGCCGCAACACCACCCGTTTCTAGCAGCTTCCAGGCCTCCTCCACATTCAGGGTCGCGGTCCAGGCGCCCACTACCTCATCCACAAAATCGATGTTTTCCGGGCGGGCGTGCATGGTCGCGGTACGGGGATCATCAATCAGCTCCTCCCGCCCCATGATCCGGCAGATCACCTGCCAGTGGGCATCCAGCACGCCGTGAATGTAGATGTACTTGCCATCCTTGCAGAGATAGGTATTGAAGGGGGCACCGCTCTCAATGGCATTACCGAGCCGCTTGACCTCATAGTTGGCATTAG
>JAKLLR010000143.1 GCA_022014175.1 Gammaproteobacteria bacterium | reverse complement strand
TTCTGGAACACCCGGTTATTGCTGGCCAGGGTCAGCCACCACAACCAGGGCCGCAGCAGCAGGTTATAGCGCTCCGCGGTGGCATCGCCCGGCAGCTGACGGATCTCCGCACAGAGCGCATCGATCGGCCGCAGCAAATCGTCGTTATGCAGGGTGGCGGTCAGGTGCGAAGCCACCGCATCGGCCAGCGTCAGGGCCGTGGCGCTGTAGCCGTGCAGCGTCAGGCTGCCGAGGTCGTTCAAGGCTTCCTCGCCGGACAGGTGCTCCGGGTAGAGATCGGCCAGCGCCGTGGCGGTGAGGGAAAGGCTGGTTGATGTGTCGGTGGGGCGGGTCATCAGAGCCTCGATCAGTAGGTTGTGTCATGGCAGTGTCTAATAGGAACTATTTCCCCCTTTCTGCCCGTGCATACAGGAGCCTGCTGAAAAATTCGCCCAACCAAAAATATGTTGTTCACTTCAATTTTGCAAAGGTTGACTTATCGGAACCAGTATATTTTATGACTTCTGTCCCTTTTAGTTCATAGTAGACTCCCCCATAAGGAATATGCCCAAACAGTGAATTGGGCAATACCATATTTCCTGCACCACTGAAATACTGCTGCACAGGCGCAACTTTTGCGCGAGCAGAACTAAACTGAATGCCTGTGGATGTTTCGAGCACAGCATTTCCAAATGCTTGACTGAAATCATATGTATCACCGTGTACGAAGAAATCGATCAGGCCATCAAGATCATCAGGGTGAGGTAAGTCATGGATCCCGAAGTCCTTGTAGAGCCTCAGAAGCTCGCCAACGGGCTCTCTGTTCATACTAAATACAGCTTCCCTAGTCACCATATCTTCAAGATCTATATAGGGAATTGGGCTGCTGATATCATGCTGTATGATATACTTCCCACTCATTAGCCCCTCGAAATAAAAATATTCCTGAACTTGATTTAAATCTCCGCTTAATAGCTGCTCGTAGATTTCTGGCTTTCTGTAAAACGCCCTTTCTGATGTCAACGTTGAGAACAGTCCATTGTTCCCTCTGTGGGCAACGTAAGTTCCTGGCTGCGCGTAACTCAGTGATACGCCTGACTCTTCAATAAGCCGATCTATAGGCTTGAAGCTCTTCGACCGGCCACCACTGAAACGATATCCACTCTGCCTATTATCGAACACAACAATCTTTTTAGGATCAAACACCCCATTAGTCTCCAGATGATTTTTGTCTATTATCCTGGCGACCTTTGAGCGACCATCCAATAATTTTCTCGGCAATAATGCATGTTTATTCTTTGTAGCCATGACTATAGCCTCCCTGATAGGAGAGTATATTTTCATAAATTCTTTAGGAGAGCGTAAGGCTAGAAGGTTCTGCATTTCAAATACCCTGCAACTGATACTAATCAAGACTCAAGCATGAGAGCTTAAGCAAAAAATGATCGTGGTAGAGACGGTAGTCGCCCACCGCTCCCGCACAGATCCGTGCGAAAGTTAGAAAAGGAGACGAATTTATTTATCTAACTTACACAAAAATAAATCCATCCCTTTTTCTGGCAATAGCCATGGCTTAGTTCCATCTTGACGACTGTTAAATAGGTGATTCATTAAACCCGCTGACACTGGTCAGAGGCTTTGTTCGTTGCTGCCACTCTATAAACGTCTCTCCATAAATTTCGAGCTCCTCGAATATCTGGCCCTGACCAAATGCCCCAGATGGATTCTGAACGCCTGCAATTATGTTGTCTATGGTTGGCTTTAATGCTCCTCCGAGTAGTTTTACTCGTGCGCCGAATATTTTCACACGCCGGGGAAGAAATGACATCGATGAATAAAATCTTTGATACTCGCGTTCTACCCAGCGTAGGGCCATGCAGGTAAGAAAATATATTTTATCGGGGTTCAATAGGCATAAAGCGTCCACCAGATCTTGCGAGTGAACTCTTTTGGCGGGTGCGCTCGTCAGCGGATGGCCTTTTGTTAGAGGTTGGGCTATCCCTTCGTTCCCATGCCCCATCCAGAAAATAGTGTTGGGACCTGGATGGAGCATGGTGATGGCTCGCAATTGGTTGAATGTCACCGGTGATATACGATTATTAACGAACTGAACATTGACTAATATTGCAGCCGTTCCGTGAAATAGTTTCGGCGCGCGTTCGCCTTGGGAGTCTGAGTTGTGCAATACGATATAAGTCATGGCTTTTACCCGTCTTCAATGGGGCAGAAATAATCAAGCAACCTGAGAGTAAGTACGCAAAGGAGCGTGTTGACTTTTACTAACCCCCCACAGACTTAAGGGCGTAGGCTCGTCTTTTTTCACTCCAACACCCACTCCGCCAACTTCCCCGCCACTTCGTTCATCAATACATTTTCGATATCCCGCACCCCCGCCGAACTGCACTTGGCCAGTACCGCCTGGACGATGCCGGGGTCGAAGTCGAATTGTTTTCCAGTCGCGGCCTTGTAGCGGGCGCGGAGTTTGTTGAGTTTGGCCTTGACGATGTTTTCCAGGGTGGCGTCGTCGAGGTTGCGGTAGGGCACCACGGTCATGCGCGCGAGGAAGGCCGGGCGGAAGTTGCGCAGCAGTTCCTGGCGCAACTGGCTGTTGAACGCCTCGCCCGCGATCTGTTCGGCCGGGGTGTCGAGGATGAGTTCGGCGCCGACATTGCTGGTGGCGAGCATCACGGTGTTCTTGAAGTCCACCACCAGGCCGGTGCCGTCTTCCATCACGCCGTTGTCGAAGACGTTGTAGAAGGCTTCGAGCACATCCGGGTGGGCCTTTTCGATTTCGTCGAGCAGCACCACCGAATAGGGCCTACGGCGTACCGCTTCGGTGAGCACGCCGCCGCTGCCGTAGCCGACGTAGCCGGGCGGTGCGCCCTTGAGCTGGCTGACGGTGTGGGCTTCCTGGTATTCGGAGAGGTTGATGCTGATCAGGTTGCGTTCGCCGCCGTACAGGGCGTCGGCCAGGGCGTAGGCGGTTTCGGTTTTGCCGACGCCGGTGGGGCCGACCAGCAGGAACACCCCGACCGGTTTGGCCGGGTCGGTGAGGCCGGCGCGGTAGGCCTGGATGCGCTGGGCGATGGTGCCGAGGGCGACGTCCTGGCCCATCACCCGCTGGCCCATGCGCTGGCCGAGGGTGCGCACGGCGTGGGCTTCGTCGGCGAGCATCTTGCCCACCGGGATGCCGGTCCAGCCGGCGATCACCGCGGCGACTATCTTCGAGTCCACCTGCTCGGGCACCAGCGGGTCGTCCTGGCGAATCGCTTCCAGGCCGTGTTCCAGACGGGCCAGTTCGGCGGCGAGTTGGTCGATGCGGCTGTCCAGTTCCTTGACCGGTTTACTGGCATCGACGCTTTCGCTCAGCGCCAGCAGTTCGCGGCGGGTGTCCAG
>JAKLLR010000060.1 GCA_022014175.1 Gammaproteobacteria bacterium | reverse complement strand
AGGGCCGAGATTCAGACTATTGAGACGGGTATTAAAGAGGCCCGGGAGACCGCCTGGAGATACCAGGATGAGCTTGAAGAGCTGCGGGGCCAACTCGAAGAGCTGGGCTGTGCCGACTAGTTCATTCCGGGAGCCGCCTGGAGTCGCATTTGGTATTTAACGGGATGCCGCTATGTGAAATGGGGCCCCGGTGGTTGTTAAAACCATCGGGGCCTGTTGTTGTGTGCTGATCAACAGGCGGTTTAACGCCTATGACGACTGAACCGCCTCTGCCTGCCGAACCTGTGACCTGCGACAACTGCGAGGCCTGTTGTTGCCGTCTGGAAGTTCTACTGATTACGGATACCGGGGTGCCGGGCCACCTGATTGATACCGATGCCTGGGGCGCAAGCGTTATGGCGCGGCTGGATGATGGCTGGTGTGTGGCGCTGGATCGAAAATCCATGCGCTGTACGATTTACGAGAATCGCCCCTATGTCTGCCGGGCATTTGAGATGGGTAGCCATGAGTGTAAGAGCGAGCGGGAAGAGCATCTAGGGCTGAGTTAGTGTGTCGATTAAAGACAGCCGGCTGGACCGGTCGAACAATAAAAAAGGGCGTGCAGGTTGCACGCCCTTTTTTATATGGGACTGATGCTTAGTGGCTTTGGCCCTGAAGGGTAGGGGTTTATCCCAGACTCTCTAGCCACTCGTCATCAGAGCCTTCGTTGAGATCATCGCAGAGGTAGGTGGAGAGATAGCGCTCGCCGGTATCCGGTGCCATGGCGAGGATGACGGATCCCGGCTCGGCTTTTTCGGCGACCTGCATGGCGGCGGCGAGGGTGGCTCCGGCTGAGAGGCCGACAAAAATACCCTCTTTATGGGCCAGCTCCTGGGCCCAGTGTTTGCCATCTTCGTCGACCACCGGCAGCAGCTCGTCATAGACGTTTTTGTTGAGTACGTCTGGAATAAAATCTGGCACCCAGCCCTGGATCTTGTGGGGTTTCCACTCCGCCCCGGCCAGCAGGGAGGCCCCGGCGGGTTCGGTGGCGATGATGCGGGTGTCTGGGCGGGCCAGCTTGATTACCTCTCCGGCACCGGTCATGGTGCCGCCGGTGCCCCAGCCGGTGACCCAGTAGTCGAGCCGTTTGCCAGCGAAATCCTGCAGAATCTCCGGGCCTGTGGTGTTGCGGTGGTAGGCCGGATTGGCGGGGTTTTCAAACTGTTGGGCGAGGAACCAGCCGTGCTGCTCTGCCAACTCCTCAGCGCGGCGAACCATACCAGTGCCTTTGTCTGCCGCCGGGGTGAGAATCACCTTGGCCCCGAGGGCTCGCATGATCTGCCGCCGCTCGACGGAGAAGGTCTCAACCATCGTTGCCACAAAAGGGTAGCCCCTGGCCGCACAGACCATGGCCAGGGCGATGCCGGTGTTGCCGGAGGTCGCTTCAACGACCGTTTGCCCGGGCTTAATGGCGCCCCGTCTCTCGGCATCGGTGATGATGGCGTAGGCGAGCCGATCTTTGACCGAGGCCATGGGGTTGAACGCCTCCACCTTTACGTACATGGTGACGTGATCTGGTGCGATACGGTTGAGCCTGACCACCGGGGTGTTGCCGATGGTGTCGAGAATGCTGTTGTAGAGCATCTGCTTCTCCTCCTCTGAATCTGGGCGGTCCGGGGTGGTGCCCTGCTGCTGCCTCTCTATGTCAAGTTAGTGAGTGCTCACTGCTTCGGCGCAATAATGTCGGTCACACTGCCTTCGGCCACTTCCGCTGACATGCCGACAGTCTCGGACAGGGTGGGGTGGGGGTGGATGGTCAGGCCGATGTCTTCAGCATCCGCCCCCATCTCCATGGCGAGTACACCCTCGGCCACCAGGTCACCCGCGTTGGGGCCAACGATGCCAATGCCGAGAAGCCGTTTGGTTTCCGGATCAAACAGGGTTTTGGTGAAGCCGTCACTCCCTCCCACGGCCAGCGCCCGGCCACTGGCGGCCCAGGGGAATACCCCTTTTTCGTAGCTTATGTTGTTAGCTTTGGCGTCGGCTTCGGTGAGCCCGGCCCAGGCGATTTCAGGGTCGGTAAAGACCACCGCCGGAATCGCGCGGGGGTCGAATGCGCTGGGTAGCCCGGCGATCACCTCAGCGGCCACTTTGCCTTCGTGCACGGCTTTATGGGCCAGCATCGGGTCGCCAACGATGTCACCAATGGCGTAGATGTTGGGTACGGAGGTGCGCTGGCACTCATCCACCTCAATGAAACCGCGGTCGGTCAGTTTGATGCCAGCCTTGTCGGCCCCGAATAGATCGGTATTGGGTTTTCGGCCAACTGAAACCAGCACCCGGTCGTAGGTCTGGGGCTCAGGTGCGTGGTCACCCTCGAAGCGGACGGTGAGTCCCTCTTTGCCCGCGTCAACCCCGGCAACTTTGGTGCCGAGCATGATGCTGTGGAGCTGGCCTTTCAGCTTTTTCGCCAGAGGTTTGACCAGATCCGGGTCGGCCCCGGGCAGCAGGCCGGGCATGAACTCCACCACGCTGACTTCACTGCCGATGGCGGCGTAGACCGTGGCCATCTCCAGGCCGATATAGCCGCCGCCGATCACCAGCAGGCGGGGTGGAATCTCCTCCAGCGCCAGAGCGCCGGTGGAGTCCATCAGACGGGAATCGTCGTAGGGGAGCCCGGGAATGCGGGTCGGGCTTGAGCCAACCGCGATGATAGCCTGCTGAAAGCGAATCGTGGTGACGCCATCCGGGGTGGTGACTTGCAGCTCGCTGGCAGAGCTGAATTCGCCAGTGCCCTGAACCACCTGCACCTTGCGCTGCTTGGCCAGGGCAGCGAGGCCACCGGTGAGTCGTTTTACAACCTTCTCTTTGCCGGTTCTGACCTTGTCCAGATCCACCGTTGGGTTGCCGTAACTGACCCCGAGGCTATCCAGATGATTGACTTCAGCCATCACCTTGGCGACATGCAGCAGTGCTTTGGAGGGGATGCAGCCCACGTTCAGGCAGACGCCGCCGAGGTCGGGATAGCGCTCCACCAGCACCACCTGTTTGCCCAGATCAGCGGCCCTGAAGGCGGCGCTATAGCCGCCGGGGCCGGCGCCGAGAACGACGATTTCGGTTTCGATCAGATTGCTCATGGGATCAGTTAATCCTTAGTTCCTGTTTATCAGAAGAGGGCCAGCCGCAGATCTCCCAGCAGCTCTGCCAGATGTCGGCAGAAGCGGGCGGCGGAGGCGCCATCGATGACTCGATGATCGTAAGAGAGGGAGAGTGGCAACATCAGTCTGGGCTGGAATGCGGTGCCGTCCCAGACCGGTTTCATGGCGGAGCGGGAGATGCCGAGAATCGCCACCTGGGGTGCATTGACGATGGGTGTAAAGCCGGTACCGCCAATGCCACCGAGGCTGGAGATGGTCATACTCGCACCCTGCATTTCGTCGGGTTTCAGCTTGCGGGTTCGGGCCCGCTCGCTGAGGTCAGCCAGCTCCTGGGCGAGGGCGATCACCCCCTTCTGTTCAGCGTTTTTAATCACTGGCACCACCAGTCCGGCGTCGGTATCCACGGCGATGCCGATATGCCAGTACTGTTTCAGAATCAGACTTTTGCCATCGCCAGAGAGGGAGCTGTTGAAATCCGGGTAGTCCTTAAGCGCTTTGACCAGTGCGGGAATGACCAGTGCCAGCAGGGTGAGATTGAAACCCTCTGCTTTCGTAGCGTTTTTGCGGCTCTGGCGCAGGGCTTCGAGTTCGGTGATGTCGGCTTCATCGTGCTGGGTGACCTGGGGCAGACGGGGCCAGGAGCTGCCCAGATTCGCGCCGGTCAACTGGCGAATACGACTGAGGCTGACCTCTTCGACAGGCCCCCACTGGGAGAAGTCGGGCACCGGTAATGGCGCCAGTTCAGACGATCCACCGGGCGCGCCGCCTTCCAGCTGCCCCTTGATGTAGGCCTGCACGTCCTCTTTCATGACCCGGCCCTTGCGGCCGCTGCCGCTGACCCGGGCGATGTCGCAACCCAGCTCCCGGGCGAAGCGACGGACGCCGGGGCTGGCCAGTGGTGGCGGCGCACCATCTGAGCGGATGGGGATGGAGGGTGCCGGTTGGGCCGGGGTGTCGGCTGTTGGTGTCGCTTCTTGCGCAGACTGGTCCGGGCTATCTGTGGAGGCTGGGGTCACCGCTGCGGGGACCGCATCGGCAGGCCGCTGCTCGGGTTCATCCGGTGCTGGGGCGCGGGTCTCACCCACAGTTTCGATCAGGGCGACCTTGTCGCCAGGACGGAGAGTATCCCCCACCTTGACGGCTATCGAGAGAATCGTGCCCGCAACCGGCGAGGGCAGATCCATAGCTGCTTTGTCGCTCTCCAGGGTGAGCAGGGCAGACTCAATTTCGACAGTGTCGCCGGGTTTTACGGCGATTTCCGCCACCACCACCTCGGCCACCTCATCGCCGAGTTCAGGGCAGGTCACCGAGTATTCGCTGCTGTCTGTCTCAGGGGTTGCAGCAGGGGCGGCTTCGGCTGCCACAGTTTGGGCTGCCACAGGCTGTGCGGTGCTATCTGCTTCTGGAGTGGGTTCAGGTGCTGATTCCGGACGACTGGCGGTTTCGGGCGCTGTGGCGCCCGCCTCGTCGCTGACTTCAATCATCGCCAGCAGGTCGCCACTGGCCACCTTGTCGCCAACCTTAACCTTGATCTCTTTGATGGTACCGCCCTCTGTCAGGGGTACATCCATGGCAGCTTTGTCGGTTTCCAGGGTCAGCAGAGTATCGTCTTTATCTGCCTGATCACCCACTTTCAGGGCAATTTCGGCGACCTCCACATCGGCAACCGCGTCTCCCAGCTCGGGTACTTCCAGGGGTTTGAGCATGCTGGGTCTCCTAAACCGTGGTGGGATTCGGTTTTTCGGGATCGATACCGAAGCGCGCAATCGCTTCGGTAACCCGTTGGGGTTCAATCTCGCCCTGGTCTGCCAGTGCCTTCAGAGCGGCAAAGGTGATCCAGCGGCGATCCACTTCGAAGAAATCCCGTAGCCGCCGACGGGTGTCGGAGCGACCAAAGCCGTCGGTGCCGAGCACGGTATAGCTGCCGGGCACCCAGGGGCGAATCTGGTCCGCCACACTCTTCATATAGTCGCTGGCAGCGATCACCGGACCCTGACTGCGGCTCAGTATCTGGCTGACGTAAGCCTCCTTCGGCTTCTCCTGAGGATGCAGCAGGTTCCAGTGGTCGGTCTCCAGCCCATCTCGTCGCAGTTCGTTAAAACTGGTGGCACTCCAGACCGGGGCGGTGACGCCGAAATCCTCTTCCAGAATGGCTGCCGCTGCAATCACTTCCCGCAGGATGCTGCCGGCACCGATCAGCCGAACCTGAGGCCCTTTGGGCTTTTTCCGGCTGGCGGGTTTGAGGGGGTAGAGCCCTTTCAGAATGCCTTTTTCGGCACCCTTGGGCATGGCGGGGTGACTGTAGTTTTCGTTCTCTACGGTAATGTAGAAGTAGACATTCTCCTGTGCCTGATACATCCGCTGCAGGCCGCTCTGGATGATCACGATCAGCTCGTAGAGATAGGCCGGGTCGTAACTGATGCAGTTGGGAATGGTGCTGGCCAGCAGGTGGCTGTGGCCGTCCTGGTGCTGCAAACCCTCTCCGGCGAGGGTGGTGCGGCCGGCGGTGCCGCCAATCAGGAAGCCCCGGGCCCGCATGTCGCCTGCAGCCCAGGCGAAATCACCGACCCGCTGGAAGCCGAACATGGAGTAGTAGATGTAGAACGGGATCATGCTGGTGTTGTGGCAGCTGTAGGCGGTGGCTGCTGCGATCCAGGAGCAGAAGGCACCGGCTTCGTTGATGCCCTCTTCCAGAATCTGGCCCTTGGCATCCTCCCGGTAGAACATGAACTGGTCGGAGTCTACCGGAGTGTATTTCTGCCCCTCCGGGGAGTAGATGCCGAGCTGGCGGAACAGCCCCTCCATGCCGAAGGTGCGGGCTTCATCCGGTACGATGGGCACAATATTGGGGCCGATCTCCTTGTCCTTGGTCAGGGCGGTGAGAATCCGCACAAAGGCCATGGTGGTGGAGATCTCCCGCTCGCCGGTGCCTTCAAGGAAACTGGAGAGTGATTCGAGAGTCGGGATTTTCAGGGCCGGACTGTCGGTCTGTCGCACCGGCAGGGAGCCGCCCAGGGCCTCCCGTCTCTGCATCAGATATTTCATCTCCGGGCTGTCTGCCGGGGGTTTGTAGAAGGGGGCGTCGGCCAGCTGGCTGTCGTCTATCGGAATGTTGAAACGGGTGCGGAATTTGGTCAGCGCCTCCAGACCCATTTTCTTCAACTGATGGGTGATGTTCTGGCCTTCACCGCTGCCGATACCCATGCCGTAACCCTTGACGGTTTTGGCCAGAATGACGGTGGGGCCATCGGTGTAATTTACCGCCGCCTGGTAGGCTGCGTAGACCTTACGGGGGTCGTGACCACCCCGTTTCATGCGGTAGATCTCTTCGTCGCTCATATGCTCGACGAGTTTCGCCAGCTCGGGATACTTGCCGAAAAAGTGCTCCCGGGTGTAAGCCCCGCCTTTGGCTTTGTAGGCCTGATATTCGCCATCCAGCGCTTCTTCCATTCGCTTGGCGAGGATCCCGCTGTTGTCCTGCAGCAGAAGGTTGTCCCACTCCGAACCCCAGAGGACCTTGATGACGTTCCAGCCCGCGCCACGGAAGATGCCTTCCAGCTCCTGCACAATCTTGTCGTTGCCCCGGACCGGCCCATCCAGCCGCTGCAGGTTGCAGTTGATGACAAAGTTGAGGTTGCCCAGTTTCTCCCGGGCGGCGAGGCCGATGGCGCCTTTTGATTCCGGCTCGTCCATCTCGCCGTCGCCGAGGAAAGCCCAGACCTGGCGGTTGCCCTGATCGATCAGACCTCGCTGGTGCAGATACTTCATGAAGCGGGCCTGGTAGATCGCCATCATCGAAGCGAGGCCCATGGAGACGGTGGGGAACTGCCAGAATTCCGGCATCAGCCAGGGGTGGGGGTAGGAGGAGAGTCCGCCGCCTTCGGCCAGATCCTGGCGGAAGTTGTTCAGGTCTTTCTCATCCAGCCGGCCCTCCAGAAAAGCCCGGGCGTAGATGCCGGGGGCGGAGTGGCCCTGGATAAACAGCAGGTCGCCGCCATGCGTTTTGGTGGGGGCGTGAAAGAAGTGGTTGAAGCCGACCTCGTAGAGAGTGGCGGCAGAGGCAAAGCTGGCGATATGGCCGCCGAGTTCACTGGACTCCTTGTTCGCTTTCAACACCATGGCCATGGCGTTCCAGCGGATGATGGAGCGGATTCGCCACTCCATGCCCTGATCTCCCGGGATATTCACCTGCTGGGAGACCGGGATGGTATTGAGGTAGGGGGTGTTGGCGCTGAAGGGGGTGTCGATACCGTTGAGCTTGGCCCGGTTGAGTAACTCGTGAAGCAGAAATTCGGCCCGTGCCGGTCCTTCGGCTTCGATGACTGCCTGTAGCGAGTCGAGCCACTCCTGGGTTTCCTGCGGATCCAGGTCGGAGCCTGTGCTCGGAGATGTCATGGTTAACCCTCGTCAAGTTGTAGTTAGCACCGGGTGGGTGCCGCAGGTTGCCACGGTTATGCCGTCGTGCAACCGGTTCTGCCGGGACACTGGTCAGCGTCCCTGACAGTGACCGAGTTTACACCAAGCAGCGCGCCGTAACGTCGCTGAAACCGGGGGATCTGCTACTATCTCTGGCCGGTTTAACCTTTGAAAAATGACCACTCGGCCCTGCCCGATATGAGACTGACACTGACCCGCCCGGATGACTGGCATCTGCACCTGCGTGATGGTCCCATGCTCGCAACTGTGGCCGGCTTCACGACTGCCCGCTTTGGTCGGGCGCTGGTGATGCCCAATCTGAATCCGCCGGTGGTGACCGTGGCGGATGCCCTGGCCTACCGGCGGCGGATTCTGGGGGTGTTGCCGACGGAGTCCGGTTTTTCGCCGTTGATGGCACTCTATCTGACCCCCTCGACGTCACCGGATGATCTGCGTCAGGCGGCGGAGACTCCGGAGATTCTGGGGGTGAAGCTCTATCCGGCCGGGGCGACTACCAACGCTCAGTTCGGGGTGGACCGGATTGAGGGGATCTACCCGCTGCTGGAGGTGATGGAGGGGGTGGATCTGCCCCTGATGGTGCATGGCGAGGTGACTGATCCGGAGGTGGATGTGTTTGACCGGGAGGCCTGTTTTGTGGAGCAGGTGCTGAGTCCGATCGTTGACCGGTTTCCCGGGCTGAGAGTGGTGCTGGAGCACGTCACCACCGACGACGGGGTGGAGTTCATCAAAGCTGCTTCGGACCGGGTGGCAGCGACCATCACCTGCCATCATATCCTGCTAAATCGCAATGCGCTGTTCGAGGGTGGCCTTCGACCTCACCACTACTGCCTGCCAGTGTTGAAGCGGGAGCGGCATCGCCAGGCGGTGCTGGCTGCGGCCACCAGCGGCAACCCCGGGTTCTTTCTCGGCAGTGACAGTGCGCCCCATCCGAAATCCGCCAAGGAGAGCGGTTGCGGCTGCGCGGGTCTGTTTACCGCCCCCGGTGCGATGGAACTCTATGCCGAGGCTTTCGAGGGGGTTGACGCGCTCGACCGGCTGGATCGGTTTGCCAGTCAGTTCGGGGCGGACTTTTACGGTTTGCCCCGTAACAGTGGAACTCTGACCCTTGAGCGGGAGCCCCAGCCCGTCCCCCCGGAAATTGGTCAGGGTGAGGAGGTGATAGTGCCGTTTCGGGCTGGCGAAAACCTGCCCTGGCGGGTCGTCCCCTAGTTTTTCAAGGGGGGGTGTCAGGTTGCGTCGATGGCTCGTTCAATGCCGTCGAAGAAGTCCCACCAGCGGCTGAGTGACTGCTCCACCGCAGCTTGCACAGCGTTTTGCAGGGCGGGTGTGTCGGCGTGACGGATTACGGCGTGGTCGCCCACATCGCTGTGGTCCGCATCCGCCATTTCGTGGAGGTCCCAGAATTCAACCTGCTCCGTGGTTAGTCCGTAGTGGCTCTGCAGGCCCCGGGCCAGTTTGGCAAAGGCGCCGGGTACCTGCCCCTCGGCGGCCATGGTCATGGCTGCGGTGGCTTCGAGATAGGAGCGCTGTTTCGAGACCAGCTCAAACCAGTTGATCAGGGCTGCGGTGCCGGGCAGTGGCTGGCCGTTAACCACCTCGTCGCGGCTGAGCCCCACAGACTCGGCAAAACGGATAAAGAGCTCCGGATGGCTGCAGTTGCAGCCGGAGATGCGCCCGGTGTCCTCTTCGTAGACATTTTCTGCCAGCTCCGCCCGTTCGTCCGGGTAGGGGCAGTTGGCGTGAATCGCACTGATGGCCCGGGGGAATTCGCGCACCTGCAGAAAAAACTGGCCAGCGAAAATTTTCAGCTTCTCCCTGTCGATTTCACCGGTCTGGATGCGGAACCAGAGCGGGTGGCCGCCAAAGGAGCGGCGTTGTTGAATCAGCTCAATCATCGCCTGTGAAAACGGGTTGGTCTGCATATCCATGTTCTTCTCCTAATGATTTTCAGCCCGCCTGAAGCCGGTCTGTTTTATGGTCGAGTCGCATCTTCCGACAATTCCGAATGAATCGTTGCGGTAAACGTCGGGCGGGATCTCATCTCTTCCAGCCAGACTGAAGTGCCGGGATAGGGTGACAGATCGTAGCCTGATGTTTGCAGATCGTCTAACTGGGTTGCCACGGCAATATCCGCGATGCCCGGCTGAGCGTTGACCAGCCAGCTCCGGGCTTGCAGCTGCTGTTCCAGCTCCTTCAGCAGGGTTGCCAGCCACAACTCCGCCCCCTGCTCATGCTGTTCATTTTGCTGGGTTGCGGGGGCGAAGCGCCGCTCCCAGGCCAGTCGGGCCACCTGAGGCGCCAGTCGACTACCCTGCCAGGCCAGCCACTGATTAGCCTGTGCGCGCTCAACCAGATCCTCTGGATACCACTCAATCGCGCCTGCTTTGTCGGCCAGATAGGCCAGAATCGCGCTGGCTTCCCCCAGCAGGACGCCATCATCCTCCAGCATCGGGCTGCGGCACTCTGGATTCAGCGGCTCCGGCAACCAGGGTTCGGTGGCGCCGAGGCCGATCTCGAAGTAGTCGCACTCCAGCCCCAGCTCAAGAGAGAGGATGCGAATACTGCGCGTCGCCGGGGAGGGAGCGTTGCCGTAGAGTTCCATGGGTTCAGGCTGCGAACTCAGGGGCAGGGGTTGGGGATGCTGTTGTGGATGGCGTCGATGGCCTCAAGCACCTCCTCTGAGAGTTTGACCTGGGCTGCATCGATATTCTGCTGCAGCTGCTCCAGGGTGGTGGCGCCGATAATGGCGCTGCTGACGAAGGGCTGCCGTAGCACAAAGGCCAGGGCCATCTGGGCGGGATCGAGCCCCACCTGCCGGGCGAGATTCACATAGGCCTCAGTCGCTTCGAGGCCCCGGGGGGTGTTGTAGCGCTGAAACCGCTCGAACAGGGTCAGGCGGGCGCCAGCGGGTTTGGCTCCCCCGATATATTTGCCAGAGAGCGCACCCATCGCCAGCGGTGAGTAGGCCAGCAGACCGACCTGCTCAAACCGGGTAATCTCTGCCAGTCCGATCTCGAAAATACGGTTGAGCAGGCTATAGGGGTTCTGGATCGAGACGATCCGGCTCAGCCCTCGCTCGGCGGCGGCTTGCAGGTAGCGCAACACTCCGAACGGTGTTTCGTTTGAGATGCCGATGTGGCGGACCTTGCCAGCTTTGACCAGGCTATCCAGCGCCTCCAAGGTGTTTTCGATGGGCTCCGCATCATCGACCGATCCCCAGGGGTAGTTGGCCCGACCGAAACTGTTAGTCGGGCGGTCTGGCCAGTGCACCTGATAGAGGTCCACATAATCGGTATTGAGTCGCCGCAGGCTGTCATCAATTGCCCGTTCGATATTGGCTCGGTCCAGGTGGGGCTGGCCCTTGCGCTGCAGATCCTCTCGCACGTAACCGGTCCAGTCCGCCGCCCCGCAGACCTTGGTCGCCAGGATGATCTTGTCCCGATCAGTGCGGTTTTTGAGCCAGCTGCCGATGTAACTCTCGGTGAGGGTGTAGCTCTCCGCTTTAGGCGGGACCGGGTACATCTCAGCAGTATCGATGAAGTTGACACCCTGGGCCAGGGCGCTATCCAGCTGGGCGTGGGCGTCTGCTTCACTGTTCTGTTCGCCCCAGGTCATGGTGCCTAGACAGATTTCGCTGACCTGCAGGTCGGTGTTGCCGAGTTGTCGATACTGCATCTTCACGTATTCCTCAAAATGGGTCAGGCCAGACTGCTTAGGCCAGATCGGGTGTTGACCTTGGGGCTCTGGTTGGAATTCTAACCAGATTTCAACGAGCTTACAGTCGGAACAGGTGAAGGCTCGTCTTCAAAGTGCAACGGATTAATCTCCAGGCTGAAACCCCGGGTATCTAGAATCGACGTCTTGGCAGATTCGGATTTTACTTGCCGATCGGTATTGTTGGGGGTGATCACGCGATAGCAGCGGGTCAGATGAGTCGTCTGACTTGTCTTCTGTGTCACTGTGGTGCGACCATCTGGTTTTTTATCTACCGCGTCAGGAATATTTTTCTTGAAGGGAACCAACAGTAGCCTCTCGGATTCCGGCTCTGCCGTGGCCGCAAATTTGCTGATTGTCGAGGATGAGCCTGCCTATCAAGGCCTGATTGTGCAGATGCTTGCGGACCAACCCTACGCGTTGACGGTGGTGGGGGACGCAGAGGCTGCATGGCAGCACCTGAATGCGGGTGATATCAGGTTTGACGTGGTACTGCTGGACCTGATGCTGGGTGATGGCGACATCTTCGGTGGCCGTACGCTGTTGCGCCAGATTAAATCGGACCCCCGGCTCAGGCATACCCCGGTTGTACTACAAACTGTGCATGGCGCGTCCGAAGATATCGCCGAAGGGATACGGGCCGGCGCCTACTACTATCTGGTGAAGCCCTACTCAGCGGCGTTGTTGCTTTCAATTTTGCAGACGGCCGCCGGGGATTCCCGGCATTTTCATGACCTGTTGGCCCGGGTCAAGCAGGGGCAGGCCAGCCTCGGTTTGATGAACCGTGCCGAATTCCGGTTCCGCGACCTGAATGAAGCCCGTGCGCTGGCGACCTCTATCGCGGGGGCCTGCCCGGAGCCATCACGGACGATTCTCGGGCTGACCGAAATACTGATTAACGCAGTTGAGCACGGCAATCTGGCCATTGGTTATGATCTGAAAACCGAGCTGCTGGAGAGCGGGCGGTGGGAGGAGGAGATCCAGCGGCGGTTGTCCCTGCCGGAGTATTCAGAGAGATGGGCCAGGTTGCTGTTTGTGCGGGAGGGTACTGAAGTGCGGCTGATGGTGGAGGATCAGGGTGACGGCTTTGACTGGCAGAAATACCTGGAGATTGACGCCCGCCGCGCCGCCGCCAGTCATGGTCGGGGGATGGCCCTGGCGAAAGCGCTGAGTTTTGATGAGGTGCAGTATCTTGATAGTGGTCGCCGGGTGGAGATGCGTATCCATCAGAGTGTACCGAACGCCTGAAAGGGGGGCGCTGCTGTGATGAGAGAGCGTTTTTCGGGGGGGGCAACGTCGCAAGAATTTATTCCCCTTTCCAGTCTGGAGGCGGCTTTCAGCGGTCCGCTGCCGGGTCGCAGCGCGCAGGCCACCATGTCCCCCAGGCGTATGGCTGCTCAGCAGGTTGATCGCTGGGACCCGCCCGCTTTACACCGTAAGGCGGCGGTACTGCTGCTGCTCTACCCCGGTGCGGCAGGCACCACTATTGTGTTGATTCGGCGACCCCAATATGAGGGGGTGCACAGTGGTCAGATTGCTCTGCCCGGGGGTGCCTGGGAGACCGGGGAATCCCTGCTCCAGACGGCCCTGAGAGAGGCCGAGGAGGAGGTCGGGGTGGATCCGGCGGGACTGCGGGTGCTGGGTGGACTGTCCCAGCTCTATATTCCGGTGAGTAATTTCAATATCCATCCGTTCGTGGCGGTTGCCGAGCGGCAGCCGGTTTTTCAGCCGGACCCCATTGAGGTTGCGGAGATCATCCAGGTGCCACTCGGGCATCTGCTGCATCCAGACAGTCGGGGTGAGAGCGAGCGTGATCTGCGCAGTTGGGGCCCTACTCTGGTGCCCCACATTGATGCTGAAGGACACGTGATCTGGGGTGCGACGGCAATGATTCTGGCGGAATTTCTCAACCTGCTGGAGGGCGTTGGAGTCGATCGCGGCGGAGCGTCTGGGGGTCGTTAATGTTTCTGAGCACCTGGTGCCTGGTCTGAACCCGTATATCGCTGGCCTGCTCTGAATCGAGCCATCGGTTCAGGCTTCGCTCTCCGCTCTCCAGTGCGGTTTGCAGTTGCGGTAACAGGCGTCGGTGCAGCAGCATCAATGCCGACTGTCTGCGCTGGCCGTCGTGTACCACCCGGGGATGCCAGCGTGGTGTCGCCCGGGCCAGCCGCTGGCAGAGATCCCGGGGAATATCGGGCACGTCACAGGGAACAATCAGGAGGTAAGGGGTGGTGGTGACGCGCAACGCGGAGAGGATTCCTGCCAGGGGGCCGGCGCCGTCGCCCCAGCTGTCCGGGACCACTGGGCAGCCAAATTCACGGTAGCGCGCCAGGTCATGGTTGGCGCTGATCAGCAGCTTTCCGACCTGAGGTTCGAGGCGTGCCAGAACTCGCCCGACCAGAGCCTGCCCCCGGCTGTTCAG
>JAKLLR010000142.1 GCA_022014175.1 Gammaproteobacteria bacterium | reverse complement strand
TTTAAATGTCCGTCGACCTAAGGTTGATACCCTGACAGCGGCCCTGTACCATCAATTACCGATTTTAGGTACAAGAGCCAAAAAAATGGGCAAAAATACCAGTATCTCCCTCGGCACCCACTTCGACGAGTTCATCGCTTCCCAGCTTGAAAGCGGTCGCTACGGCTCAGCCAGCGAAATCGTAAGGGCGGGTCTGCGGATGCTTGAGGACAGCGAAGCAAAGCTTGAACAACTGCGCCATCTGCTTGAAGAGGGCGAACAGACCGGATTTCCCGATTACAGCTACGAGGGCCTGGTTGCTGAGCTCGATAACGAAACCCCTTGATGACCCTCTTCAAGCTCTCAGCCAGGGCTAAAAGTGATCTAAAAAATATCGCCAGACAGACCCAGAAGCAGTGGGGACGCCAACAGCGAAACGTCTATCTGAAACAATTTGATGTGGTATTTGCCATGCTTGCCCAATCACCCGAGATCGGAAAAGAGATCGATTTTGTTAGGGCGGGCTACCGAAAATTCCCTCAGGCAAGCCATGTGATTTTTTACCGGTTAGGCTCAGAATCAAGGGTGGAGATCATCCGAATTCTGCATAAAAGCATGGATGTCACTCTGAATCTATAGAGCCCTAACGGACTAACCAACCCGTCCTCGACCGAAGCCTGCTCATTTGAGCTCTCTATTATTCGTTCTGCCCTCTCCATATTTGCAAAGCCCCCAATTTAATTCGACAACGTCAGGTGAGATTCAGGCCGCCATCCGCCAGCACGATTTCACCGGTAAGGTATGTGCTTGAAATCAGCGTAGCAGCAAGTTCTGCTATCTCCTCGGGGCGTGCTGCACGCCCCATCGGTGAGCGCTCTTGCCAGAGCCTGCGGGCATCCTCCCAGGACTCGGTCATCGGGGTATCGACCAGACCCGGTGCAATGGCATTCACCCGAATATCCGGAGCAAGACTCAGCGCGAGCAGGCGAGTGACCTGGTTAATCGCCGCCTTGCTGGCAGCATACGGAATAGAGGCGCCCTTGGGACGAACGCCGGCATGGGAGCTGATATTAAGAATGCAGCTTGGAAGATCGGGGCTGGATGATTGCTGCAGAGCCGCTTCGGCCTCGGAGATCAGCGTCCAGGGTGCAATCACGTTGACCTCATACAGATCACGCCAGACCTCTGTTGTGGCTGCCTTTAGAGAATCGTGGGGAATCACTGCGTTGATACCGGCATTATTCACCAGCACATCCAGCCGCTGGTGATGCTTCACCACCTCAGAAATCAGACGGCTCGCCTGCGCCTGATCGGATAAATCAGCCTGAGTATAGGTCGCTCCCGGATACGCATCTGCCAGCGCCTCACCCGCTGTCGTGGATGACCTGGAGTGAAACGCCACAGTGAACCCCTCGTCCGCCAGCCGTTTTGCAATGGCCATTCCGATACCGGAAGTGGAGCCGGTCACCAGCGCAACCCTTTTGGGGTTTGCTTCTTCTCCGATACTCTGATTCTTCATTTGCCTGTCAGCCGATAATTTGAGTCGGGATGTCGCAGCACAAACCCAGCTTCCCCGAACCCTCGGAACGGCCCGAGTTTAACGCCTTTGACGATGCTCATAGGGGCAAGCGACTGACCCCATCAGGGCTTGCGCCCACTCCACTGCACTTGGATACTGGACGCATAGACCGCGAAGACGGTTTCGGCAAACCACAACCATCACCCGGCCCTAACGCAGCCAGGTTTGCCACCAATCAGATATCCGAGGAAGAAGTCATGCCTGAGCAACAAGAGTTTGATGTGGTGATTGTCGGTGCCGGCGCGGCAGGGGCCTCTGCGGCCTATCAGTATGGCAAGGCAGGGTTGAAGGTGGCGCTGCTGGAGCAGCTTCTGGCCCCCTCCGATTACAAGAAACTCTGCACCCACTACCTGCAGCCGTCAGTCTTTCCAGCCATTGAACGGATGGGGTTAAAACAGCAGTTTCTGGACGCCGGAGCCACCCTCACCCGCTGGCGGGTCTACGGCGACTGGGGCTGGATGAAGATGCGGCAGACTGCTGGCGAACCATCCGGTTACGGCCTGAGTCTGCGGCGCGAGATCATGGACCCCCTGCTGCGGACTCTCGCGACTGAAACCAACAATGTGCAGTTCTTCCCTGGGCACAAGGTCGTTGAGGTGGTGGAGGAGAACGGCAGAGTCAACGGCGTAGTCACCAAAACCATAACCGGCAACCGCACCTTCAGCGGGCGGCTGGTGGTGGCGGCGGACGGCCGTTATTCCGCCATCGCCAGAGCGGCAAAACTTGAGGGCAAGGATAGTCCGAACATCCACTCCATATTTTTCGCCTATCTGGAGAACACCGATCCACCGCTGCTGGACACCGTGCCCGCCTGGTTCGCACTACCGGAGGTCGCCACCATCTGCCCCACTGACGATAATCAAATCGTCGCCATCTACGTCAATCTCACCGAGAATCTGGAAACCTTCTCTGACAATCTGGAGGAGAACTTCCTCGCAGTGTTTGATCGGCTGGAGGGCGCACCTGATCTTCGTTCCACAAAACTGGTCGGTCCTGTGCGCACCATGGTGAACATGCACAACACCACACGGGTGGCGGTGCAAAAAGGCATTGCCCTGATTGGCGATGCGGCGATGATCATCGACCCCCTGTCCGCCGCAGGGGTGGGCTGGGCCTTCCGTTCTGCGGACCTGCTGACCCATCTCACCACCAAAGCACTGGTTAACAATGAACCACTGGAACCGGCCCTCGACGAGTACCGTAAACAGCACCATAAAACCTTTGCTGCTTACCAGAAACTGATCTGTCACGGCTCCAGGTCCCCCAAAGCCAATCCGATACAGACCCTGTACATGCGAGCCGGTGTTTTCGATCAGCAATCCGCCAACCACATGTTGTCGTTTATAGGGCAGGACATCAGCGTACGGAAACTGCTGGCCCCATCGGCGCTACTCCGGGCGCTCTGGGTCTGCTTTAAAAACCGTAAACGCATAGACCAGCGAAAAGTTTTCCCGAGCGTTCCAGCAACCGCCGCGCCGGAATAACCCATCTGGGCAACCTCCATCCTGGGGCAGTGCACTCCACTGTGCCCCAGGACTCATTACTGACATCACCACCGCTATTTCGAGGACTTTGATGAGCCAACCTGACTATGTGACTGCGCTAAACCTTGAGCCCACGACCACCGCTGAACTCCCCCCGGAGATGAAACACTATTTTGAGGTCTGCGAAGAGAAACTAGGCCTGATCCCCAACGTACTGACCGCTTACTCGTTTAACCCGGACAAACTGGCCACTTTTGTCAGTTTTTACAATGAACTCATGCTGGGTGACTCTGGGCTAAGCAAACTGGATCGGGAGATGATTGCGGTGGTCGTCTCCTCCATCAACCGCTGTTATTACTGCCT
>JAKLLR010000141.1 GCA_022014175.1 Gammaproteobacteria bacterium | reverse complement strand
GCTTCTGCTGAAACCCCTGCAGCTGGTGGTGCTGGGTACGGGTCAGGCCGGTTTTGAATCACAGCTGAGGGGCTGGGCTCAACGTTTTCCGGATCGATTTGGCCTGAAGCTGGAATATGACGAATCCATGGCCCACCGGATCGAGGCGGGTGCGGATATCTTCCTGATGCCATCCCGCTTTGAGCCCTGCGGCTTGAACCAGCTCTACAGCCAGCGTTACGGCACCCCGCCGGTGGTTCATCGGGTGGGGGGGCTGGCCGATACCACGGTTGATGCGGCGGAAGAGGGCGGCACCGGTTTTCTGTTTGATCAGCCGAGCAGTCGGGCCTTCGGCCAGGCGCTGGATCGAGCGCTGGGTTGTTATCGACAGACCAGGGTCTGGCGGCGGTTGCAGCGCAACGGTATGGGCATGGACTTCTCCTGGCAGCGTAGCGCGATGGCTTACTCGGCACTCTATCGACAGGCTCTGGAGGAGAGGGCCGTTCAATTAAAACCGGGCTAGGCCGGGGGGCAATCTGGCGCCCGGATCAAAGGCAAACCATCAAGATTGCACTGGGGCATCAGGCTTCCATGTGGAGGATATGCAGGTGATGGAGCAGGATTCTTTACTGTTTAGTCGGGACTCGGGCATTGCCCGGGTGACCCTGAATCGTCCCGGGCAGCGTAACGCCCTGACGGTGGAGATGGTGCAGCGGCTCCACGACATCTGGGAAGAGGTAGACCGAGATCCGGAGGTGCGGGTGGTGATACTGGATGCCGCAGAGTGTGGAACCTTCTGCGCCGGTATGGACCTCAAAGAGGCGGCCCGAATCAAACAGGAGAGCGGCCAGGATGTGCTTGGCTTGCTGAAGGACCCGTTCCATGAGCGGATGCGGGCGGTGACCAAGCCGGTTATCGGCGCCCTGAGCGGGCATCTGATTGCCGGGGGCATGATGCTGGCGCTGAATTGTGATCTGCGGGTGGGGCAGGTTGGCAGCCGCATCGGCATAACCGAAAGTCAGTTGGGCCGGGGGTCGCCCTGGGCGGTGCCGCTGCTCTGGATGCTGCCCCAGGCGGTGGTCAGCGAGCTGATTCTGACCGGAGAGGTGCAGCCGATCGAACGCTATCAGGCGCTTGGATTTATCAACTATCTGGAGTCCGGTCCCCAGGCGGTTCAGGCTCGGGCGCTGACGCTGGCCGAGCGGATCCGGGACAACGCCCCACTGTCGGTGATGGCGGGCAAGGCGAGTATCCGCGCCGCGGTAAACCTGGGGTGTGCGGCCGGGGTGGCCGAGGCCAAACGGATCTATGAGGCAGTCTACAGCAGTGAGGATGCCCAGGAGGGCCCCCGGGCCTTTGCCGAGAAGCGTAGACCTCGGTGGCAAGGGCGTTAGTTTGAGGCTATCCCTGTTAGCGTAAATATTTGATCCGATCTGCCCCTCAGCCTACACTCATGCCAGTTTGCCAGAGTAATAACAACGACTTATAGGGGTTTGCGATGGCGTGGTTGGTCGGCCTTGTTCTGTTGATTGCGGGAATCATCTGGTTCCTGTCGAGCCGTCGCCGTGGGGTGGCTCGTACTGTTAAACGGGTTGATCGTAGCGGGCGAAGCAGTGGTGGGCGTTCCTCACTCAACGTCCTGCGCGGTAGCGGCAATTTCTGGGGCGTGCGCATAGAGCTGGCGAGCCCGGCTCATGCCTGTGCGGCGGTGCATGAGTACGCGGATAAACAGCTGTTGATCAACCACGCCCCGGAGTTGCCGCTGGCGGATTGCACCGCGGCAGTTTGCCAGTGTCACTATGTTGGTCTTGAGGAGCGCCGGGTCGGCCCCCGGCGCACCGGAGAGGACCGTCGGGAGGGCGTGCGGTTCGAAGATGGCAAAGTGGATCGCAGGCAGGGTGATCGTCGTAAGAGGGCAGGCTGGGATAAACAACATGAGCAGTTCTAGCCCCTTCCCCCGTGAGTTGAGCCATGCTGTGTAATTACCCGGTCGAGCGGAGTCTGATCCGCAAGTATTCAGGACCAGGGGGGTAGATATGGGCAGGTGGCTGGTCTTGGTTGTATTGCTCGGAGCCGCACTCCTTTTTGTGATCTATGCGGCTCGCAACCGGGCCGCCAGACGGGCGGCCCGACCCAGAAAACTGCCCGGGAGGTCGGCGCTGGAGCGGCTGCGTCGGGATTCACGCTACTGGGGGGTGCGGATTGAGCTGGAAGAGACCGGAGGGGCGTGCGAGGCGGTGACGCAGTTGCTGGATAAGGAGCTACTGATCAACCACGCCCCGGAGCTGCCTCTACCGGGATGCTCTGCGGAGGTCTGCAGGTGTCACTACGTGGGGCTGGCGCAGCGCCGCCATGGCGAGCGTCGGGGTGAGGGTGAGCGCCGGGCTGAAATCCGCTATGAAGGGGAGCGTGCGGACCGGCGGGGCGGTGACCGGCGGACCCATAGTGATACCTGGGACCGGATGAAGCAGCGTTTTTAGGGACAGGTCAGGGCTTCCCTGAGAATTCAGCCAACAGATTCTGCTGCACGCTGAAGGGTTCTTCCTCGCCAGCCTCTATCCGCAGGTACTCCCCTGCGGGGGTTAACTGCCAGGCCTGGGTGTTGTCCCGCAGCATTTTTTCCAGCTCCTTGACCACCCGCTTTTTCTGGGCAAACCGGATGACCGGAAAACAGGCCTCAACCCGACGATAGAGATTTCGCCCCATCCAGTCAGCACTGCTCAGATAGACCTTGGGGTCTCCATCGTTATGAAAGTGGTAGACCCGGGTGTGTTCCAGAAAGCGGCCGAGAATCGAACGCACCCGGATGTTGTCCGAGATACCCGGTACCCCGGGGCGAAGCAGACACATGCCGCGAACGATCAGGTCAATCTGCACACCCGCCTGAGAGGCGCGATAGAGGGCTTCAATCAGGCTGGGGTCGATCAGGGAGTTGTTCTTGATGATGATGCGGGCAGGCCGGCCCTCTGCGGCATGGGACGCCTCCCGGTTGATGCTCTCAAGCATGCCCGGTTGCAGGGTGAAGGGTGATTGCAGCAGCCGCTTGAGCTTGCTGGCCCGGCCGAGACTGGTCAGTTGAAGGAAAATATTGTTGACGTCTTCGCCGGTCTGGGGGTCGCAGGTCATGAAGCCGTAATCGGTGTAGAGACGGCTGGTGCCCGCATGGTAATTGCCGGTGCCGAGGTGGACATAATTTCTTAACTCGCCACCTTCCCGCCGCACGATCTGGATCATTTTGGCGTGGGTTTTGTACCCGACGACACCGTAGACCACTACCGCCCCGGCCTCTTGCAGCCGATTGGCCAGTGCAATGTTGGCCTCTTCGTCAAATCGGGCCCGTAGTTCGATTACTACGGTGACCTCTTTGCCGCTTTGGGCCGCGGCCACCAGCGCATCGATCAATACCGAATCTGGGCCGGTGCGGTAGAGGGTCTGTTTGAT
>JAKLLR010000059.1 GCA_022014175.1 Gammaproteobacteria bacterium | reverse complement strand
GATAACGGTCCGTTCGCGAGGTTAAGCAGCGCCGACATCCATGACCAGTTTGCCCGGGCTCTTGAGCAGCCCGGGGCGCAGGCGAGTCAGGCCGGGGATGTGGCGGCGGCAGTCGCCACTGCCAGTCGTGTGGTTGAGGCCGAGTATGCGGTGCCCTATCTTGCTCACGCAACGATGGAGCCGATGAATTTCACAGCTAGCGTAACCGCAGAGAGCTGCGAAATGTGGGGGCCGACCCAGGCCCCCACTGCCGCGGTAATGGTGGCCCAGCAGATGACGGAGTTGCCCCCGGAGAAGATTTCGGTGCACCCCAGTCTGCTCGGTGGTGGTTTCGGGCGCCGTTTCGAGGCCGATTTCATGGTCGATGCGGTTGCCCTCTCGAAAGCGGTGGGCAAACCGGTGAAGGTGGTCTGGTCTCGCGAGGAGGATACCCGCCATGATTTCTATCGGCCCGCCACTCTGAACCGGTTGCGGGCCGGGCTGGACGAGAATGGCCAGCTGCTTAGTTGGGAGCACGCGATTGCCGGCTCCTCCATTCTGAGCCGCAGTTTTCCCCAGTTTGTAAAAGATGGTATCGACTTCAGTTCGGTGGAGGGGGCGGCCAACCTGCCCTATGGGGTGGCCAATCTGGACGTTAACTACCACCAGGTCGAGCCCGGTGTGCCGGTGGGATTCTGGCGCTCCGTGGGCAGTTCCCAGAACGCATTTGTGACCGAGGGTTTCGTGGATGAGCTGGCGGTTGCAGCGGGTGCAGACCCCTATGAATACCGGCGCAATCTGCTGGCGGATCACCCCCGTCATCGGCAGGTGCTTGAGCGGGCTGCTAAGCACGCCGGCTGGGGTAAACCCCGCCCGACCGGTCGGTTTCAGGGCATTGCGGTGCATGAATCGTTCGGCTCCTACGTTGCCCAGGTGGTGGAAATATCCATGGCTGATGATGGCTCGATCAGGGTCCATCGGGTGGTCTGCGTGGTGGACTGCGGCGTGGTGGTCAATCCGGACACCGTGCGGGCGCAGATGGAGAGCGGCATTGTATTTGGGCTGTCAGCTGCACTGACCGGTGCCATTACCATTGAAGATGGCCGGGTGCAGCAGAGTAATTTTCACGATTATTCTGTTCTGAGAATGAACCAGATGCCGGAGATCGAGGTCCACATTGTTGCCAGTGACGAGGCTCCGGGGGGTGTCGGTGAGCCCGGCACGCCGCCAATCGCGCCGGCACTGGTGAATGCGGTTTATCAGGCTACCGGCAAGCGGCTGCGGCAACTGCCGGTTGATCAGGCGCTGCGGCAAGCCTGAGGCGATGGCTCTCGAAACAATCCGGGAGGCGTTCGATGAAGATAGTCATGTTGGGGCTTACGGTCCTGCTGCTGGGGGGCTGCGCTGGGCCCCTCAAGCTCAGTGAGGCCGACTGGCAGGCGGCCCCGGAATCCTTTGGCCGTCGTGATCTGATTATCGAAACAAGCCTGCCTAACGTGGTGGCTGATCAGCCCGCGTATGGTAACTATTTGGTGGAGATTTCCGGGGTGCCCGAATACGTTGGTCACACGATTGGCCATGGCTACTGGCACTTTTATTTGACCGATTCAGCGGGTAACCGCCTGCTCTGCTACGAGCGGAACTATCGGGTCTCCCACCGTAGCGTGGTCGAACGGCTGGTGCGGCGGGCTCAGGCCCAGGGGGAGAGTATGGTCGTGGTGGGACGGCTGAAACGGCCGGGGGAGCTTGAGCTGGACTGGATCGACTACGGCGACTGGCACCTGGATACCGATTACTGGCCACCTTCGCTTCCGTTTATCTGGCGTTAGCGCGGCTCTCTTCAGCGTCCGCGACCATTTGCAGATAGCTCTGTAGCCGGCGAGGATCGACGGCGCCCTGGTCCACCGCCTGCAGCAGGGCGCAGTCGGGCTCCTTGCCGTGGCTGCAGTCCCTGAAACGGCAACGACCCAGGTAGGGGGCTAGCTCCGGAAACTGGGGGCCAATCAGGGCCGGGTCCGTCACATGCAGGCCGAACCGGCGCACCCCCGGGGAGTCGATCAGATCGCCGCCGCTGACCAGATGATAGAGCCGGGGGGTGCTGGTGGTGTGCCGACCGAAACCGGTGACCTCGCTGATCGCACCCACGGCCACCGGCAGGTTCGGTTCCAGCGCGCTGATCAGGGAAGATTTGCCGACGCCGGACTGCCCGACCACGATGCTGGTCTGGCCTTCGCAGAGTTTCCGCATCTGTTCGATTCCAATCCGCTGCCTGACGCTGAGTTGCAGGCAGTCGTAGCCGATCCCGCGATAGAGCTCAAGCAGCTGGTCGAACCAGCTGGTCTGCGTCTCGTCCAGCAGGTCGGATTTGTTGAGCAGGAGTTTGGCGTCCATCCCGGCGATGCCGGCGCTGACCAGATAGCGGTCAATCAGATCTGGCTCTGGTGCCGGTTCGGGGGCGAATACGATCAGCAACTGATCGATATTGGCAGCGATGGCCCGGGGGCGGCTACGGGTGGGGCGGGTGAGCTCGGTGCGCCGAGGCGTGAGCGCGACAACGACGCCGCGACCATCCGGTGCCAGCCGCCAGGTGACCTGGTCTCCGGTGACCAAGCCGGGCAGATTTTGCCGCTGAAAGCAGTAGTGGGCCAGGCCGTCACCGCCCTCCACCTCCACTGCCGCGCCAAATCGGGCCACCACTGTGCCTGGCTGTTCCGGCCCGAGCTCTGCCCCGTCCAGCAGCTCTCCGGCCTGGGCAGCGCTCTGAGTCGCCCGGTCTCGCCGCCGACTCTGGGTATCGTTGGCCCGGCGCTGTTGCTGCTGGGTGAGTTTGCGGGCTGCCATTTGCTGGTTATGGGCCGGGGGTCATGAAGGGCGGTTTGCTATTATGCCGGGTCTACTGTGATAGCACGGATCACTCCTTAGGATTTCTCATGAAACAACTGTTGCTGGTGGCCCATGGCAGTCGCTCTTCTGTCTCAAATGACGAAATCATAGAGCTGACTGCCACACTTCGGGGGAAAGGGGACTTTTTTTTCGACCGGATCGACTGCGCGTTTCTTGAATTTGCGGAGCCGGGGGTGGCGGAGTCGATTGACCAGGCGGTTTCACAGGGGGTCCAGGAGATTCTGCTGTTGCCCTATTTTCTGGCTGCCGGGGTGCATGTGAGCCGGGATCTGCCCGCGATTGCGGCGGCCAAGCGGTCAGAACACGCCGGGGTGAAAATCGGAATTAGCGCCCATTTTGGTGCCAGTAGTGGCATTGGGAACCTGCTGTTGACCCTGGCGGCGGCTGCATCCTGATAACCGATTCAGTTGGGGGTGCTTTGTCTAAACCCCGGCGTCAAACAGTTTGCAGATAGGGGCGGGAATGCCGGGGCGGCTATTTTTGACCAGGCAGGTGCCGACGATGCGGGCTTTCACAATCGGCAGGCCATCCGCCCGCAGGATCTGTTGCAGGAACTCAAACCGGACTCGGCCGAGCAGGCTCACGCGGCTCTCAACCCGGAACTGATCACCGCTTTTGAGGGGGGCGAGATAATCAACCTCGCTGCGAGTGACCACCAGATCCAGCCCGCCATCATGTAATCCGGCAAAGTCCAGGCCGATCGCCTGAAGCTGTTTGTGGCGGGCGTGTTCGAGATAATTCAGATAGACCGCGTTATTGACGATGCCCTGAAGATCGCACTCGTAATCCCTGACTTCAAGGTTTATTTGAGTCGGCAGAACTGACATCTGCGCGGCTCAGGTCGGGACGGCGTAATCCGGATAGTAGCGGGCCAGTATCCGTTCGCAGTAGTTGATCAGGGTCGGGTGTCTTCGCGCCTGTTCGCCAATGGGGCCACCCAGGGGGCCCCAGATAAAGTTGGCGAGAAAGCCAAACAGGGCGGTATCGGTGCTACAGGGTTCTGCGCCCGTGATGAAGGGCTGCTGCCCCAGCTGCTGGGTGATGGCTGCCAGATCTTCAGTGGCCAGCTGCAGGACCTCCGTTTCCGACAATCGTCCGATTCCCTGCATATCCAGCATCTGGGTGACCCGCTCCACCATCGGCTGAAAGGTGGCATCCCGTTGCGCTTCCGGCACCTCGCCGAGCAGGCTGCTTTTCATGGTCTCCCGGATGTCCGGGAAGCTGAAGCGGGTGTAAATGAGGGCCCAAAGCAGCTGCTCATCGACCATGCGGCCAAAGGCGTGGGCCACGGCCTGCTGCTGCGGCGTGAGATGGGCGTCTGGATCGACAGCGGTTTTGGCCTTGAGATAGGCCGGTATCAACCGAGAGTCCGCCACCGGGGTTTCACCGTCGACAATGAACGGCAGTTTCTGATTCGGGGCCAGACTGGTATCGCCGGTGTAGACCGATTCGTAGGCCAGCCCGCTCATCAGCAACCAGGTCTCGGTTTTCAGGCAGAAGGGGCTGATATTCGGTAGGCCGAACATGGGGGGAAACTGGTAGAGTTGGATCATCTTCGCAGGCGTCCTGATCGTTAAGCTGGTGATACCTTAGCCTGTTCTCCGGGCTTCTGAACCAGGTGTGGCGGTTGACGGCCCCGCTTGGGTCCGGCAGGATTGAGCAGCCGAAGAGCCTCTCCAGAGGCTACAGATAGCCGGACACAATAATATAAAACAGCTGAGGAGGAGTGGTCATGAACGAACCAAAATTTTATTCCCCGCTATACAGTGACGTGGAGCCCTATGAAGGGCCGCTGATTTCCGCAGATGGCCATATCCTGGAACCGCGCAATCTCTGGGTTGAGCGAATGGATCGCAAGTGGCGGGATATTGCGCCCCATATTGCACCCTACAAAGATCGCGGTGATCACTTCTGGATTGAGGGCATGAAACCCCGCCCCCTGGCGTTCGAAGGGCCGATGGCAGACGCCAAGGCGATGGGCGTGGAGATTACTGACACCCAGGGATATAGCTGGGATGACTGTCGCCCCGGTGGCTGGGATCCCCATGAGCGTCTCAAGGACCAGGATATTGATGGGGTCTCCGGTGAGGTGATTTATCCCACCGCCGGCATCTTCTTTGGCAACATCAAGGACCCGGAATACGAGTTGGCTGCAATACGGGTCTACAACGATTTTGCGATGGAGTTCTGTAATGCTTATCCAGACCGCCTGAAGTGCATGGCGATGTTGCCAATCAGTGGCCCGCCTGAGTGGGCAACGGACGAGATAGACCGTTGTCTCAAGGGCGGAGCCGCTGGGTTTATGTTGCCTGCCTGGTCGCCGGCGCGTCAGTACAACCTGGCCATCTGGGACCCGGTCTGGGCCCGCCTGGAGGAGGCGGGCAAAGTGGCCACATTTCATCTTGGCGGCGACACCTCCGAGATCTATGGCCGCTCCCACGGACCCGGCGCCGGTGGTATCGTCTGTGCGGTCAAGCCGATGATCAATGAAACCATGCAGCAGATCATCTGGGGTGGTGCGGCGGATAGATTCCCGAAGATGCGCTGGTCCATGTGCGAAGGTGGGGTGGGCTGGATTGCCTGTGCTCTGGGTTATATGGATCACTGGTGGAATGATCATAAGGGCTGGATGCAACCCAAGCTTGAGCAGCCACCGAGTTTCTATTTCCGCCGAAACTTCATCGGTACTTTTGAGGATGACGAATCAGGTTTGCTGACCCGGGACCTGATCGGGGTGGAGAACCTGCACTGGGGTGCTGATTATCCCCACACAGAAGGGGTCTGGCCCTTCTCCCGGCAGTTTATCAGCAAGCAGTTTTCGAGAATTCTAAGCCCGGAGGAGACCCATAAAATCGTGTTTGAAAATGCGGCTAAAACGTTCGGGTTTCCAATGCAGCAGGCTGCATATTAGTTATTGGGGGGCAGTTAAGCCCCTTGTTTATTTCGAAGGGGAGTCCAGATGCAGTTGATGCGCTGGTTGGGTGTTGCAGTTCTGATGAATGGGCTGTGGTTTGGTAGCGTGCAGAGCGCCGAGAAGGCAGGTCCACCCTGGGCTGATCAGGGGCCGAGGATTATGTTTAATGTGTTTGACACCACGTCACTGGCGGAGGTGGTGCCAGATCGATTCTTTATGACATTTTGGCACAGCCCGAACACCACCATCGTACACAACGTCTGGGTGGCCGGTGAGAAGGGGCACCTGATGGGTGGCAAGAGTATTCACGGCGAGGAGTACGGCTATGTGCACAAGGGTCGGCTGGCTTTTGTGCTGGATGATGCCCGGGAGCACGTGGTGGTGGATGAGGGCCAATTCATGCGCTGGCCCAACGTGCCCCACTGGGGCACCTGCATGACCGAAATTTGCGAGATTTATGCCTGGTTTACCCCAACCCGGGATGACTATGGGTCTGAAGGGACCACCATGACCGAAACCAGTAATACCTGGATCAGCCGGAATCAGGGCGAATGAGGAGATCAGGCGTGTTAGGTCGTTTGATTTGTTCGGTGGTCTTTGTTCTGGCAACCGCCAGTGTGGTTGTGGCGGAGAGTGCGGCGCCGCCCGCATCAGCGCCCCCCCGGTTTGATCTGGAAGTCTTTCTGGATGCCAACAAAATGGAATTGCCCGTTGTGGTGCCGGGTCAGCTTGGTTTTCAGCACTGGCAGGGCATGGTTTCCACCGCTGTTGCCATGCACTTTAAGCGCGATGCCGGCGGTCACCTGCCGACCCAGTTCCGCCAGTACGGGGATATCAACTTGCACCTTATTGAGGGCAAGCTCGACGTGGAATTTGCGGATGAGACCCAGCAACCCCTGCATATGAAGACCGGTGATGTGGCCTCCTGGGGCAACCTGTCGCACCGGATTGCGTGTCGGTCTGATGAGTGTCGTCTGTTGATTTTCAGCACCCCGGTGTTATGGCAGGAGCTGGGTCCAGACGGGGGTAACCCGGTACCCCTTTATGTCGATTCGGCTTACTACGCCACTCACGGGAGACAATAATGGATCAACTGGCACATAACCGACGGCTAACCTTGTCCGGCCTGTTATGCAGTGCCGTGCTGGTTATGGGCGGGCCCTCTGCACAGGCAGAAGTAACCGGCTTGCAGGTGATAGACGTGTTCACCGATTCTCTCACCAAGGTGGCGGACAACATGTACTCCCAGCAACTGCCGGGAGACTTCCTCGGCGTCGAGTCATTTCGTATCACCGGCGGTAGTCGGCCCTATTCGGACGGCGCATCCCATAACCATGCCCAAGAGTACATTTTCATCCAGTTCGCCGGAACTTCGAAATATGTGATCCAGGGCGGAGAGAAAAGTCGGGAGTACAACGTTGATCGCGGCGCGGTGATGCATATGCCCCCGGGACTGCAGCACCGGGGTGGTCATGGGGCGGATGATGCGGTGATGTTGACGGTATTCAGCCCGCCAAGACGGACCGAGGCCGAGTTTAACTACACGCCACCTGCAGTGACAGGCGATCTGCCTCTGGAGACCCGGGATCTCTATACGATTTTTGACATGGATAGTGCGGAGCTGGTTGAGGATGAGGAGGAGTGGCTCTACAGCCGACACTCCCTGGGTAAAAATCTGGGGCTTGAATACCTGCTGATCAAAAAAGAGATGCGCACGGATTACATCGTCTCCGCCAGAGCCGCGCCACTGGAGGAGGTTGCAATCATCTATCAGGGTGAAGTCAAGGTTACCGGTTGTGGTGAGGCCCGAATTCTACGGGCGGGGCAGGCCGCTTATTGCCGGGGTGCGATGATGTACACCGGCCTGCGGGCGGATGACGCGAGGCTGCTGCGGATTTTTACCCCGGGTAAATCGGAACAGCTGAACTCTATGCGCTGATATGCCTGCATCCGGAGCTGCCCTGCCGGGGCAGCTCTTTCGGGATGAGCCTCTCCGTCCAGATTGATCCCGCGTCGGCTCGGCAGTTTAGTCGCTGCCATCTCCATTTTCCTGACATGTAAAATGCACTGACCCAGACGAGCGGAGTGTCGTTTTAGATGGATGTTGCGGTTCACATCAAGGAACAGCAGGCCAAGGAGATCGCGGAAAAGCTGGCTCCGGTCAGGGCTCGTCTGAGGGAAATCTGGCTCGGTGAATCCCGAGTGATTGATCTCACCCTGATTGGACTGCTGGCTCGCGGACATCTCTTGCTGGAGGATGTGCCTGGTGTCGGCAAAACGACACTTGCAAAGGGACTGGCGACCCTGCTGGGGCTCGGTTTCAACCGGGTGCAGTTCACCAACGACACCCTGCCGGGTGACGTGCTTGGTGGCAGTGTCTACAGTCCGGCTGATGGCAGTTTCAGTTTCGTTCCAGGGCCGATTTTTGCCGAGCTGCTGCTGGCTGACGAGATTAACCGGGCGCCGACCCGTAGCCAGTCCGCGTTTTTGCAGGCGATGGAGGAGGGTTTTGTTGCAGTGGATGGGGTCAACCACCCGCTGCCGCCCTCATTTACGGTGATCGCCACCCAGAACCCGATCGATTTCGATAGTACCAATCCACTGCCGGAGGCGCAGCTGGATCGATTCCTGATCGCTACCAGTCTCGGTTATCCCTCAGCGGAGGCGGAGGTCGCTCTGATTCAGGGTTATCAGTTTGATCTTGACCGCATCCCCGCTGAGATTCTGGGGTCCGACCTGCTGGCAATCCGGGCGATTGCGGATGGTGTCTTTCTCCACCCGGACCTGTCAGCGTATCTGGTCGCTCTGGCTCGGCAGACCCGTGATGACGAGCGCATCCGGCTCGGCATCTCCCCCCGGGGGGTGATGCATCTGGCCGCTGCGGCCCGGGCCAGCGCCTTGCTGGATGGCCGTGTGGCGGTCAGTGGCGACGATATTCAAACCCTGTTGCCCGCAGTCTGGGGCCACCGCCTGTTGCCTCGGCACGGACGGCAGGAGGGCGGCCTGGTCACCGCGCTGCTGACGGAACTGCTGGAGTCGGTGCCGCTACCCCGCTAAGGCAGATGTGCGGTTTTTCAGCGGGGGTTGCCCTGTTCTGGGGGGCGGCTAAATCTCAACGGAGTCTGAGGTGACGGAAACGGTATCCATGCACAACTTGGAAGCGGTTTTGCGATTGATTCAGGGCTGTCAGGCGTTCTAAATGAACCAGCCAGGCAAGCTCTATGAGTCAACCAAAACCGCTGGAAGTACTTCGCTGTTTTAATCCTGTGGTCTATCGGACAGTTAGCCTCAGAGAGCAGAAAATGGCTGCACTCCCCTGGTTATATCGAGGGAGTGTTGTAGTCGTGAAATGCGGTGAACGGCGATGATGGAGCTGGCTGACCGGCCGCGACGGGTGGCCGCCGAGTCGATCTGGCGACATCTCTGGCGGCTGTTTCGCTGGAGCGTCAATCTGCGGCTGCTGCCCCGCTGGCGGGAGGATCGCCCGGACCTGCTCTCCCGTCTTGTCAGGCCCTGGCTGGTCGAGGGGCTGACTCGTCAGGGCCGTCTGCTGTTGCTGTTGCTGCCGCCGTTGATTCTGCTGAATGTGCGGCGGGAAGCGTCATTCCCCCTGGGCGTTCCCGCCTTCCTGATGGCCCTGCTGCTGACCAGTGCGCTGGCTGGAAGACTCCTCCGGCCCCGCCTGCAACTCAAACGCCAGCCCTCTGGATACGGGGTGGTTGGAGAGCCCTGGCGCTGTGAACTAAGCCTGACCAACACCGGTCCCTGGACGGCTCGAGATCTGAGCCTGCGGGAGATGAAGGGGGCCCGGGCCGACTGGCCCAGCACCTGGGAGCAGGCCAGTCTGGCAACCCTCGCGCCGGGGGCGGTGGCCCGTCTGTATACCCAGTGCCGCCCCAGGGTGCGGGGTTATCTGCAGCTCACCGGGGTCACTGTGGAGAGTCAGTACCCGCTGTTACTGACCCGAAGCAATGTGCGTTTGGCGGATAGTCTCCAGGTTCCGGTCCTACCCGCACCCTGGCGGGGGCAGCTACCCCATCTGGTCACCCTGATGCGTCAGGCCCCTAAAGCTAGAGGCAGCACCCGCCCCGGTGCCCGCAGCGGTCCGATCGAGTATGTGGATTCAAGGCCGTTCCAGATGGGAGATTCGGTGCGGCGACTCGATCATCGGGCCAGCGGCCGCCGGGGCGAGCCGATGGTTCGGGTTTATCAGGGCAGTACCCGCTCTGAGCAGCGTAACTGGCGGGTGATTTTCGATCAGAGCCTGGTGGATTTTGCACCCTGGCAGCCCCGCCCCCGCCCCCCCAGTGCGAAGGTCCTGGACCGTCGCCTCGCCCTGTTGTACGAGCTGGCGCGACGGGGTCAGGGCGAGGGTCTGGATGCGCTGGAGATCTGGTCTGACGGGGCATGGCGGCGGGCTGATCAGCAGGCCGATCTGATCGACTTGGTCGCAGGGTGCCGGGCCAGTACGGTTTTTGAGCCACCGCCGGAGCAGCCGGCTGATGCGACCGTATTGTGCCTCTTTGTAACCGGTCGCTGGGACAGGAGCAGGGCGGACTTTGTGGCCGCATGGCGGGCGGCCGGGTTTAGCCTAGGGGTGGTGGTGGTGCCGGAAAACGAGGGCTCTGCCGGCCTGCTGCCGGTGGAGCCAGGTTGCGTGGAGTTGCAGGAGTGATCTGGCTGGCAGAGGGGCTGACGGGGCTGTTTGTCGCTTTGATCGCGGGCCGGGTCGCCTGGTCAGCGAGTTTTGAGGGGCTTGCGCTGCTACTGGTTCTGCTGACGCTGGCTGCGGCGATCCGCCGTTTTCCAGTTGTGCCACCCAACGCGGGCCTGGGTTTTCTTCTACTGGTGATGGGGGGCTTGATCGGTTATTTCTCGTTCGAGGATCTTGCGGATCCCGGCTCCTGGGCCGCCTACTTTCGGGTCGCCGCCGGCATGACCCTGGGGGCGACTTTTCAGTTGGTCTGGTGGTATGTGGCCCGGCCCCCGCTGGACCTCGGGGCCAGCCCGGGGTCCAGCGGCAAGCTGTATCTGAATCTCACTCTGCTGGGCATTGCTCTGTTGCTGTTGACCCCGGAGCCGGTCGGGGCTCCGGCGATCCCCCTGGGCCGCTCCCGGTTGCCGCTAAGCCTGCTGCTCGCGTTGTTCTCTGTGTTGGTGGCTCAACTGCTCCAGTGGCATCGGCGCCTGCCCTGGCGGCGCCTGCTCTGGTTACTGCCGGTGTTGCCGTTAGCCTTCGGGTTTTCTCAGGGTTTGCGTAGTGCGCAGCGGCCGCTGCTGGGTGCCATCTACGGTATGATGCCGGACTTCGAGTCCCCCGCTACCGGTTTTTCGCCTTTTCAGAGTCTGCCATCCAGCGCCTTTTTATCGCCGTCGGAAAAGGTGGTGCTGAGGGTAGAGACAGAGCGGCTGTCTAGCCCATATCTGGTGGGTAGTCGCCATAGCCACTTCGACGGCAAAAAGATGAGCTGGAGCGGTTCTCCGGTGGAGAGTCAGTCGGTTGTCTCATCTGATCAGCTGTTTCAGCTGGATTTCGGGGTCCACATGGCTGGGTCCGGATCAGTGCTGCAGATCGACTCGCTGCGTCGGGACAGTTATCTGTTTTTGCCACCGGATGTGGGGTCGGTGAGCGGCGAGCTCAGCGGCATCAGTCAGAAGGCTTCAGGGGTGTTGGATGGCACCTGGAATGAGGATGTGCGTCGGCGGGTAGAGGTCACCACCGGCCCGGGATCACCACAGCCGGTGGATCCGGTTGAGCTTGAGCTGCCGCAGTGGTGGGATGACGAGCTGGAGGAGTACGCCAGCCAGTTTGCCGCAGAGAGCCGGGCTGCGACCGCTCATGCAATGGCTACAGCTTTCGGTGAGCGGCAGTACAGCCTTCAGGTGAATCTGGATCGTAAACGGCCATTCCACGATTTTCTCTTAAATGAAAAGCCGGCGTTCTGTTTCTGGTATGCCTCCGCCGGGGCCTTGCTGCTGCGTTCTCAGGGAGTGCCGAGTCGTCTGGTCAGCGGTTACCGGGTGTGGGAGTCCCTTGCCAGCGGTGTCTGGATTGTGCGGGAGCGGGACGCCCACAGCTGGGTGGAGTGGCAGGACGAGATCGGTTACTGGCATCCGCTCGACCCCACGCCCCCCAGTCTGGGGCTGTTTCTGGATGAGTACCGCAGCTCGGCTCTCAACCGGTTTGTGCATCTGTGGAAATTGCGGTTGCGCAACTGGTGGGACGGGGTGAGCTTTACCGAACGGTTCGAGCAGTCCGTGATTGGGGGCGGTTTTGTCGTTCTGCTGCTGCTGTTCGTGCGGGAATATCGCCGCATTGCCAGGCGTAAAGTCAGGGACCCGCTGGAGCAGTGGGGGCGACTGTGGCGGCGGTTTCTGGCCTGCAGTGGGTTGCCGGACAGTCCGATGCAGACCGCTGGAGCGATAAGCCGGCAGTTGCCTTCGGAGTGGCCGCCGGCCAAAGTCGAGCTGTGTCAGCAATTTTTGGCGCTTTATCAGCGGAACCGCTTTGGAGCGGAACCCAATCCGCCGTTTGCAGATATGGAATCGTTGCTCCGTGAGTTGCGCCGGTCTCGTTGTGATTGAGGAAGCGCAACAAATTCGGTAGAATTTCTGCGCTTGTATGTCGTGTCTGTTACGGCGATTCAGGCCATCTCTCTTATGACTAAATATGTCTTTATTACCGGTGGCGTCGTGTCCTCTCTGGGCAAGGGTATCGCCTCCGCGTCTCTTGGTGCCCTGTTTGAGTCCCGGGGTCTTAAGATCACATTTTTGAAGCTGGATCCCTATATTAATGTGGATCCCGGGACCATGAGCCCCTATCAGCATGGTGAGGTCTTCGTGACCGAGGATGGGGCCGAGACCGACCTTGATCTGGGCCATTATGAGCGCTTTACCCGCTCCACCATGACCCGCCGCAACAACTTCACCACCGGCCAGGTTTACGACTATGTGATCCGGCGGGAGCGGCGGGGTGAATACCTCGGCGGCACGGTGCAGGTGATCCCCCACATCACGGACGAGATTGTGCGCCGCATTCGTGCCGGTGCCGGCGATGCGGACGTGGTGATGGTCGAGATCGGCGGCACCGTGGGTGATATCGAGTCCCTGCCTTTTCTGGAGGCGATCCGCCAGATGGGACTGGAGGAGGGCAACGAGAATGCCCTGTACGTTCATCTCACCCTGGTGCCCTATATTCGGGCCAGTGGCGAGTTGAAGACCAAGCCGACTCAGCATTCGGTGAAAGAGCTGCGCGGCATCGGCATTCAGCCCGATATTTTGCTCTGTCGCAGCGAGGAACCCCTGCCCCGGAGTGCCGCAGACAAAATCGCGCTGTTCGCCAATGTCTCCCGGGCTGCGGTATTTTCGGCCCAGGATGCCGAGAGCATTCACCAGATTCCAGGCTTGTTTCATGCCCAGGGGCTGGACGACTACGCCTGTAAATTACTCGACCTCAGTGTGCCCGAAGCTGATCTGTCGGACTGGGAGCAGGTGGTTTACAACCATGCGAATCCTGAGTCGGTGGTGGATGTCGGCCTGGTCGGTAAATACGTGGGACTGAGCGACGCCTACAAATCCCTGACCGAGGCGCTGGTGGATGCGGGGGCCAAACACCGGATCGAAGTACGGGTTCACTATCTCGATGCCGAGGTGCTTGATCGGGAAGGGCATGGGGAGTTAAAAGGGTACGACGCGATCCTGGTGCTCTCCGGCAGCGGACCGTCCGATCCGCTGGTCGAGCGGTGATCGCGACGCTACTCGAGCGCCATGCGTGACACGAGCGCCCGAAAACGCGGATTCTCGCGCAGCGCGTCGAAGCGGGGCTCGACGTTCATCGACAGCAGGACGAGGGACCGCCGGTCCGCGGCCCGCTCCAGCTCGCTCAGCGCCCGCTCGCGCTCGCCCAGGTCGGCGTGCACCAGCGCTCGTGAATAGGCGTACGATCCGTCGTCCTCCGCGGCGTGCTGGTCCAGCCAGGCGGCCTGCCAGCGGCGGAAGGCGGTGATCGCCTCTCCCGGGTCGTCCGCCGCGTGTGACTCGACTTCGTCACCCGCCTCGGCGGCGCGCTCGAGCAGCGCCTTCGCTTGGTCGCCGGCCGCGATCGAGTCGCCGAGCTGGACCCGGGCGTTCAGGATGCA
>JAKLLR010000004.1 GCA_022014175.1 Gammaproteobacteria bacterium | reverse complement strand
TGCCTGCTTCGGCATCTGCCCGGACTTTCACCCGCTGCAGGTAGAGTTCGGCGTAAGCACCATCCTGATAATCGATCAGACGGTAGAGCGCCTCGGCACCAATGGCCGGGTCCAGCCCACGCAGTTCGGTGGTGAACCGCTCCATCAGCCGACCATAGGCGGTGACATCGCCACCGTAACGCTGGAGTTTGGCCGTGCGCTCCTCCTGCATCGCCTGCCACGGGGATTGGGGTCTTGGATCGATGAACTGGGCGGTGGGCAGGGTGCCATCCTGTACCTGGCTGTAGCCCAGATCGAACGCCAGCAGATTGTCCTTGACCCCGATTTTAGCCTCTTCGATGGACTGTCTGAAAGGCGCGGCATCCAGTCCCAAGGCCCCCATGGCGGCCCCGAGTAGCACTGCATTGGTGGAGAGGGGTGACAGCCCCGCTTCGGCTACGATGTGCTGGGCGTTGAACAGCCAGTGTCTGTTGGGGGCCATTTGTTGGACTGCGTTGAGGATGGCTTCAGAGCTGTAGATTCCCCCCTCCGCAGGCATTTTTTCAATGGTGGCGAGATAGCGGTGAGTATTGGAGATTATGGCGCACTCTCTCCCTGGCAGACCCTGCTGCAGGATGCGGGCCATCTCCAGCAGCTCCTGGCCAATTACCAGATCCAGATCGCCGGGCACCGGGTAGCTGGAGACCAGTGGCAGGCTGGTCGCCCCCTGCCGGGCCTCGATGTAAGCTGTGACCGAGCCCGCCCGCTGAGACATGCCCAGCAGACTGGTGCTCTGTGCCTGCCAACCCGAATTCAATAACCCCCGGACCAGCCAGGTGGCGATAACACCACCGCCCTGACCACCCACGGTGCCGGTCATGATGCGGAGATTCCGCTCAGTTCCTATTGTGCTCATTAACTTTTCCTTAGGTTATCCGTCTTCAGCCGCTTCAGACGGCCTGCTTGACCGGAACCATCCAGCCAGTCAGGCGGCCCCAGAGCTTCTCAAACCAGGTCTCGTTTTCGATTTTCCGAACCTTGAAGAAGGAGGGGCAAAGCTGGGCGGCGGTGGAGACTTCGCCGCAGACGCCACAGCCGACGCAGGTCTCGTCAATCTTTGCCACAGGCGCACTCTTCAGGGTATTTGGCCCATCTTCCAGAGTGAGGGAGGGGCAGCCGTTAAACCGGATGCAGGCGTGGTCTCCGACGCAGACCTCATCGTCAACACCGAGGCGTTCCACCTCCACCCGTTTGCCGGCTTTGATGTCTCTGCTCCTTTGGGGTTTGATTCTGCGCTGTCTTTGCAGCTGGCATTCAGCTTCGGAGATCAGGACCCTGACCTGGGGTTCCGGATCGTCGTTGATGGCTTTCCATTTTTTGTAGAAGCGCTTGTAATCGTAGGGATTAACCCGTTCGATCTGTTTGATGCCCATGCCCCGGAAGGTCTTTTCGATGCTCATGTCTGTGGTGAGTTTGTGCCCCGTCAGATCGGCGCCGGAGTTGGGGTTTTCGTGGGCCCCGGTCATTGAGGTCCAGCCGTTGTCCAGAACGATGTAGGTGGCGTCCTGCTTGTTGTAGACGCCGTTGGCCACGGAGGTGTTCATCGCACTGTGCCAGAGGGTGCCATCACCCACCACCGATACATTTTTCTGTTCGGACATCGCAGATAGCGCCGTTGCGGCAGCCATGCCGCCGCCCATGCCGATATTGGAGTCCGCCATCTGGAATGGCGGCAGGATCGCCATGCCGTAACAGCCCACATCACCTGCATGCCACTCCGGCTTGCCGCTGTGGTACTCCTTGATTTTCATCATGGAGAAGACGGGTCGCTCGGGGCAGCCGGTGCAGAACGACGGGATTCTGGGAGTAACGGGTTCAGGCAGCAGGCTCTGCGCTTCGGTGATCCGCCCCAGATGTCTGGCTGCGCTGGCGGTAATCTGTTCCGCCAGATCCGGCAGGGCCTCTGCCAGGTATGTGGTCAGGGGTCCAAACAGCACCGCAGGGCTGAGCTCCCCCACCGCAGGAATATGGTTGTGGCCGGTGAAATTTACGCTGGTGCCGGTCCGCTGTAGCAGGGCGCGAATCTGAGTTTCCAGCAGCTCTGGCTGACCCTCTTCTACCAGAAGAACCCGCTCTTTACCGGCCATAAACTCCAGCAGCTGATCGTCACACAGCGGGTTGACCACGTTGAGCTGCAGGATGTCGATGGCCTCGTGGGTCTGACCCGACTCATCGGCGAGGCCAACCAGGCTCAGGATGCGCATGATGGTGTTGAAGACCACACCATGGGTGATAATGCCAATGCGGCCTTGGGGATTACCGAAGCGTTCGTTCATACCCCGGTCAATGATGAACTGACGGGCCGCGGGCAGGCGTTCATCGTAGCGGGCCCGCTCCTGAACCTGGGTCAGGGGGGTGAGGGCCATCAGGGAGGGGTCCCGCTGGGTTGTTTTCATCTTTTCGATGACGTTGTATTTACCCCGGCGGTTGTTCTGGACGTTGATCTTGGCATTGACGTGGGAGACCTGGGGGCGCATCAAAAATGCCACCGGCGCATGGCTGGCCTGGGACATATCCAGAGCATCCTTGGTCAGCTGGTAAACCCGTTGCTGGTCACCTCTGGGATCGACTACCGGGATGCCGGATTTCATCGCCCAGGGCAGGGTGCGCTGGGCTACGGTGGTGGAGGTGACGCCGTAATCTTCGCCGACGACAAACAGGACGCCGTCTTTAACCCCGAGCTGGGAGATATGGTCTGCCACGTCGGTGGCGACCCCGTTACCCAGCACCTTCCAGGTTACCGCGCCTCGCACTTCAGAAAATACCGATGCGGTACACATGGCTGCCGCAGCCATTTCATTGGACGAGGACTCGAAGAAGATGCCCATATCCTTGAGCACATCTTCATAGGCGTCAGCTGCGGCGTCGATCAGATTCGAGGTGGGGGCTCCGGGATAGCCCCCAAAATAGCTGACTCCCGACTCCAGCAGCGCTTTCAGAATAACCAGTGAGCCGTCGCCGTAGAGGGTTTCACCGGTGCCATTTTTCAGCTGGGCGATATCTTCCGGAGTAAATGCTTTACCCATAATGGTGCGTTCCTGTGCTGTGGTGTGATTGAAACTGCGGTTTCAGTGTCACTGACTCAATTAAAAAACACGTGGTCATGGAAGCACTCTATGCCGAACTTCAGGCTGCTTCAACCACTCGATCTGTAAGCCTATCTGGTTAGAGATAACTTGCAAGGCCGCCATCAATATCAACCTGGGTGCCGGTCAGGTAGCTGGCTTTGTCTGAAGCGAGAAAAGTCACCACATCAGTGATCTCCTGGGGATTCGCCAGCCGTCCCATGGGAATTTTGAAGTAGTCCGCATTCTGCTGCAGGAATTCATCGTATGACTGGCCCTGGGTCGGGTCGTACCAGGCGCGCCAGGCTTCGGTTGCCACCAGACCCAGGCCAATAGCATTGGCGCGGACGTTGTCCGGCGCGTACTCCTTGGCAATCAGTTTGGTCAGGGAGAGGCAGCTCGCTCGAATGACACTGGTGGCGTAAAAACCCACGTCGGGCTGCTTGGCGAAGATGGCGTTGATATTGATGATGCTGCCGCCGCCTCGCTGCTTCATCAGGGGCACCGCCAACCGGGCGGTGCGCACCATGCTCATCAGCTTGACATCGATCTCGCCGCGCCACTGTTCATCGCTCAGGCTGGCCAGATTGCCGGACTGGGTGGTGGCGGCATTGTTGACCAGAATGTCGAGGCCGCCAAACTCTGTGCTGGCACTCTCCAGCAGCAACTCGACCCCTTCCTGAGTGCTGACATCTGCCTGCAGACCGATGACACGGTTGCCGTAGGTGGTCTGCCAACCGTCGATAACCGGCCTCAGGCTGGCTTCATCCCGGCCGCAGGTGACCACGCTGGCACCCTCCTGCAGGAAATTTTCAACAATGTTGTGGCCCAGCCCCTGGCGTCCGCCGGTGACCAGTGCCACCCTGTTTTTCAGGTCGATTTGCATGGCAATAACTCAGTTGAGGCGCTGATAAATGGTCGTGGTCGCCAGGCCGTGATAGGCGCACATGGTGTGCAGGCCGAACTCCGCATCCTGTCTGCCCATTTGGTGAAGCAGGGTGGTGGCAATTCGGCTACCGCTGGCCCCCAGCGGGTGGCCGAGGGCGATGGCGCCGCCATTGACGTTAATCTTCTCCGGGTCCGCATCAAACTCCCGGCTCCAGCCCATCACCACCGGGGCAAAGGCCTCGTTGACCTCAATTAGGTCCATCTCTGCCATGCTCAACCCGGCGTTTTTAAGGGCTCTTCGGGTGGAGGGCATGATGGCGTAGAGCATCGCTACCGGATCACCGCCAGCATGGGCTCGGGCAATGATGCGGGCCATGGGTTTCAGCCCCAGCTCCGCAGCTTTTTCTGATGTGGTAATCAGCAGGGCTGAGGCGCCATCGCTGATCTGGCTGGCGTGACCTGCAGTGATCGCACCATCCTCCATAAATACGGATTTCAGGCTGCCCAGCCGCTCCATACTGGTGTTGGCCCGGGGGCCCTCATCTTCACTCACCCGCTGCAGTTTGCCTTCCGCATCCAGTGCATCGATGGGTGCGATTTCAGCGGCGAAGCGGCCTGATTCACGGGCAGCAATCGCCCGCTGGTGGCTGGTCAGTGAGAAGCTGTCCAATTCGGTGCGGGAGAAGCCGTAGTCCGCCACCATCCGCTCAGCCGCTATACCCTGGCTGATCTGCTCGTATTTGTCCTCAATGCTTTTGCCCCAGTGGCCCCACTCGGAGCCCATGGGAACCCGGGTCATGCTCTCGACGCCGCAAGCCACGACGAGATCCATGTCTCCCGCAATCACCCCCTGGGCCGCCATATGGATCGCCTGCTGGCTGGATGAGCACATCCGGTTGAGGGTCATGCCGGGAACTGTGGGTGGCAGATTTGCCACCAGCCCGGCGATTCGGCCGATATTGGCGCCCTGCTCGGTGACCTGGGTGACGGTGCCAGTGATTACATCTTCAATCAGGGCCGGGTCTACCCCGCTGCGTTCAACCAGCGCATTCAGAGTGTGGGCCAGCAGGTCCACCGGGTGGACCTGGGCGAGAGCGCCTTTGTGGCGCCCCACCGGGGTTCGTACGGCTTCGACAACGACGGCATCTCGCATGGTTGGTACTCCTGGTTGGTCGGTTAGCCGGACACTCTTTTTTTGATCATCCGCTGGGGGTGATAGACCATTACCACCTGCCCGTGCTGATTGAGCACCCGGTTTTCGGTAGTGACCAGACCTCGGTCTGGCTTGGATGTCTCCCGCTTGGCAGTCAAGGTAACCGTGACACTAATGGTATCTCCCTCTTCCAGGGGGCGCTGAATATTGACGTCGCTGGATAGAAACGCCATGCCGACGTCATGCAGCATGCCCGTCTGAATGACCAGCCCTTCGGCGTAACTGAACATCAGGGCCCCGGGGGCGATCCGTTTTTTGAACGGCGTTTCGTTGAGGATGTACTCCTCGTTTAGAAACAGCTGCTCATTCATGCCGGTGGTGGTGACGAATTGCAGAATGTCCCAAGTGGTGATGGTGCGCCCGAGCGTCTCCAGCGTCCAGTCCGGGGTGTAGTCTTCGTAGTAGACGCTACTCATGATGGCTTCAGCGACCCTGGAAGTCCGGGGCCCGTTTTTCCAGGAAGGCCTGGATGCCTTCGTGGTGGTCGTAGGAGGCATTCAACAGGGACATGGCCAGGGCTTCCTGATCCATATAGGCATCAAAGGGTTGCCGCTGGGCATCCCGCAGGGCATTTTTCGCCAGTGCCAGCGCCAGGGTAGGGCCTTTCGCCAGTTTGCTGGCCCACTCGGCCGCAGCGCTGGCCAGCTCGGCCTGAGGCACGACTTTGTTATAGAGGCCAAGCTCAGCAGCCTGCCGGGCGGTGAGGGGATCGGCAAACATGACGATCTCTTTGGTTTTCATCACGCCGATGTTCTGGGACATCAGGAAGAGTGAGCCGGAATCCGGCATCGCGCCAATTTTGGTGAAGGCGATCACAAAGGCGGCCTCTTCCGCCGCGAGCACCAGGTCTGACGCCATCGCCAGACCGACACCGGCCCCGGCGGCGGGGCCGTTGAGTACTGACAGGACCGGTTTGTCCATGGTCATGATGCTCTTCAGGATGGGCCGGATTCGGTTGTTCAGGAACCGGCGAATGCCCATGGGATCCAGATCACCGATGGCTTTCAGATCGCCGCCGGCGCAGAACACGGGCCCGGAACCGGTGATGACCACGCAGCGAACTTCAGGGTTGCTTTCAACTTGCCGCAGGGCTTCGCCGAGTTCGTCCAGCAGTTCGCCATTCATGGCGTTGCGAGCTTCCGGGCGATCCAGGGTGAGGGTGCCGATATGGTTCTCGATGTCGAGTTTGACCGTATTCACTGTACTTCTCCTTAGTAAAAATAGCGTGGCGCTGGTCGGTCAGTGCAGCGATGTCCAGACAGTTTTCAGTTCGGTGTAGAGTTCGACCCCTTCCTGGCCCATCTCCCGGCCCAGGCCGCTCATTTTGTAGCCCCCGAAGGGGATGGCCGCATCCAGCAGATTGTAGGCGTTGATCCAGACGGTGCCGACTTTGAGGGCGCTGGCGACACTGTGGGCCCGACCGATATCCCGGGTCCAGAGGCCAGCGGCCAGGCCATAGGGTGAATCATTGGCCATGGGCAACAGATCGGTTTCGTCATCAAACGGGATCACACTGAGCACTGGCCCGAAAATCTCCTCCTGGGCGACGCGCATGCTGTTGTTCACCCCGTCCAGAATAGTGGGTTGAAAGAAGTAGCCGCCATTGAGATCAACGCGGCTGCCACCACGCCTGAGGTTGGCCCCTTCTGAAACCCCCAGTTCGACATAATCAGAGACCCGCTGCAGATGCTCCCTGGAGATCAGGGCGCCCATGGTGGTCTCCGGGTCGAAAGGGTTGCCGAGCTTGATGGCGGCTGCGGCCTGGTCCAATAGCTCCAGTACCTGGTCGTGGATCGGGCGCTGTACGAACAGCCGGGAGCCGGCCAGACAGACCTCTCCCTGGTTGTAGAAGATGCCGCTGACCACCGCCTTCAGCGCGTGCTTCAGATTGGCATCCTCAAACAAGATGTGGGGGGATTTCCCCCCCAGTTCCAGGCTGACTTTTTTCAGGGTGTCGGCGGCGGTGCGGGTGATCTGCTGACCCACGGCGGTTGAGCCGGTGAAGGCGACTTTATCGACATTCGGATGGCGCACCAGGGCGTCACCGACATCCTCGCCAAACCCGGTGACCACGTTGAGCACGCCGGGGGGAAGGCCTGCTTCAACCGCCAGCTCCGCCAGCATCAAAGCGGTGTGGGGTGTCTGCTCCGCAGGTTTGAGTACCACGGTGTTACCCGCAGCAAGGGCGGGTGCCACTTTGATTGCCGCCATAAACAGCGGGAAGTTCCAGGGCACAATCTGGGCGATCACGCCCAGGGGTTCCCGTCGGGTATAGGTGAGAAAGGCGCCCCGGGAGGGCAGGGTGTCACCTTTCAGTTTGCTGGGCCAGCCCGCGAAATAGCGGAAGCATTGAACCGTCAGGGGCAGGTCCACCGCGAGGGCGTCGCTCAGGGGTTTGCCGGTGTCGTAGACCTCGACTTCAGCCAGCCGTTGGGCGTTGGCTTCGATCTTGTCCGCGATCCCATGCAGAATCTGCTCCCGTTGGTGCGGGTTCATACCTGCCCATTTGCCGGCGTCGCTGACTTTTCTGGCTGCTACGACAGCCCGGCTAGCATCTTCCGTCCCACCTCGTGCGACCCGAGCCAGCAGGCGACCGGTTGCAGGGTTGATGTTGTCAAAGGTGGCGCCATCAGCTGCATCGACAAACTGGCCGTCGATAAAGAGTTTTGTCGGTGCACTGAACTCCGGCGAATCCAACTGCCCCACCCCTATTTCAGGCCGAAACGGGGCTGTTCCTTGGCCAGGAAGGCCCGGACGGCCTCAAAGTGGTCGGCGCTGTTGAAGGTGAGACCCTCCAGGCAGAGGGAGGCGGTAATGGTCTGATTCAGGACCTGCTTCAAGGTCAGATTCACTGAGCGCTTGGTCAGCTCGATTGCCAGTCGTGGACCGGACGCCATGCGTTTGGCAAATGCATAGGCGGCGTCTTTCAACGCGGCGGTTGGGACTGCATGATTGACTAGTCCGATCTCAGCGGCTTCGGCCCCGGTTAGTGGGTCGCCGGTCATCAGGAACTCCTTGGCGCGATTGGGACCGATCAGTAGCGGCCAGATCACTGCACCACCGTCGCCGGCAACGACGCCGATATTGACGTGGGGATCCGCTATTTTGGCCTTGTCGTCCATAAATACGACATCGCAGTGCAGTGCCAGGGTCGCACCCAGGCCCATGGCGTGGCCGTTGACCATGGCGATCACCGGCTGGGGTAGGTCGACGATGTTCTGCAATACATCTGCTCCCTCCTTCATAACCTCGGCAAATTTTTCACCGCTACCCTGCATCTGCTGAATCCAGCCAATATCACCCCCGGCACAGAAGGCTTTGCCGGCGGGGTCCCCGGTCAGCACGACGACTCGGGTCTCCTTGTCGGTGGCGATTTCAGAGAAGATCCGGGGCATCTCGGAATGGATCGAGGCGTTGACCGCGTTGCGGGCGGTCGGGTTGCTGATCTCGATGGTGAGGATGCCCTCGTTGCGGGAGACGTTCAGGGATTCATAGTTGTCGTACATGGCGGGGGTTCCTCATTCCAATGTTTGTTTTTTTGCCTGTTGCTGGCGCAAGGCGCCGCTCACTATAACGCTTGAATCAAGCGGACAAAAGTCAGCGGCTTTAGGTCGGCGGTCTGGCTCGGTAGCGTTCAAGCACATTTTCGATCTGCAGCAGGCATTTGCAGCAGTGGGTGGCAGCTCCGGTTGCGGCCCGCAGGCTCTCCAGTTCCGTTGCACCCCCAAGAACTGCCGTTTCGATCTGCTTGAGGGTTACCTCATGACAGAGGCAGATGACCGGGCTTGGCCCAAGGCTGGCGGGCGGGTTGCCGGGCGGCTTAATGGGCCTGGTCCCAGTTCAAGCCGGTACCAATCTCCACCAACAGCGGCACGCTGAGTTGGTGGTCCGCCTCCATGATCTGGCGGATGTTTTCGGTTGCGCTGTCGATGGCGGCATCCGGCACCTCAAATACCAGTTCGTCGTGGACCTGCATGATCATGCGGACCTCAGGCGCCTCCCGGAGACTCCACTCAAACATGCGGATCATGGCCCGTTTGATCAGATCCGCTGCGGTGCCCTGCATGGGTGCGTTAATGGCGGTGCGTTCGGCATATTGGCGCTGAGCGGCATTGCGGGCCTTGATGTCCGGCAGATAGAGTCGGCGACCGAAGACCGTTTCGACGTAACCCTGTTCACGGGCCTGCTCACGGGTACTGTCCATATAGTTTTTGACCCCGGGGTAACGCTCGAAGTAGCGTTCGATGTACGCCTGAGCCTCGTTTCTGGGGATGTCCAGCTGCTGACCCAGGCCAAAGGCGGACATGCCGTAGATCAGGCCGAAATTGATCGCTTTGGCGTGACGCCGCTGGTCTGTGCTGACCTGCTCAGGCGCAACCCCAAAAACCTCAGCAGCGGTTGCCCGGTGGACATCCTCCCCCTGGGCGAAGGCCTGCAACAGGTTTTCGTCCGCGGAGAGGTGGGCCATGATTCGCAGTTCGATCTGCGAATAGTCCGCCGCCAGCAGCTGACAGCCCGGTGGGGCGATGAAGGCCTGGCGGATGCGCCGTCCCTCTTCGCTGCGAATCGGGATGTTCTGCAGATTCGGGTCAGATGATGAGAGCCGTCCGGTGGCGGTCACCGCCTGATGGTAAGAGGTGTGGACCCGGCCAGTCACCGGATTCACCATCTGCGGTAGCTTGTCGGTGTAGGTGGATTTCAGCTTGCTCATGCTGCGGTGTTCGAGAATCAGCCGGGGCAGGGGGTAATCCGCCGCCAGCTCCTGCAGCACCGCCTCTGAGGTGGAGGGTTGCCCTTTAGGGGTTTTGCGGGTGACAGGCAGGCCCAGTTTGTCGAACAGAATGCCCTGAATCTGTAGTGGTGAGGCGAGGTTGAACTCTTCGCCGGCCAGGGTGTGAGCCTCCTCCGCCAGCCGAGCGATACCCAGAGCCAGCTCGTCGCTCTGTTGCCGCAGCACCCCGGGATCAATCAGCACCCCCGTGCGTTCGATCTGGGAGAGCACCGGCACCAGCGGCATCTCCATACTGCTGAAGAGTTCGCTTAGAGGCGGACTTTGTTGCAGCTGGGGCCAGAAGGTCTGATGCAGTTGCAGGGTGATATCCGCATCTTCGGCGGCATAGGGCGCAGCCTCTTCCAGTGCGACCTGGTTGAAGGTGAGCTGCTTTTTACCTTTGCCGGCGACGTCACTGAACTGAATCGTTGTGTGATTGAGGTGGCGCTGGGCCAGGGTGTCCATATCATGCCGGCCATTACTGTCGAGCACGTAGGCTTCCAGCATGGTGTCGAACTGCACCCCCTGGAGTTCAATATCGTAACGGGCCAGCACGCTCATATCGTATTTAATGTTTTGACCGACTTTTGCCCGGGCCCCATCGGTCAGCAGCGGTGTGAGTTGTTCCAGCGCTTCTGCCAGTTTGATCTGGGGCGGAGCCCCGAGATAGCTGTGGGCCACCGGCAGATAGGCCGCCTCACCCGGGCGGGTGGCGAAGGAGAAACCGACGATCTCCGCCTCCATATAGTTGAGAGAGGTGGTCTCCAGGTCGATGGCAAAGAGTTCGGCCTGGGTGAGTTTCTCGAGCCAGCGGGTGAGGTCCGGGATTTCGAGTAGGGTCTCATACCGGCTGCTGTCCGCTCGGGTCGACGTCGGACCAGTGTCCGGCTCATTCGAGCTGCCTGCGGTCTGATCGCTGCCAGGGGCGATCAGCCGTTGCGGCTCCCGCAGCCAGGTCTTGAACTCCATCTCCGACAGCAGTTCCAGCAGTCGCTCGCGGTCAGCGGGCTGGCGGCAGAGCTCCAGAGGCGTTAGCTCCAGGGCCACATCCTGCCGGATGGTGGCCAGATCACGAGAGAGGGGCAGCTGTTCCAGACTGGCTCGCAGGTTCTCACCGATTTTGCCGCTGATCTCGTTCGCCTGTGCAGTCAGGGTATCCAGATCACGGTACTGCTTGAGCCATTTGGCTGCGGTCTTGGGGCCGACCTTGGGCACCCCCGGAATGTTATCGGCGCTATCACCCACCAGCGCCAGATAGTCGATGATCTGATTTGGCCTGACACCGAACTTCTCCTCCACAGTAGCCGGGTTGAGACGGCTGTTGGTCATGGTGTTGATCAGGGTGATCCGGTCGTTGACTAGCTGGGCGAAATCTTTGTCAGCGGTGGAGATGATGGTGCGCATGCCCGCCGCATCTGCCCGGGCGGCGAGGGTGCCGATAACGTCATCCGCCTCGACCCCGGGCACTATCAGCAGGGGAATACCCAACGCCCGGATCAGTTCGTGGGTCGGTTCGATCTGGAGCCGCAACTCCTCCTCCATCGGTGGGCGGTTGGCTTTATAGGCCGGATAGAGTTCGTGTCGGAAATTCTTGCCCTTGGCATCAAACACCACCGCAAGATGCCCTGGCTGATACTCTGCAATCAGGCGCCGAACCATGTTGACCACACCGTAGACCGCCCCGGTGGGCTGGCCAGCGGAGGTGTTCAGGGGCGGCATGGCGTGAAAGGCCCGGAACAGATAGGAGGAGCCATCCACCAGAATCAGGGTGTTATCGAGATTATCGGGTTGGGTCATGAGGTGCAGCAGAGGGTGAACCAGCGGGCCAGTATTGAGGATGGGTGAACAGATGTCGAGGCGCCGGGGTTATAGTCTCGGGAGCGGCCTGGAGCTGTGTTAATATTCGGCCCCATAAGCCGTCCGGGCGGGGACTTCCAGAGCGGAGATCAGTAGTGCGGAATCATTGGAAATCGGAGCGATTCCGGGAGATCTGGGTCAGGGTTTTTCTGGCTTTGATGCTGCCCGGGGTGCTGCTGGCGGAAGAGTCCACCGAGACTTTGGTGATCCCGGCGGATGCGCCGTTTGAGCCCGGGGTCCGCATCTATGAGAAGTCCGGGGATCAGATCGAGGAGTACAGCATCAATGGCCGTATCTACAAGATCAAAATTACCCCCCAGATCGGTCCGGCCTATTACCTGATTGATGAGGATGGCGACGGTGAACTGGAGAGTCGTTTTGAGGCCCTCAAGTCCAACCCCCCAATACCGCAATGGGTGTTGTTTCGCTGGTAATCTGCTGATTTTATAATGTCGGTTTATACCTCGGTCGAGCGGGATCAGCTTGAGGCGTTTCTCGGGTCCTATGAGTTGGGGGAGCTGCAGCAGTACGAAGGCATCGCAGCGGGCATCGAAAACACCAACTATTTTGTAGATACCACCGCCGGTCGCTTCGTTTTGACACTGTTTGAGAAGCATACTGAAGCAGAGGTCGATTATTTTCTCGCCCTGATGGGCTGGCTGACCGCTCGAGGCGTGCCGGCCCCCGCCGTCTTGCTGGGCCGGGACGGGCGCACTCACCGGTTGCTCTGTGGCAAACAGGCGGCGCTGGTGCAGCGGCTTGATGGCCGCGCCGAGATGAATCCCGACCCGACCCACTGTACGGCCATCGGTCGGGCGCTGGCCGAGATTCATCTGGCCGGAAGGAGCTTTCCGCAGCGCAGGCCGAATGAGCGGGGCCGGAGCTGGTGGGCCGGATCCGTCGAGCGACTTCAGAGCGAGCTGGATGCGGAGCTCTGTCGGCTGTTAGAGACCGAGGTGACACACCATCTCACTGTCGATTTTTCAGCGCTGCCGGCTGGCCCTGTTCACACTGACCTGTTTCGGGACAACGCCCTGTTCAGCGGCGGTGAGCTGACCGCCATTATCGATTTCTACAGTGCTTGCGACGACGTGCTGCTGTTTGACCTGGCGGTCTGCGCGAATGACTGGTGCGTGAACCCTGATGGTACTCTGGATCCCGATCGCGGGCAGGCCATGTTGAGCGCCTATGGCGCTGCCCGTACCCTCACCTTGGCTGAGCAGCAGGCTTGGCCCGACATGTTGCGGGCCGCCGCGATGCGTTTCCTGCTGTCCCGTCTGCTCGACAAGCACTTTCCTCGGGATGGTGATCTGACCCGAACCCTGGATCCGGACTTCTTTCGGCAGATTCTGCAGTTGCGACGGGCCGACCCGAATGCCTCGGCGGGGCTCTGGCCCGGGTGAAAGATCAGCCGTGAACAGTGTCATCGCAAAAATTGAGCTGATTGCCGAGTGGAGCGGCCGGTTGGTGGCCTGGCTGGTGCTTGGCATGGCGCTGGTGACCTTTGCGGTGGTGGTGCTGCGTTACGGCTTCGACCTGGGTTGGATCGCCCTGCAGGAGTCGGTGGTGTATGCCCACGCCCTGGTCTTCATGCTGGGTGCCAGTTACACCCTGAAACATAACGAACATGTGCGGGTTGATGTGCTCTATGGCCGACTTGGCCCTCGTGGTCAGGCCTGGGTAGATCTGCTGGGGACCCTGTTGCTGCTGTTGCCGGTCTGCCTCGCCATTCTGATTCTGAGCTGGGGTTACGTTGCGGATTCCTGGGGGGTTCGCGAGGGCTCGCCCCAGGCCGGTGGTCTGCCCGGAGTCTGGTTGCTGAAATCAGTGATTCCGTTGATGGCGATCGGATTGCTGCTGCAGGGGCTGGCCGGGGCATTGCGCTCGATTGATTTGCTGCGTGGTCGGCTGGGGGCGGAGTGATGGCCCTGGTGATGTTCGCCTGCGTCTGCCTGGTGCTGATGGCGGGTTTCCCGGTGGCTTTCTCCCTGGCTGGTACTGCGCTGGCATTTGCGGTTTTTGGCCACTGGTTCGGCCTGTTTGACCTGGTTTTTCTGGGGGCGCTGCCCAACCGGATCTACGCCCTGATGGTCAACGAGACCCTGATTGCGGTGCCCCTGTTCGTCTTCATGGGGGTGATTCTGGAGCGCACCCGGATCGCCGCGAATCTGCTGGCCACCATGGGCCGTCTGTTTGGCTCTATGCCCGGTGGGCTGGCGATCTCCGTCACCCTGGTTGGGATGCTGTTGGCTGCTTCGACCGGCATTGTCGGCGCCACCGTGGTGACCATGGGGCTGCTCTCTTTGCCTACACTGCTGAAGCGGGGTTATGACCCGGCGGTGGCCACCGGTACCATCTGTGCCGCAGGCACCCTGGGCCAGATTATTCCCCCCTCCATCATTCTGATTCTGCTTGGGGATGTGATCTCCAATGCCCATCAACAGGCGCAGTTACAGCTGGGTAATTTCACCCCAGAAACAATCTCTGTGGGGGATCTGTTTGCCGGCGCACTGATTCCGGGCCTGCTGCTTGTCGCTGCCTACATCATCTATCTGCTGCTGCTGGCCTGGTTTCGGCCTGAATTGATGCCAGCTATGGATGTCGACGACGATCCGGACGCCGGCAGTCTGCTGGGTGATCTGGTCCGGGTGCTGCTGCCACCGCTGCTGCTGATGGTTGGGGTGCTGGGTTCGATCATCGTCGGCGTGGCGACCCCCACGGAGGCTGCCGCAGTGGGTGCCATTGGTGCGTTGCTGCTAGCCGGGTTTCGCCGGGAGCTTGGACTCGCTGTGTTGACAGCGTCAGTGCGTGTCACCGTGCGGGTCACCAGCATGGTTTTCCTGATTCTGATCGGTGCGTCGCTCTTCTCTCTGGTCTTCCGCGGCTACGGCGGTGACGAGATGGTGGAGTCGCTGCTGTCCGGTCTGCCGGGTGGCGTGTTTGGCGCGCTGGTGGTGGTGATGCTGGTGATGTTTTTGCTGGGGTTCGTGCTCGACTTCATCGAAATCACCTTCGTAGTCGTGCCCACCGTCGGGCCAATCCTGTTGGCGATGGGTCTGGATCCGGTCTGGCTCGGCATTATGATCGCAGTGAATCTGCAGACCTCATTTCTCACTCCGCCCTTTGGTTTTGCCCTTTTCTATCTACGGGGCGTTGCGCCGCCGGAAGTCTCCACCGGGGCGATCTATCGGGGGGTGTTGCCTTTCATCGGCATCCAGTTGCTGATGCTGGTGGCGCTGGCGCTCTGGCCCGGTCTGGTGAGCTGGCTGCCGAATCAGATCTACGGCTGAGCGGCACTGTCCGGGCTGCCGCTTGAACCGCTATCGGGAAGTTGCAGATAGTACTGCTCCGAGATGCGATGCCAGGCTGCGACGTCGACCTGGAATGTCCGGTAGGAGTGGTAGATCTCCGCTGCCAGCGGGTTGCTCTCCGCCAGTTCCTGAACCACCATTCGAGAGAGTCGAGTCAACTCCTGAAGCACGTCTGCTGGCAGTGGTCGGACCTCGATGCCAGCCTCAATCAACTGGGTCAGGGCCTGGGCATTACGGGCAGTTAACTCCGCCAGCATATCCATAGTGGCGGCCATACAGGCGGCTTCGATAATCGCCTGTAGATCTTCGGGCAGTGCCTCCAGTGCCTGCCGGTTAATCAGGGCCTCAATGGTAGAGCCGGGCTCCTGCCAGCCAGGATAGTAGTAGTATTTGGCGGCGCGGTGCAGGCCGAAGGCCATATCGGAAAAGGGGCTGATCCACTCTGTGCCATCGATGGTGCCCGCTTGCAGGGCGCTGAAAATCTCGCCACCGGGGATGTTGACGGTGGTCGCCCCGGCCCGGCTCATCACTTCGCCGCCGAGACCCGGCATTCTGATCTTCAGGCCCTTGAGATCCGCCAGCGTGGTGATCTCCCGGTTGAACCAGCCAGCCATCTGGATGCCGGTATTGCCCGCGGGGTAGGGCACCAGTCCGAAGGGTTCGTAGGCTTTCTGCCAGAGCGCCAGGCCGTCACCACTGTAGAGCCAACTATTGGTCTCCTGGGGTGTCATGCCAAAGGGCACGGCGGAGAAGAGCTGCGCCTCCGGCACCTTACCTTTCCAGAAGTAGGCTGCACCCAGGCCGATCTCAGCAGTGCCGCGGGAGACGGCGTCGAAAATCTCAAATGGCGGGACCAGCTCCCCGGCACTGAAAATCTTGATGGCGATGCGGCCACCACTCATCTGTTCGATACTCTCCGCCAGGGCTGTGGCGCCGCTACCAAAAATCGGCACGTTACGACCCACGGCCAGAATCATCCGCCATTCGTGCTCTGCCGTGCCAGCGTTGACAGTGCCTCCAGCAGGCACAGCGAGCAGCAGTAACAGCAGCGTCCAGAGTCTCATTGATCCCGGGTCTGGAGATAGGCTTTTGCGGAGATCGCCTGCCAGTTGGCGGACTGCTCTCGGAATTCACTGATTGACTGGTAGATGCGAGCGGCCATCGGATCACGTTCGGTCAGCTCCTGCATCACCTCTGCGGTGAATCGGCGCAACTCCTCAAGCACATCATCGGGCAGCGCCCTCAGCTCGACACCATGCTCCTCCACCAGGGTTTTCAGGGCCTGGGGATTGCGAGCGGTGAAATTGGCCAGCATCTCCAGGCTGGTGGCTTTGGTTGCGGTTTCAACAATGGCCTGGAGGTCTGGCGGCAGGCTCTCCCAGGCGGCCTGATTGATGATCAGCTCTGGCGTCGGGCCGGGCTCCTGCCAGCCCGGATAGTAGTAGTAGCGGGCAGCGTTATGCAGGCCAAAGGCCAGATCGTTAGCGGGCCCGATCCACTCGGTGGCGTCGATGGTGCCGGACTGCAGGGCGGTGAAAAGTTCGCCTCCAGGCAGCGTGATGGTGGTTGCGCCGGCCCGGGCCAGGACCTCCCCGCCGAGTCCTGGCATACGGATTTTCAGACCTTTAAGGTCGGCAACGGAGTTGATCTCACGATTGAACCAGCCTGCCATCTGTACCCCGGTATTGCCTGCGGGAAAAGGTATCAGGCCAAAGGGCGCATAAAGCTCTCGCCAGAGCTCGAGGCCCCCACCAAAGTAGAGCCAGGCATTTTTTTCCGGGGCGGTGAGGCCGAACGGGATGGTTGCCAGCAGCTGGGCGGCTTCACTTTTACCCTTCCAGTAGTAGGAGATCGAGTGGCCCATTTCGGCGGTGCCGCGAGAGACGGTGTCGAAGACCTCAAAGGGTGCCACCAGCTCACCCGCGCCGTAGACCTTAATGCTGATGCGCCCACCACTCATGGTTTCGATGCGGGCCGCAAGGTCGTTGGCACTGGTGCCAAGCCCGGGGAAATTCTTCGGCCAGGCGGTGACCATTTTCCATTCGAAGCGCCGTTCCGGCTCCGCTATACTCCCCGGCGACACCATGGTTGCTGAGTTGTTGTCGCTACAACCACTGCAGAGCAACAGGGTTGTGCTCATCAGCCCGAATAATATGTGTCGCAGGCTCATTTGAACTCCTTTTTTGGTTTGTCGTCTGGCCGCAGACACTGCCCCGCCGCCGGATTCTGTTAGATGGACCAGCCCCACACTGTTGCCCCAGCCTCTCCCACCTGGTGGCGTAATCCATTTCTACTACTCGCGCTGACCGTTATTTTCTGGGCCGGCAATATCATTGTGGGTCGGGCGTCCAGTGATCTGCTGCCCCCTGCAGCCCTGTCGTTCTGGCGCTGGGTTTGCGCATTGCTTGTTATTTTGCCGTTTACCTGGCGGCGGGTCTGGGCCCAGCGGGCGCTCATTATAGGACACTGGTGGATTCTGCTGCTGCTATCGGTGCTCAGCATTACCCTCTTCACGCTGCTGTTTTATCGGGGCCTGGCCAGTACCACTGCAATCAATGCGGCCGCCGTGAATACCATGTTGCCGATCATGATCATGCTGGTGGCCTGGATGGCCGGGGAGCGTGCCACGGCCGGACAGTGGATCGGGGTGGCGCTGGCCCTCGCGGGGGTACTGGTGGTTATCACCAGGGGCAGTCTGCAGATACTGCTGGCGCTGGAGTTTAACTCTGGGGATCTCTGGGTGTTGGCCTCGGGGCTCAGCTGGGCGTTATATACGGTGTTGATCCGGCACCGCCGGCCGCCCCTGGACGGGTTGGTGATGCTGACGGTCTGTGCCGCGCTGGGTTGTCTGCTCCTGCTGCCGTTCTGGTTGGCGGAATTGGCCCGCGGCAATCCGCCGGTGTGGCAGGCTGGTTCGATTCTGGCTGTGTTGTATGTCGGGATTTTCCCGTCACTGCTCTCTCACAGTTTCTGGAATCAGGGGGTGGTCAGTGTGGGTCCCAACGCCGCCGGTGTTTTTCTCCACCTTGTGCCGATTCTTACGATTTTGCTGGCCTGGCTCTTTCTGGGTGAGCTGCTGAGGTCGTACCACGTGGTTGGGCTTGGTCTGAGCTTTGGTGGTGTGGTGTTGTCCACCCGGATGCGGCGCTGAAATCTAACCAAAGTAGTCTGGCTCGTTGCCGGGTTTCCATTTGATATTGCAGCCCATGCTGGGGGTCTGGTCCGGACTGATCGGCTCACCGCTCAGCAGGGCGTCACAGGCGGCCTGCAAACTGTCACCACTAACCGGGACCCCGTTGCCCGGCCGACTGCTATCAAACTGGCCCCGATAGATCAGCTGCTGCAGGTGGTCGAACAGGAAAAAATCCGGGGTGCAGGCCGCCCGGTAGGCCCGGGCAACGGTCTGATCCGGGTCGTAGAGGTAGGGGAAGCGGTAACCGGCGTTGCGGATCTCCTCCGCCATTCTGGCCGGACTGTCTGCTGGATAACGGTCAGCATCGTTACTGTTGATGCCAACTACTGCAATGCCTTTTGCCTGACAGGCGGTTGCAAATTCAGCCAATAGACTGCGGATGTGAATCACATAGGGGCAGTGGTTACAGAGGAAGATCACCAGTAGCCCTCTGGCACCGGAGAAATCATCCCGGTTCACAACTCTGCCCTGGGTGTCTGGCAGACTGAAATCGGGCGCGGGGGTTCCCAAGGGCAGCATGGTGGAGGGGGTTTGGGTCATATCGCTGCCAGCGGCCTGTTACCGGCCAGGTTGGGGGCTGTGAGATAATCGGCGTCCGCACGCTCAAGCATGTTGTGACCCTGCCAGGGTGTTTTGGAACCCCGAATTTTACCGTCTCCCGCCAGTCGCTCGCTATTCCGGGCCTACGAAAATCATGACTCTGCAGACAAGCGATCACCAGCAACTGCGTCTCGCCATAGGCGAGGCGCGTGCTCGGGACTATCCAGCGCTGGTGCGGTTGTGGCGGCAGTTGGAGAGAAGTGCAGGGGATGCGGTGGCTCAAGGCAAAAACCGGGAGAAATTTGAAACCCGGTTAGAGGCCTCGATGGCCTGGTGCCAGCGCCGGGCTGCAAGTCGTCCGCTAATCAGCTACCCGCCGGAGCTGCCGGTATCTGCCCGGCGAGAAGATATTTTGTCCTCTCTGGCAGCGCATCAGGTGGTGATTCTGGCGGGGGATACCGGTTCAGGCAAAAGCACCCAGCTGCCCAAACTCTGCCTTGAGGCTGGCCTGGGGGTGCGGGGCCAGATCGGTATGACCCAGCCTCGCCGGATTGCGGCGCGGGCCATCGCCGATTTTGTGGCGGGTGATCTGGGCTGCGAGCTGGGCACCCAGGTCGGATACAGAGTGCGCTTTGATGAGCGGGTTTCAGCGGACTCGCTGGTGAAGGTGATGACCGACGGTATGCTGCTGGCGGAGACCCAGTCGGATCGTTTTCTCAGCGGTTATGACGCGCTGATTATTGATGAGGCCCACGAACGCAGTCTGAATATCGATTTCCTGCTCGGTTTTCTGCATCGGTTGCTGCCTCGTCGGCCCGATCTGAAGTTGATTATCACCTCAGCGACCATCGATACCGCCCGTATCGCTGCGCATTTCAAGAATGCGGCAGTGGTTGAGGTCGAAGGCCGTACCTATCCGGTGGAGACGGTCTATCGGCTGCCAGATGGTGATAACAAACGCAACAGTGAAATCTCCAGCCAGGTGGCTGAGGCGGTCTGGGCGGAGCGCAGGCAGCTGGATCTGGGGGATATGCTGGTGTTCTCCTCCGGCGAACGGGAGATCGGTGAAATTTGTGGCGCGCTGGAGAAACTGGAGCTGCCCAATACGGAGGTCCTGCCCCTCTACGCCCGACTGAGCGGCGCCGCCCAGTCCCATATTTTCAAGCCGGGATCAAAACGCCGGATTGTGGTGACCACCAATGTCGCGGAGACCTCCCTCACCGTGCCCCGGATTCGGGCTGTGATCGACCCCGGTCTGGCCCGGATCAGCCGCTACAGTCCCCACTCCAGAATTCAGCGGCTGCCGGTGGAGCCGATCTCCCGGGCCAGTGCCGACCAACGCCGGGGTCGTTGTGGCCGGATCGGCCCCGGTCGCTGTATTCGACTCTACGAGCAGGCAGACTACCTCGCCCGGCCTGAGTTCACCGAGCCGGAGATTCAGCGATCAGCCCTCTCCGGGGTGATTTTGAGGATGCTCGATCTGGGTCTGGGGGATGTGGATGATTTCCCCTTTGTTGATCCGCCAGACTCTCGTCAGATCAGGGATGGCTACCGTCTCCTGAGTGAGCTGGGTGCCCTGGACAGTGACGGCCGCCTGACCGAAATTGGTCGGCAGTTGGCCCGCTTCCCGCTGGATCCGAGGCTGGGCCGGATGTTGCTGGCCGGGGCGGAGCTGGGTGCGCTGGATGAACTACTGACGATTGCTGCGGTGCTGTCGATTCAGGACCCCAGGGAGCGACCCCTGGATCAGTCCGGTGCAGCGGACCAGGCCCGGGCCCGGTTTCAGAAAAGCCCCTCTGATTTTCTCGCCCTGTTGCAGTTGTGGCACGCCTGGCACGAGGAGGCTAAAGGCAGTAGTGCCCGCCGTCGTTGGTGCCAGCAACACTTCCTCTCCGCTCGCCGGATGCGGGAGTGGGCCGAACTCCGGCGGCAGCTGGCGGAGCAGTGCGCCGGACTCAAGCTGAAACTGAACGCCACAGCGGCGGAACCCGAGACGATTCACCGGGCGCTGCTGGTGGGGTTGTTGAGCCATATCGGTATGCTGACGGATCAGGGGGATTATCTTGGCGCCCGGAGCAGCCGGTTCCAGATTTTTCCGGGCTCAGCTCTGAAAAAGCGTAAACCGGGCTGGCTGATGGCCTGGGAGCTGGTTGAGACCGGTCGGGTTTACGCCCGGGTGGTGGCGCCCATTGATCCGGCCTGGGTAGAGCCCTTGGCAGGGCCGCTGCTTCGGCGCAGTTACGGCGAGCCCTACTGGTCCCGCAAGCGGGGGCAGGTGATGGCCAAAGAGCGGGTCACCCTGTTCGGTCTGCCGCTGGTGCGGGAGCGGCCAGTGGCCTATGCCGGTATTGATCTGGGGGTGGCCCGGCAAGTCTTTCTGCAGAGTGGCCTGGTGCAGGGGGAGTTGAATACCCGGGGGCAGTTTCTCGCCCATAATCTGGCTTTGGTGGAGGAGATTGAGGCGCTGGAGCATCGCCTTCGGCGGGCGGATGTACGGGTCGATGATGAGACTATTCGCCGCTTCTACCATGAGCGAATCCCTCAAGATATTGTCACCGGCCTGAGCTTTGAGCAGTGGCGCAAAAAGAGTGAAAAAACGGACGCTCGTCGGTTGTTTCTGAGCAAAGCGCTGCTAATCGCCCAGGCCCCCACCGCAGAAGAGACAACAGCGTTGCCCGATGTCTTGAGTTGGCGGGAGGCCCGGTTTCCTATCGAATACCGCTTTGAACCGGGTCATCCTGAGGACGGGCCGACATTAGTGGTGCCCCGGGCCGCAGTGGGTCAACTGGGGGAGTTGCCCCTGGAGTGGCTGGTGCCGGGTCTGCTGGCGGAGCGGATTCACATTCTGTTTAAAGCGCTGCCCAAGTCCGCCCGGGTGCGGTTGATCCCTCTGCGGGAGAGTGCGGAGCAGTGTGCCGCAGAGGTGGATCCGGAGCAGGGGAGGCTGCTGCCGGTGTTGGCAGGCTGGCTGCAGCAACGGCATGGCCTCAGAGTGGATCCGGCTGACTGGCGCGCTACTGAACTGCCGGCACATCTGACGTTTAACCTTCGGGTGGTTGACGACGACGGTGCGGAGGTCTGTCAGGGCCGTGACCCGGAGAGCCTGATGCGGCAACTGGCTGACGGCGACGGCGGGCGCACCTCCGCCTCAGGGCCGGAGCGTTATCGCCGCAGTGGCGTCACTGAATGGGACTTCGGGACGCTGCCGGAGCGGATCAGCTTCCGGCAGGGCGGTGCTGAAATTCTGGCTTATCCGGTGTTGCGGGATGCGGGTACCACGGTAGAGTTGGCTTTGGCGGAGAGTGAACAGGCTGCCGCGCAGATCCATCGGCAGGGGGTGCAGCGGCTGCTGGCGCTGAAGCTGCCGGGTGAGCGGCGCCACGTCCGGCGGCTGACCAAGGGGCTGGCTACACTGCCTTTCGCCAAACTGCTGGGTCCGGGTCGAGTTTTAGGTGAAGAGGTGCTGGGGGCGGCGATCGATCGTGCGCTGCTCGCTGATGGTGTGCCCCGCACTCTGCAGCAGTTCGAAGCGGCACTGCAGCGTGGTGGCAATCTGGCCCGGGTGGCGACCGACTTGTGTGATCAGCTAACCGGGATGAGCGGTGCGCTTGAGGTGGTGCAGAAGAGTCTGCGGGGGTTGGGCGCTAAACAGGGTGCGGTGGTGCAGGACGTGGAGGCCCAGCTAAAGGCGCTGTTTATGCCGAACTTTCTGGCAGAGACCCCGAGCCGCTGGCTGGACCGCTATCCCAAATATCTGGAGGCGATCCGCCTGCGGCTGGAGCGCCTGCCCCAGTCCGGTGATCGTGAGCAGGCGCGGATGAGTCAGTTTGATGAGCTTTCCAGACCCTGCCAGCAATGGCTGTTGAGAGAGGCGGGGGCGGGGCCGGTTCCTGACGCGGTGCAACGCTACCGCTGGTTGCTGGAGGAGTTTCGACTCTCCCTCTACGCTCAGCCGATGAAGACCCTGGAGCCGGTCTCCCCCAAACGTCTGGAGAAAATCTGGGCCGAGGTGCGGCGGGAGTTGGCCTAGTCGATCCGCAGAGCGCTCGCCTGAGCGGCGGCGTTGCCGGTGTAACTGCCGGGGGTTAACGCCTGCAGCCGCAGTTTTTCCGGCTCCGGAATCTCCAGGCTGGCGATGAATTCACGCAGGTCGTTGCCGTCAATGCGCCGTCCCCGGGTCAGGGCTTTTAATCGTTCGTAGGGCTGGTCTACGCTGTAGCGCCGCATCACCGTCTGAATCGCTTCGCCCAGAACCTCCCAGTTGGCATCCAGATCCCGCTGCATCTGGGTCGATTCAACTTCCAGTTTGCCCAGCCCCTTCAGCAGGGATTCGCCAGCGATGACACAGTGGGCAAGCGCCACGCCGATATTGCGCAGCACTGTTGAGTCTGTGAGATCCCGCTGCCAGCGGGAGATCGGCAGTTTGCGGGCGAGGTGGTCCAGAACCGCATTGGCGATGCCGAGGTTGCCCTCGGCATTCTCAAAGTCGATGGGGTTGACCTTGTGGGGCATGGTGGATGACCCGACCTCCCCGGCGACGGTTTTCTGACGGAAATAACCAACCGAGATGTAGCTCCAGATATCCCGACTCAGATCGATCAACACCACGTTACAGCGGGCGATGGCGTCGAACAGCTCAGCAATGCAGTCGTGGGGTTCAATCTGGGTGGTGTAGGGGTTCCACTCAAGGCCGAGGCCGGTGACAAACTGCCGGGCCTGCTGCGGCCAGTCGACCTCCGGATAGGCTGCCAGATGGGCATTGTAGTTGCCCACGGCGCCGTTAATTTTGCCCAGCAACGGGACGGCTGCAATCTGCTGCCGCTGCCGCTGCAGTCGGGCCACTACATTGGCCAGCTCCTTGCCCATGGTGGTCGGGGAGGCGGGCTGGCCGTGGGTGCGGGCCAGCATCGGTTGTTCGGCAAGAGCGGACGCCTGAGCGGTGAGCACCTCGATGATGTTATCGATCTGTGGTAGCAGGATCTGTTGGCGGCTGGCCGTGAGCATCAGGCCGTAGGCCAGATTGTTAATGTCTTCCGAGGTGCAGGCAAAGTGGATGAACTCGCTGACTGCCGCCAGCTCCGGGAAATTGGCGATGCGGTCTTTGAGGAAATACTCCACCGCTTTGACGTCATGGTTGGTGACCCGCTCATGGGCTTTAACCGCTTCGGCATCCGCCAGACTCCAGCCATCGTTGATCTCATCCAGATAGCTCAGGGCGGCACGACTGAATGGGCCGATCTCCGGGATTTCAGGGCATGCGGCGAGTTGCTTCAGCCAGGCGATCTCAACCTTCACCCGGTGTTGGATCAGGCCCGCCTCACTCACCAAAGGCCGGAGCCGGGAGACTTTGCCAGCGTAACGACCGTCGACCGGGGAGATGGCTGTGAGGGGAGAGAGTTCCATGGCAAAAGTCGTCCGAGCTGGGTGGAAGCGGGCATTGTAGCCGAGGCCCCCGGCCCCGGTGAGTGCGGCGGTTGCCGGTGCTATAATTTCTACCCTCTACGACGGTGGTTTGTACGCCGTTTGAATTGATCCCCTACGCGAGAGAAAGCCTCATGAGCCAGTCCAAATTTGCCTACACCCGTCAGTCCCTCGACTACAGCGGCGGGCAGATCGACTACTACAGTCTGCCCGCCGTCACCAGGGCAGGTGATGGGGATGTCTCCCGTCTACCGAACTCTATCAAGGTGCTGCTGGAGGCGGTTCTGCGCAACCAGGACCACGCTGCGGTGGAGGATCGTCATATCGAGGCGCTGATTGGATGGGGCACTCAGGATGCGGGCAGCGAGATTCCGTTCATTCCGGGGCGGGTGGTGCTACAGGACTTTACCGGGGTGCCCTGTGTGGTGGATCTGGCGGCACTGCGCAGCGCCATGGCGCGGGCGGGCAAAGACCCGGCCAAAATCGAACCCCTGGTGCCAGTGGATCTGGTGATCGACCACTCGGTGCAGGTGGACCGTTACGGCACCCGTACCGCACTGGCGGAGAATGCCGAGATTGAATTCCAGCGCAACCAGGAGCGGTATGAGTTCCTGCGTTGGGGCCAGTCTGCCTTTGAGACCCTGAATATCGTACCGCCCTCCGTCGGCATCGTGCATCAGGTCAATCTGGAGCATCTTGCCAAAGGGGTGATGACCAGGCAGCAGAACGGCGCGGTCGCCTATCCAGACAGCCTGGTGGGTACGGACTCTCACACCACTATGATCAACGGTCTGGGTATTGTCGGTTGGGGCGTGGGTGGGATTGAGGCGGAAGCCTGCATGCTGGGCCAGCCTGTCTACATCGTGATGCCGGAGGTGGTGGGTTACCGCCTGACCGGGGCGCTGCGGGAGGGGGTGACCGCCACTGACCTGACCCTGACCATTGTGCAGGTGTTACGCAAATTGGGGGTGGTGGGCAAGTTTGTTGAATTTTTCGGTCCCGGGTTGGACCATCTGCCGCTGGCGGACCGGGGCACTGTGGCGAATATGGCGCCGGAGTATGGCGCCACTATGGGGTTCTTCCCGGTGGATGAGGAGGCGCTGAATTACCTCCGTAATACCGGTCGACCGGAGGAGCTGATTGATCTGGTGCGGCAGTATTATCAGGCCCAGGGTATGTTCCGCACGGCGGCGTCGCCCGACCCCCGGTTTACCCAGGTGATCGAGCTGGATATCTCTACAGTGGAGCCGAGCATCGCCGGACCAAAACGGCCCCACGACCGGATTCCCCTGAGCCAGGTGAAACAGAGTTTTGCAGCGGCTCTGCAGGCTCCAGTTGGCGATGACGGCTTCGGTCTCAACCCGGATCAGGTCGATGTCGCCGTGCCCGTGGCCGGGCTGGACAACGTCCAACTCAAGCAGGGCGCGGTGGTGATTGCAGCCATCACCAGTTGTACCAACACATCTAACCCCTCGGTCATGCTTGGTGCCGGATTGGTGGCAAAAAAAGCGGTGGAGAAGGGGCTGAAAGTAGCCCCATATGTCAAAACCTCATTGGCACCTGGCTCCCGGGTTGTGACGGAATACCTGGAGCGGGCCGGTCTCACCGAGCCCCTGGAGGCGCTGGGCTTCAACACTGTAGGTTATGGCTGTACCACCTGTATCGGCAACTCGGGTCCACTGGACCAGTCGGTGGTTGATGCAATTACCCAGGAACAGCTGGTGGTCTCGGCGGTGCTCAGTGGCAACCGTAATTTCGAAGGGCGGGTGAGCCCCCATACCCGGGCGAACTATCTGGCTTCACCACCTCTGGTCGTCGCTTATGCTCTGGCCGGGACTACAGATATAGATCTGACCCGGGACCCCATCGGCACCGGATCTGACGGCGAGCCGGTTTATCTCAGGGATCTCTGGCCCTCAAACGCGGAACTGAACGCGGCGGTAGCCCTGGCGAACAGTGCGGATCTGTACAACCGCAGTTATGCCAATGTGGCGGTGTCGAACTCGGCGTGGAACGCAATCGAGTCCGGTGATGGCAGCGCGGTCTATAACTGGAATCAGGACTCGACCTATATCCAGGAGCCGCCATTTTTTGTGGAGATGGGTGAGAGTGTGGAGCCTATTGCTTCGATCAGCGGAGCCCGGGCGCTGTTGATGCTCGAGGATTTCGTCACTACAGACCATATTTCACCCGCAGGGGTGATTCCTGCGGATGGTCCGGCGGCGGCCTATTTGCTGGAGCATGGCGTGGATCGTGCTGACTGGAACAGTTTCGGTTCGCGGCGGGGGAATGATCGGGTGATGGCCCGGGGTACCTTCGGCAACATTCGATTGAAGAATCTGCTGGTGGCTCCGCGAGAGGGGGGGTGGACCCGTTATCAGGGTGAAGAGATGTCCGTTTATGATGCGGCCCACCGTTATCAGCAGGATGGCACGCCGCTGGTGATCTTTGCCGGCAAAATGTACGGTGCGGGCTCCTCCCGTGACTGGGCCACCAAGGGCACCCGGCTGCTTGGTGTGAAGATGGTGATTGCGGAGAGTTTTGAACGAATTCACCGCAGCAATCTGATCGGTATGGGGGTGTTGCCCCTACAGTTCGCCGAGGGCGACAGTTATGCAAGCCTGGGCATCCGGGGTGATGAGCAGTTCGATCTGATCGATCTGGATGACAACCTCCGTCCTGGCCAGCAGCTCACTCTACGAGTGACTCGCAGCGACGGCAGCAGTTTTGAGGTCTCTCTGCTGACCCGGGTTGATACGCCGATTGAGGTGGACTACTACCGGCACGGCGGCATTCTCAACTATGTGCTGAGGGATTTTATGGCGGAGGCCTGAGCTGGGTGGGCCTGGCTTCAGAGACCGCGTCTGTGTTGCCATTTTTCGACTGATATGTCCAGCGTACCGGACGGGTGTTTTGCTCGACGCCCCGAAGGCGCTGAAACTGGCCTGCCGGGCGACGGGTGGGGTTTCCCCCCGGGCCTCTGATCGCTGCAGGCAGACACACTGTGGTGCGATCAGGTTGTGCTCGACGCTTCAATCACACCGCCGCCCAGACAGTGTTCTCCGGAATAGATGACGACCGACTGCCCGGGAGTCAGGGCCCGCTGAGGGGTTTCGAACACCACGGTTGTTTTGGCACCGTCTGCCGAGACGGAGACACGACAGGGTTGTGCGGGCTGACGGTAACGGCTCTTTGCGGTCGCCTCGAAGCTGGTCGCCGGTGGTTGTCCGGCGATCCAGTGCATCTGCTCCGCATTTAGAGAGTTGGCTAGCAGCCTGGGGTGGTCGTGGCCCTGTACCGCCACCAGGCGATTCCTGGCCACGTCCTTATCTGCCACGAACCAGGGTTCGCCGTTGCTGTTCCGGAGACCACCAATGCCGAGCCCCTGCCGTTGGCCGATGGTGTAGTAGACCACACCCTGATGCTCGCCAATTAAACTCCCGGTTTCGTCAACGATCTCACCAGGTTGGGCCGGTAAAAAACGCGCCAGGAACTCTCTGAAGGGGCGCTCGCCAATAAAGCAGAGCCCGGTTGAGTCCTTCTTCGTGGCGGTATTGAGTCTCGCAGCCGAGGCTATTCGGCGTACTTCGGTTTTGCGCAGGGTGGCGAGGGGAAAAAGCGTCGCTGCCAGCTGCACCTGGTTCAGACTATGCAGGAAGTAGGTTTGATCCTTGTGTTGGTCCGCGGCTTTGATCAGGCTTAAACTAGCTGGACTGCTGGCGATGCCGGCGTAATGGCCGGTGGCGATGCCGTCTGCGCCCAGATCGCGGGCGTGGTCCAGGAAAGCGGCGAATTTGATCTCCCGGTTGCAGAGCACGTCCGGATTTGGCGTACGCCCAGCGGCGTATTCCGCGAGAAAGTGCTCGAACACATTGTCCCAGTATTCAGCTGAGAAATTAGCGGTCTCCAGGGGTATCGCCAACTCTGTGCAGACCGCCTCTACATCTTCAAGATCCCGGGCCGCCGCGCAGTGGCTATCGCTATCATCTTCCTCCCAGTTCTTCATGAAGAGTCCGGTAACCTGATAGCCCCGGCGCTTCAGCAGCAGTGCGGCAACCGATGAATCCACGCCGCCGGAGAGGCCGACCATGATGTGGGTCTCTGCGGGTGGTCTGCTGGAGAGTGGGGCGATCTGATTCATCTCTTACGGGGAGGTCATAGCCGGGATGGCGGGTTTCAAGAGGGCTCGATACGATTTCGGAGGGGCCAGGGGCGACTATTTGGGGTCTGCATTCCCTAGAATAGGATATTCCTCGTCAAACTCAAACGAAGAATGGTTGACGGTGTCGCGGCGATTTCTCTTCAGGTTCCGGATTGCCCTTTGAGTTTCGGCTGCCGATCAGAGTATGAATTCATGCAGCGTCGCCAAAACGTCGGGCTGGGGGGCGGAGTCGGTAATCACTGCGCTACCGATGGCCGTGGGCAGAACGTATCGGATGCGACCTTTCAGGGTCTTTTTGTCCAGCTCCATCAGCTCCAGGAGCTGAACTGGATCGATCTCGGGGGGTAGTGTGGCGGGTAGTCCGGCTCGATCCAGTAGGCGGTTAATTCGCTCGATTGAGCCATGGTCCAGGGTGCCAAGGCGACCGGAAAGTTGTGCGGCGATGCGAATACCCAGGCCAACCGCCTCACCATGCAGCCAATCTCCGTAGCCAACCGCTGTTTCTACGGCGTGACCAAAGGTATGGCCGAGGTTGAGTAGTGCCCGTTGGCCCGCCTCTTTTTCATCAGCCTGGACGATTTCGGCCTTGTTCTGGCAGGACCGGCTAATACACTCGGTCAGCGCCTGGTCATCCAGCCCGAGCAGCGCATCAAGATGTGCCTCCAGCCAGAAGAAGAGGTCGGTGTCCCGAATAATGCCGTACTTGATTACCTCTGCCAGACCCGCCTGTAGTTGCCGCTTATCCAGTGTCCTAAGGGTGTCAGTATCGACTATTACGGCTTTCGGCTGATGGAAGGCGCCGATCATGTTTTTGCCGAGGGGGTGGTTGACGCCGGTTTTGCCGCCGACAGAGGAATCCACCTGGGCAAGCAGTGTGGTCGGTAGCTGCACGAAGGGAATTCCCCGTTGGTAGGTCGCGGCCGCAAAGCCCACCATGTCGCCGACCACGCCGCCGCCCAGAGCGAGAAGTGAGGTGTCACGACCTCGTCGATTCTGAAGCAGAAAGTCGTAGATTTTGCCGACTGTGGCTAACGTTTTCTCGGACTCCCCCGTCGGCAGAATCAGAACCGAATCTGACCCGGATGCCCACTGAATCTTCTCCAGATAAAGTGGTGCAACGATCTCATCAGAGACGATGACAGGGGTGTTTCCGGGTGGATTACCCAGGTGTTCCCCAGCCTCGTCAAATGCGCCTGGGCCGATATGAATAGGGTAGCTGCGGGGCCCTAACTCAACCCGAAGTTCGCGCATGCCCCCACCCGAGTCTGGAGAGTATTTCGGCGGTGACCAGCGACGCCTTGCGGTTATCTGAATCCACCGTAATTTCAGCGGCTAACTCGTACAGAGGCCCCCGCTCGGTGGCGAGCTCCTCCAGGCGGGTCAATTTGTCATCGGTATCGAGCAGCGGCCGATTACGGCTGCGCCGGGTTCTCCGAAGCTGCTCATCAATACTGGTTCTGAGGTAGACCACGACGCCGCTTTTGGTGATGTTCGAGCGGTTCTCGGGCTCGATTACGGCGCCGCCCCCGGTGGCTACAACGAGATCCCGTTGACGTGCCAACTCGGCGATTACTTTTTGTTCCCGCAGGCGAAACCCGGATTCACCTTCGATATCAAAAATAATCGGAATGGTCGTGCCGGTACGGCGCTCGATCTCCTCGTCCGTGTCGATGAAAACCCGGCCCAGTTCCTGGGCCAGTAGTCGTCCAATGGTGCTTTTTCCGGCGCCCATGGGACCTATGAGATAGATAGTGGGTGTGTCTTTCAACGGAAACCTGAGTTTAATTTAGAGCGGCTCATCTTAGCAGAGCCAGACAAACACAAAGGGCCCGCGGGGGCCCTTTGTGTACTCGGATATAACATCAGGCTGTTACCAGCCGATGTTGTGATTACCGGACGGTGGTTAGTCCGTCTTTCAGGATTTTCGGGGTAACGAAAATCAGCAGCTCTGATCGACTGTCGATATCAGTTTTCTGCCTGAACAGTGTGCCCACGTAGGGGAGCTCCCCAAGAAATGGAGTTCGTGTGATGCCGTGGTTTATTGTCTGTTCGTAAATGCCACCTAATACCACGGTCTCACCATTGTCTACCAGTACATTGGTGGTTACGGCCTGGGTGTCCACCGAGGGTTCCCCGGTGCCAAACTGTTCACCGACCCGGTCATTGTTGACCGCGATGTCCATAATCACGTGGTCATCCGGTGTGATCTGGGGGGTGACCGTAAGGCTCAACTTGGCATCCTTGAACTCTACGTCGGTGGCGCCGCTGGAACTGGCGGACTGATAGGGGATTTCCGTGCCCTGCTCAATCACGGCTTCCTGCTGATTAGCGGTAATTACACGCGGGTTGGAGATGACTTCGCCCCGCCCTTCCGCTTCCAGCGCGGAGAGCTCCAGCTCCAGCAAGCGCCCAAAGGGAAATTTGGCGATCGCCAGCGCGTAGGTCGCAGGCTGGAATCCACCGAAGCCGCTTGCGGGCAAATTGACCGACAGCCGGTCATCAAAATTGATTTCGTCACCATTGATCGCCTGGGTTGTGGCGTTCAGGTTGCCACCCATATAGAACTCGTTGCTGCCATCTTTAGGCGAGGTGGGGAATTGATTGAAGCCGAAGCGGACCCCGAGACTCTTGCTGAAGTCGGTGGTGGCGTTGACGACGCGGGATTCAATCAAGACCTGGCGAACCGGTATGTCCAGCTCGGCCAGAACAGCTCTAAGCTCTGCCAGCTTCTCTGCGGTGTCGTTTACCAGCAGGGTGTTGGTGCGGCCATCAACGGTGATGCTGCCCCGCTCAGTCAGGAAGTTGTTGTCGCCGGAACTCAACAGCGTTTTGAGCTCTTCAGCCTTGGCAAAATTCAACCGGACAAATTCGGTGCGCAAGGGAGAGAGTTCGGCGATCTCCAGGTCGGTCTGCAGCTTGGCTTTCTCCAGTGCCGCGATCTCGTCCGCCGGGCCGACCCGCATGACGTTGCCCTCCTCTCTTAGCGCCAGTCCCTTGCTTGCCAAAATAATATCGAGGGCCTGATCCCAGGGAACGTTTTTCAGCCGCAGGGTGAGCCGACCCTGGACCGAATCACTGGTCACCAGATTGCGATCGGTGAAGTCGGCCAGGAGCTGCAGTACCGCTCTGACTTCGATATCCTGGAAATTCAGGGAGAGTCGTTCACCGGTGTAGCGGAACTGCTCTCGCCGCATTCTGTCCTCTTCGGCCTTGGTTAGTGGCCGGATTGAAACCGTATAGAGGTCGTCGGTCTGGTAGGCGATATGCTCGAAAGTGCCGGTGGCGGCTACTTCAAGTTGCACGTTGTTGCCGAAGGGACGCACTTTAATTGCCGAAACGGGTGTGGCGAAATCGGCCACATCAAGTTCTCGGGCCAGCTCTGGAGGTAGCGCGATATCCAGCAGATCAACGATAATTTTATCGCCCTCCTGCCGGGTGTTGACGTTAACACTGGGCGAGGAGAGAGAGACCAGAATCTGACCATCACCGTCAGGCCCCCGCCGGAAGTCTATGTCGGTCACCGAAATTTCGCTCATGGATTCGCTGTCCGCGATTCCTGCGATGCTGCGAGTTGTAGCTATTGGTGCGGCGGGGCTGCCCAGAGTGACGTAGACACTGCCGTCACGGACTGTTGTTTCGTAATCCACAATCCGGGTCAGCTTAATGACGACCCGGGTCCGATCACCCGCTTGCAATGCAGTTAAGCTCTCGACGGTATCCAGTCCAATTTCCTGCTGGTCCTTATCCAGGCCATTGGCTGTTTCGGCAAAATCGAGAACCACTCTGGCGGGCTCATTAATAGCGAAGGTGTTCGGTGTTGGTGGGGCACCCGCAAAGTCCAGCTTAATCTGCACCCGCCCACCCGGCAGTGAGGAAAACTGGGCGTCAGTCACTGTGGAGGCGGCGGCGTACAGGGTTTGGGTGAATACCAAAGCCAATAGCAGCGCCGTCCAACGTATCGCAGCAGGCCGTTGTTTCCTTGGTCCGGTTGCTTGCTGGGCAGTGTGAACGCCGAGCGAGAATATGAGGGCAGATTTCATGACACGTTCCCTTAGATATGAAGGCCTAATCCTACTCTTCGACGATGGAAATCGCCGCTTCGCGTTCAGTCCAGCCGTTAGCACCGTTGGATACGATCTCAGCCAGAGTGACTGTCTGTTCATTGATATCAACAATACGACCGTGGTTCTGGCCCATATAGTTGCCGAGACCAACCCGGTTGACGGTTTTGTCCGGCGCAACCACGATGGCCCAGAGGTTATCCCCCATGGCCAGGGTACCTGTCATGCTCAGAGCAGCCAGAGGAAACTGCTCCAGCGACTCTTTTCTGCGATCAAAATCGGGCGAGATGCCGGAGCCCGATTCGGCAACCTGCTGTGCCGGGTCCTGGGGATGGTCCGGGATATCAAACGGCGGCCTTAACTCGTGGGCCGTATATATGAAGTTCTCGTAAGGTTTTATCTCTGGCAGCGGTTCGACGTTACCTTTGTGCCTGGCGTGGATATCCTGGATTTGAGCTTGTAGCGCCCGATCCGCAGCAGTGCCGCCACAGCCAGCCAGTAGCAGTGTCAATATAAGGGCCGCCCCGGTTTTTGCCCGATACATCACGCGTCCTCTTCAACATAGCGATAGGTTTTCGCCGTGGCGCTCATTGTCAGGTTGCCTTTGTCTCCGACCGGCGTTAGTTTGATGTTGTGTAGCGTGACAATTCTCGGCATAGCTGCGACATCGCTGACAAAAGTGGCCAGTGAGTGGTAACTGCCGGTCACCGTTATGCTGATGGGAAGCTCGGCATAGAAGGACTTGGGTATCTCCCCACCCGGCTTGAACAACTGAAATTCCAAACCATTGGCCAGACCCGCCTGTGTGATGTCTACCAGCAGGTCAGGGACTTCTGTGCTGTCTGGCAACTGGCGTAGCAGCGCACCGAAAGAGAGTTCGATCTCGTCGAGCTGCTTACGGTATGCGTCCAGATTCGCAGCCCGATTATATTTGACCTCGTAGGTTTTCAATAACTGAACTTGCTGCTTTTGCTTTAACTCGAGCTCAGCCATCGCATCTTTAGTGAAAAAATAGTAACCACCACCGATCAGCAGAGCGGCTACCAGCGCGCAAACAACTGCCTTGGCATACCAGGGCCAGGTTCCGGAATTTTGATAATTCAGGCTATTAATATCGTCGATAACACTCATTGAGCCTCCACCCCCTCTGGGTCCTTCGAGGCCGTGTCCGCTTTCTTGGTCATTTGCTTGACGCGGACGGTAAACTGCTTGCGATAGATCGGATCACCCTCGGCCTGAACCACGTTCAACCAAGTCCCTCCGAGCCAGTCTGAGTTGTCGAGATTTCTCATGATTGATGAGACCCGGGCGTTGGATTCCGCTCGACCGTTCAGCGTGATGGTGTCACCGCTTTGCGAAAGCTGGGTCAGGTGCACCCCATCCGGCATGCTCCGTACGAGTTCATCGAACAGATGGACGACTTCCGGGCGTTTGCTTTGCAGCTCCTGGATCACTGTCATTCGGGCGATTAGGGCATCCTTCAGGGTCCTCAATCGTTCGATTTCCTTGATCTTCTCATCCAGTGCCGCAATTTCCTGCTGCAGGTACTGGTTTCGGGCAATCTGTGCTTCTGTTTTCTTGTTCAGGACATATTGAATTGAACTGACCACTGCGATGCTGGCCAACGCAACAATCGCCAGTAAAATGCCGAATTCAATCAGCAGCGCCCGGCGGCGCTCGGCCCGCCAGTCGAGTAGATTAACCCGTGGCATTGTCAAAGTTCCTCATGGCTAGACCGCAGGCAATAGTCAATGATGATGTATGTCGCGTCACGGCTTGCGCCTGGACGTTCCCGGACAGTGCCATGCGTGCCAGCGGGTTGGCAATCTGGGTGGGCGTTGCGGTCTGAGTTTCGATCAAATGCTCAAGCCCCGGCAGTGCTGCTGTGCCGCCTGCCAGCATGAGCAGGTCAACTTTTTTGTATGGACTGGACGAGAAGAACATCTGCAATAGCCGACCAACCTGTTGAGAGATTGCGCCCTTGAACGGTTCCATTACTTCCAGAGGATAATCGTCCGGCAGTCCGCCTTCCTGTTTGGCTCTCTCGGCTTCTTCGAACGCCAGGCCATATCGATTCTGAATCTCTTCGGTCAGCTGTTTGCCACCGAATCGCTGTTCCCGGGTGTAAATCATACTGCCGTTGTGCAGGACGTTCAGAGTTGTGGAGACCGACCCGATTTTAACGATAGCGACAGTCTGGTCATTGCCACCTGCGGTCACTGTCGGGTTGATCAGGGAGTAAGCAGTTTCCAGAGCATAGGTCTCGACATCTACAATCTGGCATTTCAGACCCGCACCCTCGATGGCGGCGACGTGGTCGTCCACGTTTTCGCTACGTGATGCTACAAGCAGGACGTCTACGGTCTCCGGGTTGTGCGGATTAGGCCCAATCACCTGGAAATCCAGATAGACCTCTTCCAGTGCGTAGGGGATGTATTGATCCGCCTCCACCTGAATCTGACTGGCCATCTCTTCGTCCGTCAGGTCCGCAGGCATGCTGATGATCTTTGTGATGACGGATGAGCCTGGTACCGCAACCGAGGCGTGCTTCGCTTTTGTTCTGGACAGGCGTATAGCCTGCTCCACCGCTTGCGAGACCTTTTCGATCGAAGCGATGCTGTTTTCGGAAACTGCATCGGCAGGCAGTGGCACATAGGCGAAGTTGTCAATTCTGTAGGTCGGGCCTTTCCGGCTCAGCCCCAGGAGCTTGACAGCTGTTGTGCTAATATCGATGCCGACCAGCGGCGGATTTTTTTTGGTCAGAAAACCCAAGGCAAATTCCTTTAATTCTCCGTTGTTACAGCACTTTTATGCGTAACTGCGTTAAGCACTAAAGTACAACTGCAAGTCTGATTAGGCAACTTTTTCTTGAATGTCATTTCACCCTGTCCCGAGTTTTAGTGCAATGGGCCGTTATCTCAAGCCGCTTTTAATCCTGTTTTCACTGCTCTCGATCATGGGTGTTATCGCCCTGACGTTGACCCTGCTTGTGGCGCTGCCCCGGCTGCCTGCAACCGATTCGTTGCGGGATGTCCGTTTCCAGGTTCCTTTGTCGGTTCACGCTGCGGATGGTGCTCTGATTGCTGAGTTTGGTACCCAGAAACGCCTGCCCGTTGATATCGCTGAAGTGCCGGAACTGTTGAAGCAGGCGATCGTTGCCGCAGAGGATGATCGATTCTATAGCCACTCCGGTGTTGATTTTCAGGGCTTGGTGCGGGCGGCTATCGGGTTGATCCGTACCGGTGAGCGTCGGCAGGGGGGCAGTACAATCACTATGCAGGTCGCCCGGAATTTTTATCTCTCCCGGGAGAAGACGTTTTTGCGGAAAGGGCTCGAAATTCTGCTGGCATTAAAAATTGAGCGGGATTTAAGCAAGGATCAAATCCTGGAGCTCTATATCAACAAGATATTTCTGGGCCAGCGCGCCTACGGCTTTGGAGCCGCAGCCCAAGTCTATTATGGCTGCACTTTGGCGGAGTTGACTTTGCCCCAGATCGCCATGCTGGCAGGTCTGCCCAAGGCGCCATCAAGCTCGAACCCTGTAGCCAATCTTGAACGTGCTTTGCTCCGGCGGAATTACGTGCTCGGCAGGATGGCGAAGCTGCATTTCATCTCTCCCGAGCAGTTCGAGGCTGCTCTGGCATTCGAGGATGACGCCCGGGTGCATGGCTCTGCCAACGTCGTCGATGCGCCGCATGTCGCTGAGCGCGTCCGTCGCTGGGCCATTGGCCGTTACGGGGATGCCGCCTACACCGCGGGTTATCAGGTTCATACAACGCTGGATTCCAGATTGCAGGGTTTGGCGCGAGATGCTCTGCGATCGGGCTTGAATGTCTATGATCGCCGTCATGGATATCGTGGTGCAGAGGGCAAAATTACCGGTGAGACTCAGGAGGTGCAGCTTGATGCGTTAGACGGGGTTCCGGCTATCGGTGGGTTGCGGGCGGCCCTGGTGTCTGCCGTCAGTGCTGATGGGGCTGAATTGCTCTTGGCTAATGGCGAAGTTATCCGGTTGAATTTGCCCCAGGTAATTTGGGCGCGGGCTTATCTATCCGAGAACCGGCGGGGCTCCGCCCCGAAGCAGCTTGCCGATGTGTTGCAGCCCGGAGACCTGGTTCGGGTCTCCCGCTCTGATGAGGGTTGGCAGTTGGCCCAGGTGCCGGATGTCAATGGGGCCCTGATCTCACTGGAACCCCGCAGTGGTCGGGTGCTGGCTATGGTTGGCGGTTACGATTTTTCCTCCAGCCCCTTCGATCGAGCGACCCAGGCCAGGCGGCAGCCCGGCTCCAACTTCAAACCGTTTATCTATGCCGCGGCGTTGGCGAAGGGGTATACCGCCGCTTCGCTCATCAACGATGCGCCAGTGGTATTTGAGGATGCGGGCCTGGAGGATACCTGGCGTCCCGAGAACTACAGTCGCAAGTTTTATGGTCCGACCCGGTTGCGGATGGCTTTGGCGAAGTCCCGTAATCTGGTTTCTGTGCGATTGCTGCGTCAGATTGGTCCGGACTACGCCCTGAGCTACGTTGAGCGTTTTGGTTTTGATTCCTCACAATTGCCGCAAAATCTCTCGCTGGCTCTTGGCAGTGGTAGTGTCACTCCGCTTGAGCTGGCGGCGGGTTATGCCGTGATTGCCAACGGCGGTTACAGGGTCCAGCCGAGTTTGATTGACTGGGTCGAAGCTCAGGATGGCTCAATTCTATTCCGGGCCGGGCCTGGAGCTGGGCTCTGTAATGATTGTGAGCAGACAGCAGTGGGTCTGGCCGGGACGGAGGATGCGATTGCTAAGGCGTCGTTGTCTGAGCAACCCCCGGTGATATCACCTCAGGTGGCGTATCTGATCCACAGCATGTTGACGGACGTGATTCGCATTGGCACCGGTCGCCGGGTGCTCTCCCTCGGTCGCAGTGATCTGGCTGGGAAAACAGGCACCACCAATGATCAGAAAGACGCCTGGTTCAGCGGGTATCATCCGAACCTGCTGGCCACAGTCTGGGTCGGATTTGATCAGCCCAGGCCGCTGGGTGCGCGGGAGACCGGCGGTGGTGTTGCCTTGCCCATCTGGATGGAATTCATGGGCAGGGCGCTGGCCGGACAGCCCGAGAGCACCCGGGCGGTACCGCCGGATCTGTTGAGGGTTCGTATCGACCCGGATACCGGCTTACCCGTCTCTGGTGACAATCCGTCAGCGCTGTTTGAGTATTTCCGCCCGGAGTATCTGCCGGAGCTGCCGATTCCCGGTTCCCCCGGGCCGGGTGGATCCCCAAGGGAATATACCGACGATCTGTTTTGATATGCGTTTCCGGTTCGTTGGCCGGTGATAGAGCCAGATTGCGGCAGTAGCGAGCGCCGCGGATTCGGTGCACTATATTAGGGGCGGGTGTGGCTGAATCAGGATAGTGTGGACGGGGGCAAACCGTCAGATAGAGCATGCTGGCCGAGGTATGGAATCTGCTTTCGGCTCTGCGCGCCGCAGGCCGTCATTATGTCTGATGCCGGTTATTTGCCAGCGTGACAGGACGAAAGCTTGGTGTGGGTTAGTTCAGATAGAAAGGAGTTCTAAATGTCACAAGACATTCTGAAAATGCTGAAAGAAGAAGAGGTTAGTTTTGTCGATCTGCGGTTTACCGATACCAAGGGTAAAGAGCAGCACGTCACGGTCCCCGCGCAGGTCCTTGACGAAGAGTTTTTTGAAGATGGCAAAATGTTTGACGGCTCTTCGATCTCCGGCTGGAAAGGGATTAATGAATCCGACATGGTTCTTATGCCGGATGCCGACACCGTCCTACTGGATATTTTCTCGGAAGAGAAAACCGTGAACATCCGGTGTGATGTGGTTGAGCCTACGACCATGATTGGTTATGACCGCTGCCCCAGATCCATAGCTAAACGTGCTGAGGCCTTTATCAACGAGACCGGTATTGCCGATACCGCACTTTTCGGCCCAGAGCCGGAATTTTTCATTTTTGACGATGTCCGTTGGGGCAACGCCATGAATGGTTGCCATGTGGCGATTGACTCTGCCGAGGGCGACTGGGCCTCAGAGCACGAGATGACTGAGGGTAACCTGGGTCATCGGCCGCGGGTAAAGGGGGGGTATTTCCCGGTTCCACCGGTGGACTCCATGCATGATTTGCGCAGCGCTATGTGTCTAGCGCTGGAAGATATGGGTCTGGTTGTTGAAGCGCATCACCATGAAGTTGCTACCGCCGGGCAAAACGAAATTGCCACCCGGTTCAACACCCTGGTGAACAAGGCGGACGAGGTTCAGATTCTCAAGTACGTGGTGATGAATGTTGCCCATAGCTACGGCAAGAGTGCGACTTTTATGCCTAAACCGCTGGTTGGGGATAACGGCAACGGCATGCACGTACACCAGTCTCTGTCAAAAGACGGGGTTAATCTGTTTAGCGGCAACGGTTATGGCGGTCTGTCCGATACAGCCCTCTATTACATCGGAGGGATCATCAAACACGCCCGGGCGATCAACGCCCTGACCAATGCTACAACCAACAGCTACAAGCGGCTGGTGCCGGGTTTCGAGGCGCCGGTGATGCTGGCCTACTCAGCCCGGAACCGGTCCGCCTCGATTCGTATTCCTTATGTCTCCAATCCGAAAGCGGTGCGCATCGAAGTCCGTTTCCCGGATGCGACCGGTAACCCCTATCTGAGCTTCGCGGCGATGGCGATGGCGGGTATGGACGGCATTCTGAACAAGATTCACCCTGGCGATCCAATGGATAAGGATCTCTATGATCTGCCGGCTGAGGAGGCCAAGAGCATTCCCACGGTCGCCAGTTCGCTGGAGATGGCCCTGGAGGCGCTGGATCTGGATCGTGGATTCCTCACCGCTGGCGGGGTGTTCTCTGATAACTTTATCGACTCCTATATCGCCCTCAAGATGGCGGATGTGGATTGCCTGAGGATGGCGACTCACCCGGTGGAGTTCGATATGTACTACAGCCTCTGATTGGGTGTGGGGCGGGGGATTTCTCCGCCCCAACGGTTGCACTAGGGTTTTGATATGGACAGCTGCTTCCATCAACGCTTTCTATGGCTGTTTACTATGATGGCGTGTTGCCTTTCCGGATTGGTGTTGGCAGCTGAAGATAGTGGCTATCGGGTCTATCGGCAGGTGGGTCCGGACGGTACGGTGATTTTTTCTGGTGATGCAGGCCCTGGTGCTGAGCAGATCATCGTGCAGGAGCCGATGACCTACACCGCGCCGAAGCCAACATCCGCAACGTCTGAGGTGGTGGACGAAGAGAGTGAAGCGGAAGCCGGGGATGGGGCTGAGACCGGGACGGTCTATTCCGCGCTGAGGGTGCTGAGTCCACAACCCGAAGAGGCGGTGAGAGCGAATAACGGTGATGTTCGGGTGTCGGTATCGCTACAGCCTGTGTTGCGTCCCGATGATCGTATTCAATATCTGCTGGATGGTCAGGTGGTGCTGGCAGGGGGGTCAAGCCAGGTCGTGTTACCCAACCTTGATCGGGGCGCCCACAGCATTGCAGCCGCAGTAGTCAATAGTCGTGGTGAGGTTCTGATCAGTTCCGGGGTGGTCCGCTTTTTTGTTTTGCGCCACTCACTGCTGCATTCGAATTGAGCAGACCCGACGGACAGGGTGCCGGCGGATTGAGTCCGGTGGTGGCGGGCTACCCGTTTTTTCTGCTGGATGAACTGCAGACTGCGGTGGTGCTGCTGGATGAGACTCTCGGAGTTGTTTACCTCAATGTGGCCGCCGAAACACTTCTGGGCGTGAGTGCCAGGCAGGTGCTGGGTCAACCGGTTGCCGAGCTGGCTGCGGAGGATGTCCGCTACATCGACATACTGCGTGCGGCCCTGGAAAATTTTCAGCCCTATGTGCAGCACGATATGGATATTCGGCTAAAACACGGGGGCACGGCCTTTGTAGACAGCATCGTGACGCCAGTAGAGGCCGATGGCACCAGCTACGCGTTGGTGGAGATGGTCTCTACCCACCGGGCGCAGCGTATCGCCATGAAGCAGCATTTGATGTCCCAGTACGCGGCTAATCAGGCGATTCTCGGGGGCTTGGCCCATGAGTTGAAGAATCCGCTTGGGGGTATTCGCGGTGCCGCCCAGCTACTGGAGCGGGAGTTCGAGAATCCTGAGCTGCAGGAGTACACCCAGGTAATCATCGGTGAGACGGATCGACTCACGACCCTGCTGGATCGCATGATGGGCCACGGTCCCGCCCAGGTGTTGGCGCCGCTCAGTGTTCATGAAGTGACGGAGCGGGTGCGGGCGCTGCTGGCGGTGGATTCAACTCCTGGCATCCATATTGCTACGGATTATGATCCGAGTATTCCGGATCTGGTAGCGGATGTTGATCAGTTGATCCAGGTTGTTCTGAATGTGGCGCGCAATGCCGTACAGGCGATGGCGGGTAAAGGCAACCTGCTGTTTCGTACCCGTATTCGGCGAAACGTGACGCTGGGGGATCAACTGCACCGTCTCGCTGCGGTTATTCAGATTGTTGATGATGGTCCGGGGATACCACCGAACATGCAGAATCAGATTTTTTCACCACTGGTGACGGGCCGTCCTGAAGGGACCGGCTTGGGTCTTTCGATCGCCCAGTCGCTGGTGCATGGGCACGGTGGTTCGATAGAGTGCTCCAGTCAGGCGGGGAAAACCGTGTTTTCAGTGATCGTACCGGTTCAGGAGGGTCCAGAGTGAGTCTTTCCGCGCCTGTGGTCTGGATTGTGGATGATGATAAGTCCATTCGCTGGGTTCTGAAGAAGGCCCTCTGTCAGGCGGAGATGGAGGTGGTGGAGTTCCCGAGTGCCAGCGGCGTGGTGGCTGCGCTCGATGATAGTCGACCGGATGTGATCGTCACGGACATCCGCATGCCGGGTCAAAGCGGGTTTGAACTGCTGGATGACCTGGGCGCAGTCTGCCCCCAGATTCCCGTCATTATCACCACTGCACACGCTAATCTGGACGCCGCAGTTGCTGCATTTCAGGGCGGCGCATTCGAATATCTGCCAAAGCCGTTTGATATTGACGAGGCGACTGACCTGGTTAGGCGGGCAGTTCTGCATAGTAGTGATGACCAACTCGAAGAGGTCCCGGAGGTCCTGCCCGAAGCGCCGGAAATCATCGGCAAGGCCCCGGCCATGCAGAACGTCTTTCGGGCCATTGCGCGGCTGGCCCGTTCAAGCATCACGGTGCTGATTACCGGTGAGTCGGGAACCGGTAAGGAGCTGGTGGCCAGCGCGCTGCATCGCCACAGCCCCCGGGCTGAGGGGCCATTCATCGCCCTGAATATGGCCGCGATCAACAAAGACCTGCTGGAGTCGGAACTGTTCGGTCATGAAAAAGGGGCATTTACCGGCGCTCAGGCGATGCGCAAGGGACGGTTTGAGCAGGCGCATGGCGGCACCCTGTTTCTGGATGAGATCGGGGATATGCCCGCCGACCTGCAGACTCGTCTGTTGCGGGTGCTGGCCGATGGGGTGTTTTATCGGGTCGGCGGACATGCGCCGATTCGGGTCAATGTACGGGTGGTTGCAGCGACTCATCAGGATTTGACCGCTCGAGTGGCGTCCGGGCAGTTCCGGGAGGATCTCTTCCACCGTCTGAATGTGGTCCGGATCCCCTTGCCGCCGTTGCGGGAGCGGCGGGAAGATATCGCTGATCTGGTCCCCCATTTTCTTGCCGCAGCGGCGGAGGAGTTGCAGGTGGATGGCAAGAGCGTGGTCGACCAAGCCATGCAGATGCTGGTTGATTACCCCTGGCCGGGTAATGTTCGTCAGCTGCAGAATACCTGTCGCTGGCTGACAGTGATGGCGCCATCCCAGTGGATTCAGGTCGGAGATCTGCCCCCTGAAGTGCTGATCCGGGATGATGTCAAAGTTGAGGCTGGCGACTGGCTTGATCTTTTGCGCCGCACTGTCAGTCACCGCATGCGGGTGGGCGAGACCGAGATCATGGACGATATCGTGCCCCAATTTGAGCAGGTGATGATTGATGAAGCCCTGAAGTACACCGGCGGTCGTCGCCAGGACGCGGCTAAATTACTTGGCTGGGGGCGCAACACCCTGACCCGAAAAATCAAGGACCTGGCCCTGGATAGCGCCGATCCGGAAGAGGTTTAAAATCGAACGGGCGTGTGATTGAGAGTCCCAGTCCGCCACACCGGCGGGTTGCCTGGTTTTCGGGTTGCGGTAATTTCGGCTTCGAGTTTTGATGTTCTCTGATTGAACTGCAGCAAGCGCTTGCTCATCTGCCCCGGACCACCGCCAAGCGGTGCAGCTGGGAGATGCTGCAGCCAGCCCTTGCAGTCCGCCTCTGTTTTTGTCCTGACCTGTTAGCCTAGTGTTACAGATCTTCAGCTGATCGCCGCTTTTAGAATGGTGATGGGTTCAAGGGCGGCGTCCAGTTCGTTTCTCAGTGCGATCAAAATCTGCTCTGCGACAAAAAACAGCCGGCTCATTTCACGCTTCGCATTGGCAGTTTCGGCATGAAAGCAGAGCAGCAACGGTTCGGCAGCCTTCCGGTACGACCTGCTCTTGTGCTCGGTTCACTGGGCGGATATGAGTGCCGTGAGGTCAGAGATGACCTGTTGGGAGTGGGTCTCCGGATCCACCTTCAGATACGCTTTAGCGATGGTGCCCTTGGGGTCGATTATGAAGGTATAACGCTTTGCCCAGAGCGACAGTGCAGGTTTTGCCCCATAGGCTTGGGCCGTGACGCCTTGAGGGTCCGCCAGCAATGGGAATGGCAGATGGTACTTCTCCGCAAACGCTTTGTGGGACGAGACATCGTCGAGGCTCACGCCCAGCACCACTGCGCCCAGTTGCTGCAAGCTGGCCCAGTTGTCCCGGAAGCTGCAGGCCTCCCGGGTGCAGCCGGGGGTGTCGTCCTTGGGATAGAAGTAGAGAATTACCCAGTCACCGGCGTAATCTCCCAAGGCGTGGGATTTCAGATTCTGGTCAAGTAGCTGAAACGGGGGCGCGGCCTCACCTGCGGCTGGCGGCGTTGCGGCCTGGGTATTCCCAACCAGGCAAATCAGCAGAGCGGCAACGAAGAGTGAGATCCATGGTGTTGTTTTCATCGAATTGGTGCTCCTCTGGTCTGTGGGTTAATCATCTGTGTGAGTTAATCGGCCGCCCTGGGGGGCCTGATGGACCGCCAGTTCGACGCGATGGTTGCCCCCGGCCAGACGATAGCGGATGACACTGGTGACGGGCACCAGCCGAATACCGTCGGCCAGCAGCCGGGGTAAATGTTGCTCGAGGGTGCTCATGGTGGCGGCATAGGGGTGGCCAATGGCGATAGCGGTGCCGTTTCGCCGGGCGAGGGCGGCCGCCTGGTTCAGCTTTATCGCGATCAGCTTCGGGTTACGATCATTGTCCAGGAAGACATCCCGCTCAGTGCTGGGCACCCCCTGAGTCAACGCGGTACGGTAGGCGAGGGTCGTGGTGGAGGTTCGGCTATCAAGAAAAAACAGATTTTCTCTGGCGCTGAGCTCTTCCATCACCCACTCCATCGCTTCGGAATTGCCGGTGAGCAGGCTGCCCATGTGATTGTTCATGCCTGAGATGTGGGGCAGGCTGTTCAGGTTCCGGCGCAGTCGGGTCTGCACCTGAAGTCGGGACATGGCGGTGGTAAGACCGCCGGGTCCGAGGGGTAAACTGTGGTCTGATTCCATCGGCTGGTGCAGCAGCACCTCTTTGCCCTGAGCGTTGGCGGTTCGGGCCAGCTCAATAGCTGCGGGTGTGTGGGGCAAAATCGCGCAGGCAACTGGCCCGGGCAGGTGGATTGCCCGCCAGTCCTGTATGGGCCGATTACCAAGATCGTCGATTACGATCGCCAGATAGGCTTCGCCTGACAGGGCGGCGTTGCTAAGCAGGCTTAGCAACGCCGCCAGCAGGATGCGGTTCACGGTTTGGCCTGGCCCACAATCTTCAGCGCTTTCAGCAGGTTGAGCGCCTCGTAGAGTTCGTAATCGGTCTCAGCCAGGGGCGGATCTTTCTCTCCGCTCCCATCCTCAACAGCGGGTGTGCCCTCACCTTCACCGTCACCATTTTCAAGGTGCCCGCTCAGATCTTTCTCCTTGATGCTGAGTCCGGGCCCCATCTTCTGCTGCTGGAACCGAAGTCTGTCCAGTTCAATGTCCGGCGCGATACCCTTGGCCTGAATGGAGGTGCCGCTGGGAGTGTAATAACGGGCTGTGGTCAGCTTGATCGCGGTATCATTATTCATCGGCAGGATAGTCTGTACCGAGCCTTTGCCAAAGCTCTGCTGACCCATCAGCACCGCCCGTTGGTGGTCGTGCAGGGCGCCGGCGACGATTTCCGAGGCCGAGGCTGATCCGCCGTTGATCAGCACCACCAGTGGTGCACCGTTGAGTTGATCGCTACCGGATGCGCTGTACTCCTGGCGGTTTTGGGCGTCACGGCCCTCGGTATAGACCACCAGGCCGCTGGTGAGGAAGGCGTTGGAGACATCCACCGCAGCAGAGAGAACGCCGCCCGGATTGTTGCGGAGATCCAGCACCAGACCGTCGAGTTTGCCATCCTGTTCAGCTTTCAGGCTGCGCAAAGCCTCCTCAAGCTTAGCCCCGGTATTGACCTGGAACTGGGAGATACGTATATACCCGAAGCCGGGTTCCAGAGTGCGGGAGCGAACTGAGCGGATCTGAATGATGGCCCGGGTGATGGTGATTTCAATCGGTCCGTCGGCCCCTTCCCGGGCGATGGTCAGGGTGATATCGGTGCCCGGTTTGCCCCGCATGAGCTTCACGGCGTCCGTGAGTGACAGCCCTTTGACCGGAGTGTCATCCAGCCGAATAACCAGATCACCGGCCTCTACGCCGGCGCGGTGGGCCGGGGTGTCGTCGATCGGTGCGATGACCTTGATGAACCCGTCCTCCATACCGACTTCGATGCCGAGCCCGCCAAATTCACCGGAGGTCCCTTCGCGCAGGGATTTGAAGCCCTCCTTGTCGAGGTAGCTGGAGTGCGGGTCGAGCCCGGTCAGCATGCCCTGAATGGCATTGCCTAGCAGTTCGCTGTCTTCAACCGGCTCAACATAATGGCGTTTGATGACCGAGTAGGACTCGGTAAATGCCCGGAGCTCCTCCAGCGGCAGCGTGCCTGGTTCGCTACGTTCGGCGTGGACCCTCTCGCCATCAACAAAAATGATTGCGACAAGGAAACCGGCAAGCACCAGTGCGCTGCCGCGGGTTAGGGTTTTCATGTGCGTCTCCAGCTGGATGTGGCCTGATTATAGCCCGGTTGCTGTGGTGTCAGCCGCGACACCACTGACCCGGGTCCTGGGGTTTGCCGGCCTGGCGGATTTCGAAGTAGAGGTGGCCGTTGCCTTGCTCATCGCTGCCAGCGGTTGCGATCACGTCACGGCTTTCCACCCACTCCCCCACGCCTTTGTGCAGGCTGAGGTTGTAGCCGTAGAGGCTGAGATAACCCTGGCCATGATCGATGATCAACAGCAGACCAAACCCCCGCAGCCAGTCGGCGAACACCACCCGGCCGGCGAAGATACTACGGACGTCGGTTCTGGCCTCCGGATTAAGCACCGTACCGCTCCAGCGGACACGACTATTTTGTCGGCGACTGCCGTAGGGCACGATGACTTTGCCCGCCACCGGCCAGGCCAGCTGGCCCCGCTGTTCCGCGAAGCCGGTCTCGGGTACAAGACCTTTGAGGTCCAGCTGTTGCAGCTTTTCAATCAACCTCTGCAGTTCAGTTTCGTTCTGCTGTAACTGCTTCAGTCGATTCGATTCCGAATCAATGTTCTGACCGGTTTCGCTTAGCAGCCGGCTTTTTTCCGCCTGTTGCTGTTTCAGTGCGCCACGGTTGACTTCGATCTCCTGCTGCTTCTGTGCGATCAGGCTCTGCTGCTGTTCCACTTCAGCCTGACTCTTTTTCAGGGTCTGCAGGGCCTGGGAGAGCGCCTCCATCTTGTCGGCGCGAGCCCGGTTGAGGTAATCAAGGTAGACAAACTGGCGACTCAGCTCAGCCGGGTCACCCGCGTTCATGGCCAGGGTCAAGCGGTTGCTGGCCTGGTTTTCGTAGGCAAGCCGTAGCTGTTGTCGCAGTGAATCGACGTGTGCAGCCAGCTGGTCACTCTGCTGCTGGTGCTGTCGACGAAGCTTCGTCAGCCGTATTGTTTGCTCCTCGAGCTGATGTCGCAGTGTCCGCTGCTGGTGGTCCAGGCTGCTGATTTTCAGATCGTTCTGACGTAGCTGATGTTGCAGACGGTCCTGCTTTTTTAGTCGTTTTGCCAGCTGCTTCTGCAGAGATGAGATCTGGTCATGGAGTTGTTCCAGGTCGGCCTGATGTGTCTTGAGATCAGATTTGGCGGTCAGGGGTGGCGCCAGCAGCAGGAGGCACAATCCCGCCAGGGTAATGGATATCCGGACTCGCACTGGGCTGATGTCAGTCACTCAGCAGGGAGTGGCCGGTCATTTCGGCTGGTTGCACGATGCCGAGCAGGGCGAGCATGGTGGGTGCCACATCAGCCAGTTTGCCGCCGGATTGCAGACCATGGTTATCTCCGATCAGAATCAAGGGTACCGGGTTGGTGGTATGGGCGGTATGGGGCTGGCCGGTGGCACTGTCCAGCATGGTCTCTGCATTGCCATGATCCGCAGTAATCAAGAGAGTCGCGCCGCTCTGTGCTACCGCTTCAGTTACTCGCCCGAGACACTGGTCCACCGCTTCAATTGCTCTGACCGCAGCGATCTGATTACCGGTATGGCCCACCATGTCCGGATTGGCGTAGTTACAGATGATGATGTTGTAGCTTCTGTTTGTGATGGCGTCGGTCAGATGGTCGGTGACCCTGGCGGCATTCATTTCAGGCTGCAGGTCATAGGTTGCCACTTTGGGAGAGGGCACCAGAATCCGCTCTTCGCCGGGGTAGGGCTGTTCTCTGCCGCCATTAAAGAAAAAAGTCACGTGGGCGTATTTTTCAGTTTCGGCGAGGCGAAGTTGTGTCAGACCCTGATTGGAGATGATCTCACCAAACAGCTGCTCCAGAGACTCCGGCGGGAAAGCGACGCTGGCAGGCAGGTCGTCGCTGTACTGGGTGAGGGTGACGAAAGAGTCGAGCCGTGGCCATGTTTTTCTCCCGAAGCCGTCGAATCCCGGCTCAACCAGCGCCTGACAGAGCTGTCGGGCCCGGTCCGCCCGGAAGTTCATGAAGATCACAGAATCCCCATCTTCAATCAGTGTGGCCTGACCGCCGGGGGGCACAATCGAAGTGGGGGTCATGAATTCGTCGCTCTCATTCCGGGCGTAGGCC
>JAKLLR010000058.1 GCA_022014175.1 Gammaproteobacteria bacterium | reverse complement strand
TCGCGATATTTCCCCGTCTCGCAGGCATCTGGTTGCGATCTGGTCAAAATCAGTCGCGTACGAACAGCAGGATCAGTGCGGCGGCGGTCAGTGGCAGGGAGTAGATCAGATTGCCCTTCATCATGCTCTGGCCACTGATGCCGTAGCGCCCCTGGATCGAGAGCTGGATTCCGGAGAAGGGGCTCACCCCCACGGCCAGCCCCCAGGTCATCAGAAACATCAGGGCCAGCATGTTCGGGTCCGGATGCAGGGGTGTCGCCCAGGTGCCAAAAGTGGTGATGCTGATGATCGGATGGACCCCCACCAGGGCCAGCGCCACCATCACCAGCATGGCGAGGCCCGCCAGCGGAGTGGTCAGGGCTGCGGGTGCCAGGCCGGGGGGCAGCTGGGCAAACAGCAGTTCCAGACCGCAGGCCAGTACGCCGGCGGAGAGAAACAGTAGTAGCTCCCCAGCCATGTTCGGTAGGCGATTGCAGGTGTGTTCCACCAGCTGTTCACCGGTCTGGCGCAGGCCCAGACGGTGCAATAGCAGCAGCCCCGTCAGAAGCGGGGCCACTATGGTGATGATGGTGAGTACCGATAGTGTTGGTACTGTCCAGGCAATGACGATCACCCCTGCAGCCAATACCGCGGGCAGCCAGAGCGTGGCCGGTCGCAGCGGATAACCCTCAAATTCGGCCACCTGCTGCCGCTCCGGGCCGAGGTAGAACTGCAGCGAGGTCAGCAGGTGCGCAACAGCGGCCAGCAGGACGCCCCAGGGCATGATGCGAAAGAAATCTGCCCCCGGAGCGTAGGTGAGGGTTACTGCAGTGGAGGCGAAAAAAGGCGACCAGAAGGCGGCGCTGGCCATGCCCCGGGAGAGAATCAGGGCTTGCAGGTGTTGCAACGGTCGGTGACGAGACAGGCGATCACCCATAATGAATACCGATGAGAGATTGATGACGGCGCCGAACAGATGCACGCCGAACAGGGTTTGCAGCATCGCTGGCAGGCCGGTCGGTTGGCGTGGTTGTTCACCGGGGCTTTCAATGTTGAGCAGTCGCAGATAGCTGACTGCTGCCAGCAGGGCGATCAAGGCTTGGTTGCCGCTTACCGCCCGTAGCAGAACCCACTCGCCGGTGCGCAGCAGATGTTGCGCAATGCCGATCAGGCCGATGGTAAACAGCATGAGCACGACTCTGCGGGTGCGGGGGGCGATGTCAGGAAAGAGCAGGCCCCCGGCTGTCCAGCCGAGCAATCCGGCGGGCCAGCCGGGCCAGCCGGGCAGGGTTCCAGCCGCAATCGCGGCAAACAGGGAGAGCAGCAGCAGGATGCCTGCCAGCGGGCGGCGGCCGGGGGACAATCTTGGAACTCCAGGGTAAAACCGACGCGAACCGGGTACTTATTATAGTGGTTTGCGCTGTAAAACAGTAAAATCACAGAGTTGATTCCTGCCCACCCAATCCGGCCTGGTTGTGAACAGATGTCAGTTGTTCGCAAGGGTGGGGGTGTGGCGTCATCCGGGATTACGTCAGGCATTCAGTGGAGAGGATCAGTGCCAATTTACGAATATCAGTGTGCCGCCTGTGGTGAAAAAACCGAGGTAATTCAGAAGTTTGCCGAAGCGCCGCTCGAAATCTGCCCCGCCTGCGGAAAATCCCAGTTGCGCAAGCAGGTCAGCGCGCCGGCGTTTCAGTTGAAAGGCTCTGGCTGGTATGTGACCGATTTCCGGAATTCCGGAAAACCCAAAAGTGCGGGTGAAAAAGCTGCTGCCGGGGCGGATGGTGGCGAGGGCAAGGCCACCGGCGGTGACAGCAGTTCGAGTAAACAAGAGCCCGGGGATTCAGCCAGCAAGAAAGCCGACCCGGCCAAATCCGCCGACTGAACCTCGCCTTAATTCAGACAGGATATTAATTTAGTGCGAACACATTATTGTGGCGAGATCGATAGCAGCCTGGTGGATCAGGAGATCGAACTCTGTGGCTGGTCCCATCGACGGCGGGATCACGGCGGCGTGATTTTTATTGATCTGCGGGATCGAACCGGCCTGGCTCAGGTGGTGTTTGATCCGGATTACGACGCAGCATTTCAGGCTGCCGACCGCTCCCGGGGCGAGTATGTGCTGCGGGTGATGGGGCGGGTGAGGCGGCGTCCGGAGGGCACTATTAATCCGGGGATGGCGACGGGAGAGGTTGAGGTGCTGGCGACCTCCCTTGAGGTTTTAAGTGCTGCAGAGACCCCGCCGTTCCAGGTTGATGACGACGACATCAATGAAGAGCACCGGCTGAAATATCGTTACCTGGATCTGCGCCGACCCCAGATGCAGTCGAACATGATCACCCGGGCGAAGGCCAGCAGCTATCTGCGCCGATATCTGGATGACCTGGGGTTTCTTGAGGTTGAGACCCCGATTTTGACCCGGGCTACCCCGGAGGGGGCGCGGGATTACCTGGTGCCCAGCCGAACCCACCCCGGCAGTTTTTTTGCGATGCCCCAGTCGCCCCAGCTTTTCAAGCAGCTGCTGATGATGGGCGGGATGGATCGTTACTATCAGGTGGCTCGCTGTTTCCGGGATGAGGACTTGCGGGCGGATCGCCAGCCCGAGTTCACCCAGCTCGATATCGAGGCCTCTTTTGTGGATGAACAGGAGATCATGGGGGTATCCGAAGTGATGATCCGGGGGCTGTTCGAGTCTGTGCTCGATCAGAAGCTGCCGGATCCGTTCCCGCGAATCACCTATGCCGAAGCCATGGAGCGGTATGGCAGCGACAAGCCCGATCTGCGTATTGCCCTTGAGTTGGTCGAGATTGCAGATCTGATGGCAGGGGTTGAGTTCAAGGTGTTTGCCGGCCCTGCAAAAGATCCCGAGGGTCGGGTGGCGGTGTTACGAGTGCCCGGCGGCGCTGCTCTGAGCCGCAAACAGATCGATGAATACACCGAATTCGTGGGGCTCTATGGCGCCAGGGGTCTGGCCTATATCAAGGTCAACGCCTGGGGCACGGATGGTTCGGATCTACAGTCGCCGATCCTGAAGTTCCTGCCGGATGAGGTGGTTGCGGAGGTGATGAAACGCAGCGGCGCCGTCACCGGCGACCTGTTGTTCTTCGGTGCCGACACTACCAGGGTGGTGAGCGAAGCCCTCGGTGCGCTGAGGTTGCGGGTGGGTCGGGATCTGAATCTGGTCGAGTCCGGCTGGCGGCCCCTCTGGGTGGTGGATTTCCCCATGTTTGAGGCGGCTGGTGAGCGCTGGGACTCCCTCCATCACCCCTTTACCGCAGCGGCCCTGGGTGAGGGGGAGAAAATCTCGGATAACCCGGGCCGGTGTCTCTCCCGGGCCTACGACATGGTGCTGAATGGTGAGGAGGTGGGCGGCGGTTCCATCCGTATTCACGACCGGGCGCAGCAGCTCGAAGTATTTGATCTGCTCGGTATTTCGCCGGAGCAGGCGGAGAGTAAATTCGGCTTTTTTGTGGAAGCGCTGAAATATGGTTGTCCGCCCCACGGTGGTATCGCCTTCGGCCTCGATCGACTGGTAATGTTGATGTGTGGCGCCCATTCAATCCGCGACGTGATGGCCTTCCCGAAGACCCAGCGGGCCAACTGTTCATTGACGTCCGCGCCGTCAGCAGTGGATGATAAACAGCTACGGGAACTGGGCATTCGTATCCGCGCCAAAGCCTGACCCGTGCGCGGTTAGAGCGCCAAACAGAGGCGGAGCAATCATGGCAGGACACAGTAAATGGGCCAATATCCAGCACCGGAAAAGGGGGCAGGATATCAAGCGCGGCAAAGTCTTTACCAAACTGATTCGGGAGATCTCGGTGGCCGCCAGAATGGGCGGTAGTGATGCCAGCAGTAACCCACGTCTGCGCCTGGCGGTGGATAAGGCCCTGCAGGCCAATATGCCGAAGGACACCCTTGAGCGGGCCGTTAAGCGGGGCGCCGGTGAGCTGGAGGGGATGGAGTACGTCGAGGTGCGGTATGAGGGGTATGGTCCAACCGGCACTGCAGTTATGGTGGATTGCCTGACCGATAATCACCGTCGCACGGTGGCCGATGTCCGGCACGTCTTCACCAAATACGGGGGTAGCCTGGGTACGGACGGCTCCGTCAGTTACCTTTTCTCAAGATTGGGTCTGATTATCCTGCCCGAAGGGAGCGATGAGGAGCAGGTTTTTGAGCTGGTACTGGAAGCGGGCGCCGATGACGTGGTAGCGAATGATGATGGCACCCTGGAGATCACCACCGATCCGGCCAGTTTTGATGCCGTGACGGCCTCTTTGCGAGAGGCGGAGTTTGAGCCGGTACTGGCCGAAGTGACCATGCAGGCCTCAACCACCGCGGTGCTGGATGAAGAGGGGGCTGTTAAGTTCCTCAAAATGCAGGACGCGCTGGACGAGTTGGATGACGTTCAGGAGGTCTACACCAATGCAGAGATTCCGGACGAGGTCATGGCCAGCGTCGAGTGAGCCGGATTCTCGGGATTGATCCAGGCTCCCGTAAAACGGGTTACGGCTTGATTGAATCCGCCACCGGACCTGCTGTCGGTAGCCCCGGGTTTGTCGCCTGTGGGGTTGTCAAAGCAACCGAAGGTGAAATGCCCGAGCGTTTGCGAGTCATTTTTGAAGGGGTGACAGAGATACTGGAGTCCTACCGACCCGACGTGGTGACCATCGAATCCGTGTTTGTAAATCGTAACGTCAGCAGCGCGCTGAAGCTGGGCCAGGCCCGGGGCGCAGTCATTGTCGCCGTGGCCCGGGCCGGTGTGCCGATGGTTGAATACAGCCCTCGCCAGATCAAGCAGACCGTGGCTGGCAATGGCAACGCGGACAAAGGTCAGGTCCAGGAGATGATTCAGCGGCTGTTGGATCTGGATGCCTGCCCCAGCGAAGATGCGGCGGATGCCCTTGCCGGCGCCATCACCCACCACTATATCGGTCGGACTTTGAGCCGCCTGCGGGATGCCAACGGATGATTAGTCGGATTCGCGGCCTCTTGCTGGAGAAGGAACCCACCGCCCTGGTGGTGGATGTGGGCGGTCTCGGTTATGAGCTTGAGGTGCCGCTGAGCACCTTCGTGGTGCTACCGGAGTGCGGTGCGGAAGTGGCGTTGTTCACCCACCTGGTCGTCCGCGAGGATGCCCTGCTGCTGCACGGGTTTGCCACCCGGGCCGAGCGCACCCTGTTCAGGGAGTTGCTGAGGGTGAATGGCGTGGGTGCCAGGCTGGCCTCTGCGATTCTCTCGGGTATGAATGTGGCCGAACTGGTTGACACCATTCATGAGGGTGAAGTCGGTCGCCTGACCAAAATATCCGGGGTGGGTCGTAAAACCGCCGAGCGGCTGGTGGTGGAGCTGCGGGACCGGGTGGCTGACTGGAGCCTGCCTACCGCTGCCAGCACCCTCGCCCCCGGTGGCCAGATGGCCCAGGATGAGGCGGTCAGCGCTCTACTGGCACTGGGTTACAAACAGTCGGAGGCCCGTCGGGTGCTTGAGCAGCTGGAGACCGCCAGCCTGAGCAGCGAGGAGATTATTCGGCTCGCGTTGCAACATCTGGGTCGGGTCGCCGGGTAGAGTAGGGCCATGGCAATTGAACAGGAACGGCTGGTGGGTGCCACCAGCACTCCCCAGGATCAGGCGCTCGAGCGCACCAGCGTTCGACCGGCGCGGCTGGCGGACTACATTGGTCAGACGGTGGTGCGGGAGCAGATGGGGCTCTATATCAAGGCGGCCATTGGTCGTAACGAGCCGGTTGACCACACTCTGCTTTATGGGCCCCCCGGTTTGGGAAAAACCACCTTGGCGCATATCATTGCCAGTGAGATGGGGGCCAATATGCGGCACACTTCCGGCCCGGTGCTGGATCGCCCCGGAGATCTCGCCGCCCTGCTGACCAACCTTGAACCCGGTGACGTGCTGTTTGTGGATGAGATTCACCGGCTGAGTCCGGCGGTCGAGGAGTTGCTCTATCCGGCGATGGAGGATTTCCAGATCGATATCCTTATCGGCGAAGGTCCCGCAGCCCGTTCCCTGAGGCTGGATTTGCCACCCTTTACCCTGATTGGTGCGACCACCAGGGCGGGCATGTTGACCTCTCCCCTGCGGGATCGTTTTGGTATTGTGCAGCGGCTTGAATTTTATGAGACTGTTGATCTGCAACGAATTATCGAACGATCAGCAGCCATTCTGAATGTGCCGACCGAACCTGCGGGTGCTGCGGAGATGGCCCGCCGGGCCCGGGGGACCCCGAGAATTGCCAACCGGTTTCTCCGTCGGGTGCGGGACTATGCCGAGGTCGAAGGGCGAGGTGTGGTGACCGATGTTATCGCGGTGAATGCCCTCAATATGATGGAGGTCGACCCCATGGGGCTGGATCAGATGGATCGCCGTTACCTGATGGCTATTATGGAGAAATTCGATGGTGGTCCGGTGGGGGTTGAGAGCCTGGCTGCAGCTATCGGCGAAGAGCGGGATACTATTGAGGATGTGATCGAGCCCTTCCTGATTCAGCAGGGGCTGGCCATGCGCACTCCCCGGGGGCGGGTGGCGACCCGCGCTGCCCATTTGCATTTTGGTCTCTCCCCCAGGGTGCCTGACGATCCTGCACTTTTCGGCGACGACTAGGGAACGACCAGAGGGAATTATTCAGTCGCTCCAGGGTCCACTTACACCAGCGGACCCGGGCGGTTTTCGGCTCCACTTTCAGGGAATCCATTCAATTGAGTAACGAAATTTCTGTGCTGAACCTGGTGCTGGATGCCAGCCTCCTGGTGCAGCTCGTGATGCTGTCACTGTTGGCTGCTTCGGTGATCTCCTGGGCCCAGATACGCAATAAGGCCCGCCAGCTTAAGGCTGCCAGGATCAGCGCCGCTGCATTTGAGCAGCGGTTCTGGGGGGGGGAACAGCTCGATCAGCTTTATCAGGATGTGACCGCGGAAGAGCCGCAGGGACTGGAGGCCATCTTTGTTGCCGGTTACCGGGAGTTCCGGCGCTGGTACGACACCCCCTCGCTGCGGGGTCTGTCGGCCCTGGATAACAGTGCCCGCAGCATGCGAGCGGCATTGAACCGGGAGCTGGATGCGCTGGAGACCCACCTTTCGTTTCTCGCCACCGTCGGCTCCACCAGCCCTTATGTCGGCCTGTTCGGCACTGTCTGGGGCATCATGACTGCGTTCATCGCCCTCGGTAATGTCAAACAGGCCAGCCTCTCTGCGGTTGCACCGGGCATTGCAGAGGCGCTGATCGCAACGGCCATGGGGCTGTTTGCCGCCATCCCCGCAGTCATCGCTTACAACCGCTTTGCCCATGATGTGGAGCGGCTGACCAGCCAGTACGAATCTTTTATCGAGGAGTTCGGTGGTATCCTCGAGCGGCAGGGCAAGGCCCTGGACGCAGGGGGCTGAGGTTTGGCCGGACGCCAGAGCCGTCGGGGTCGCATGCGGCCGATGGCCACAATCAATGTGGTGCCCTACATCGATGTGATGCTGGTGCTGCTCATTATCTTCATGATCACCACGCCGCTGCTGGAGCAGGGGGTTGAGGTGGAGCTGCCCCAGACCCAGGCCGACCCGATTGAGGTCTCCCAGGACAAATCGCCGGTGATCGTCTCGGTGGATGCCGCGGGTGATTATTTTCTGAGTTACGGCGAGTATCGCAATGAGCCGGTGGATGGTGAACGTTTGCGCACCTTGGTTGCCGCGATCAGTTTGCATCAGTCTGACGTACAGGTGCTGGTAAATGGTGATCACCGGGTGCCCTACGGTCGGGTGGTTACGGCCATGAGCGAGCTGCAGGCCGCCGGGGTGCCGAATGTCGGGCTGCTGACAGAAGCTATCGAATGAATCGACGACGTTCATCAGGTCTGGCGTCCTCTATCGGACTCTCCCTGATTCTGCACCTGGCTCTGTTCGCGCTGCTGTTCGTCGGCTTCGATTTTCAGCGACGCACCCCCCGGGCCCCAACAAATCCCGGCCCGGTGGTGAAGGCCAGCGTGGTGGATGCCCAGAGCCTGCAACAGGAGATCGACCGCCTGGAGCAGGCGGAGGCGGCTCGTCAGCAGCGCCTGATTGATGAAAAGAGACGTTTGGCGGAGGCTGAAAAGGCTCGCAAACAGGCAGAAGCCCGCAAGCAGCAAGCGGTAGAGGCCACGCGCAAGGCGGCGCAACAGAAGCAGCAGGCAGAGGTTGAGGCTAGAGCCGCTGCTGATCAGAAGCGGCAGGCCGAAGCCCAGGCAAAACTTGCCCGGGAGAGACAGCAGAAAATTGAAGCCGAGGCCGCCCGCAAGGCGGCTCAGGCCAAAGCCCGGGAAGAGGCCGCGAAAAAGGCGGCTGCCGAGCAGGCCCGTAAAGAGGCCGATCGAAAGGCCAGGGAAGCTGCCGCAAAGGCCCTGCAGGACGCCATTGCTGCCGAAGAGAGCAGCGCCCAGAGGCAGCGGGATCTCACCCTGGTGGAGCAGTACACCGCCGCAATCCGGCAGCAGGTCGAGGGCGCGTGGCTGCGTCCCGATGGCTGGCCCGCAGGGATGAGTTGTACAGTCGCCGTGCGCCTGATGCCCGGCGGTGAAGTGTTGGAGGTCAAGCGGGTCGAGCACTGTGGCGGTGACCGCTTCGCCCGTTCGGCGGAGACCGCGGTCTTTCGTGCGTCGCCCCTGCAAGTACCGGAAGACTCCCGGCTGTTCCATGATAATTTTCGTAGTTTCAATTTCAAATTCAATCCGACAGAGGATACGGGCCGATGATCAGATTTAGTTCGATGCTGCTGCTGATGGGGCTGGTATTGACCGCCCGGGCGGAGCTGACGATCGACATTACCCAGAGCGCGGACGGGGCGATGCCGGTGGCAGTGGTGCCCTTTGCCGGAGTGCCAATGCCGGTCGAGCAGAGCGTGCATCAGGTGATCGAGGATGATCTCGCCCGCAGCGGACGTTTTCGCGCCACCCCAGTCAGTCAGATGCTGGCCCGGCCTTCACGTCAGGCCGAGGTGGATTTCCGCGCCTGGCGCCTGATCAAATCCGAAGCGATGGTGGTGGGTGGAGTGGAAGCATCCGGCACCCCCGGTTATTACAACGTGCGGTTTGAGCTGCTGGATGTCTTTCGGGGCCAGCGTCTGCTCGGGTCCAGTTTCAATGGCATTCCGGCGGCGGATCTGCGGGGCCTGGGCCACCATATCGCTGATCTGGTTTATGAGGCGTTGACCGGCGATAAAGGGGTCTTCAGTACCATGATCGCTTACGTGATCCGTAGTGGTGACCGCTACCTGCTACAGGTGGCGGATGTGGATGGGTACAACCCCCGCACGGTGCTGACATCAGATGAGACGATCCTGTCACCCGCCTGGGCCCCGGATGGCCAGCGGCTGGCCTATGTGGCGTTCGAAAACCGTCAGCCGGTCATCTATGCCCAGAATATCGGCTCCGGTCAACGTCAGGTGGTGAGCCGCTATCCCGGCCTGAACGGTGCCCCGAGCTGGTCCCCGAATGGCCGCTCCCTGGCCTTTACGCTATCGAAGGATGGCAGTCCTGATATCTACGTCAGCGAACTGGGTAGTCAACAGGTTCGCCGCCTGACCAAACATTACGGTATCGATACCGAGCCGGTCTGGTCCCCGGATGGCCGCAGCCTCTATTTCACCTCCGACCGTTCCGGCGGACCACAGATCTATCGTATTCCGGCCAGCGGCGGTTCAGCCACCCGCATCACCTTCGAGGGGCGCTACAACGCCCGCGCGACGCTGGCACCAGATGGTGAGCGTCTCGCCTTCGTGCATGGTGGCGAGGGGCGTTACCGAATCGCCCTTCTCGATATCAAACGGGGTACTTTTCAACTGCTCACCGACGGTCGCCTGGATGAGTCTCCAAGCTTCTCTCCGAATGGCAGAATGATCCTTTATACTACGACGGACCGGGAACGAGAGATGCTGGCGGCTGTCTCAGCGGATGGTCGGGTCCGGCAGCAGCTTGCGATGCAGCAAGGCCGCGTGCGAGAGTCGGCCTGGTCCCCCTTTTTGAAATAAATCTGGAGTAAGTGATGAGAACAATTATGACGTTGGGTCTGGTCGCGATGATGGCTCTGCTGCTTAACGGTTGCGCGACTGGTTCTGGCAAAGGTGGTGTGGCTACGGACGGCACCGGCTCTGGCAGTGCCAGCTCAACCGATGTTGGCAGTGATTCTTCGGCCACCGGTATGGATGGAACCTCAGGATTTGCCGGTCACCCGCTGGACGATCCCCAGAGTGTGCTGGCCAGTCGTACCGTACTCTTTGATTTTGACAGCTACCAGGTGGACTCGGATGGCCGCGCGATTCTCGCTGCCCATGCCGAATACCTGGTCGGCAACCCCGCCGCCATGGTGGTTCTGGAGGGTCATTGCGACGAGCGGGGCACGCGGGAATACAACATGGCCCTTGGCGAACGCCGTGCCCGGGCAGTGGGTGATATCCTCATGGCGCTCGGGGTCAGCGCGGGCCAGATCAGCACCAGCAGTCAGGGTGAAGAGCAGCCTGTGGCGCTCTGCCATGACGACAGCTGCTGGCGCCTGAATCGTCGCGCCGAGGTGGTGTACACCGCACGTTGATGCTGCGCTTTCTGCACATTCTGGCCCTGCTCTGCGGGGGCGGCGTCGTCCTCGCAGAGCCGGCTCCGGTGGAGAGCCCCCGTTCGGGTTATGGCTCCACGGCTCCCACTGCCGGGAGCAGCGTTCCAAGTCCACTGGCAACCCCTCGAGCTCCGGCCAGTCTGCAGATGCTGGACCGAATGGGTCAGTTGCAGCAGGAGTTGCAGGCGCTGCGGAATCAGATTGAGCAGCTCTCTCACGAAACTGAGGGATTAAAGCGCCGCCAGCGGGATGCCTACATTGATCTGGATAACCGTCTGAGCCGGGTTGAAAAAACGCCCGCAGCGGCGGGTTCCAGCCCGCCCCCGGCATTGCCCCCAGGCCAAACGCAGCTCTCTGCCCGGCCCGGTGTTGCTGGTGAACCAGCCCCGACCATTGATGCGGCCCCCGGCTCAATGGCACCGCCGCCCCCGGAGCGGGTCGGTCCCGGTTCCGCCCCCCGCGTGGCGGCTGACGAAGAGGCCCGCTATCAGGCCGCTTTCAGCCTGCTCAAGGCGGGGCGCTACGACTCAGCTATTGAGGGTTTTCAGAGTTTCCTGCAGCTCTATCCCGCAGGTTCGCTGGCAGACAACGCCCTCTACTGGATCGGTGAGGCCTATTATGTGACTCAGCGGTTTGACGAAGCGGGGGCGGAATTCAAGCGGGTACTGGAGCTTTATCCCCAGAGCGACAAAGTGCCAGACTCGCTGCTGAAGCTCGGTTACGTTCACTACGAGAAAACGGCCTGGGCCGAGGCCCGGCAGACTTTGACCCGGTTGGTTGAGTCGTACCCCTCATCCACCGCTGCCCGCCTGGCGGAAAATCGTCTGGCCCGGATGGCCAGCGAAGGTCACTAAGTCCGCCCCCTGGTTCTGTGAACCTGATGGTGTCTCAAGATCAGTCCGGTGGGCCGGATGCGGCGCTGGATCGCTTGCGGCTCACCGAAATCTTTCTCTCTCTGCAGGGCGAAAGCCTTAGCGTCGGCGAACGCACCGTGTTCATTCGCACCACCGGTTGCCCCCTGCGCTGTCGTTATTGCGATACCGCGTACGCCTTCGGCGGGGGGGCGTGGAGTGAGCTGGACTCCATTCTGGAACAGGTCGCTGGTTACGGCGCGGAGTACGTTACGTTGACAGGCGGCGAACCCCTGGCCCAGGCGGCAAGCCTGACCTTGTTGAGGCGCCTCTGTGATGCGGGCTATCGGGTTTCACTGGAGACCAGCGGCGAGCGGGACATCAGCCAGGTCGACGCCCGGGTGGTGCGAGTGATGGATCTCAAAACCCCGGGTTCCGGCGAGCAGCCCCGCAACCGCCTGGCGAATCTGGCCCACCTGACTTCGAACGATCAAATCAAGTTTGTGCTCTGCGACCGGACCGACTACGACTGGGCCGCCGGCATGGTTGCCGAGCACAAGCTGGCGGAGATCTGTCCGGTGCTGTTCTCCCCGGTCTGGGACACCCTGCCCCCTGCCGATCTGGCGGAGTGGATATTGGCGGATGGCCTGCGGGTGCGGCTGCAACTGCAACTGCATAAAGTGCTCTGGGGCGAGACCCCGGGGCGGTAGGGAGCGATGGCACCATGAGTAACCCGGCAACAACCGAAAAACGGGCAGTGATTCTGCTCTCCGGTGGGCTGGATTCCGCCACCGTGCTGGCCATGGCGCGGCGAGACGGCCTGACCTGTTACGCCCTCTCCATCGACTATGGCCAGCGCCACTCCGCAGAGCTGGATGCTGCCCGTCAGGTCGCCATTACCGGCGGTGCGGTGGCGCATAAGATTGTCTCGGTTGATCTCGCCTCCATCGGCGGCTCAGCCCTGACGGACACCAGCATCGGCGTACCGACTGGGCCTACGGAAGGCATCCCGGTCACCTATGTGCCCGCCCGCAATACCACCTTCCTCGCCATTGCGCTGGGGTGGGCCGAAGTGCTGGGCGCCACAGAGATTCACCTCGGCATAAACGCGGTGGACTACTCCGGTTACCCGGATTGCCGACCCGAGTTCATAACGGCCTACCAGCGCCTTGCCGATGTGGCCACCAAAGCCGGGGTTGAGCACCACGGGGCGCAGATCAAGGCCCCGCTGATTGACCTCTCCAAAGCTGAGATTATCCGCGCTGGAATGGCCCTCGGAGTGGACTACGCCAGTACCGTTTCCTGCTATAATCTGGCCGCTTCCGGCGCAGCCTGTGGCGACTGTGACGCCTGTCACCTGCGGGCAGAAGGGTTTACCCGGGCCGGTGTAGCAGATCCAACCCGTTACCAGTCGCGTCGATAGAGCATCTCTTCAAGGGGCCGTTAGCTCAGTTGGTAGAGCACTGGACTTTTAATCCAATGGTCGTTGGTTCGAATCCAACACGGCCCACCAAAAAATGAACGCGTTACCAGCCCACCGATTGGTCAGCGGTTAACCCCTCTCGCCAGTCACCGGGTCGGCGCGCCTGATCGGCGACTGCGCCCCCCCAGATAGGATCTGTCTCCATCGTATCAATTAGTGGATGGGGAAGTGGTGCCGGAAGAGCTGGCGAAGCGGGCCATTAAATTTCAGCCCGGAGCCTGGGGTGTGTTGTATCGACGTTGCGTCTCTTGTGATTATGTCGACTTTGCCTTTCTCTCAAGGCCGCCATTATTAACCTTGAATGTAAAGGCCGAGACCCTGTAGGATTCTGAATCTTACAACTGTTCAAAGAGCCGCTATCCTTGGTCAAGTCGGTTTTAACTCCCCGGGGAGCGCGGTATCCGAGCTCAGAGCAATGGGTACTCAATCGATTCAGGAGAATAAACGATGAGGATTGCGGCATTGATACTAGGTGTACTCGGCGGCATCGTTGCTGGCGCACTCGGCATGAAGTGGCTTAGCGACTTCGGCCAGCTCAACGAGATGCAACGTGCGATGGGTGGGGAACAACTCCAGAGCCTGGGCACGGCAGGTCTGATGATGATCCTCAGCCTTGTGCTTGGAGTGGTCGGCGGGATCATGTCATGGAAGCGGAAGTTCCTCGTTGGTGGGGTGCTAATGTTAGTGGGCGGAATTGTCCCGTTGTTGTATGCCAAGCAGGCCATCCTGTTCCTGTCCATTCTTATTGCAGGAGGCATCGTCGCGCTGCTTGCGCATTTCAAGCCCGGTACCCCTGGCGACACTCCAATGTCGGATAAAGATCCTGTGCCCTGAGTAAATGAGTTGGGTGCGATTTTTTTTGGAAGTCTGAAAATCAAGCGAATCAATAATCAGGGGGTCAGGCCCCTTGATCTTTGCTTTTCTGAGCGCGCCTGCTGATGGCTGCGTAACGGCGATGTACTGTTGTTGAACCTAACGTGGCGCAGCGCAGGCTACATCTGCCCGCCGCTGGCGATGAGCAGGTCGGCAAACGCCTGTTCGGGCATCGGCCTCGCGATCAGGTAGCCCTGAAACTCGTCGCATCCCAGATGGCGCAGGAAATCAAACTGCGCCTGGTTTTCCACACCTTCGGCTACCACTGTCTTGTTTAGGCTCTGGCCCAGTGAAATGATGGCGCGGGCGATCATTCCGCCATCTTCCTCAAGTTCGATACCGGTCACCAGGGATTTATCAATTTTGATGACATCCAGGGGAAAGCGTCGGATGTAGGAGAGCGAAGAGTAGCCGGTGCCAAAGT
>JAKLLR010000057.1 GCA_022014175.1 Gammaproteobacteria bacterium | reverse complement strand
TAGCCTTGGCCATGGCGCTGGCGTTCGAGGCCACCGAACCGGAGACTATGCGCCGTTCGCCGCGACCGGCAAAAGAAGCCATGCTGTCGGGCTTTTGCTCTGGCGCATTGCCCTGGTGTCGGCCCTGATGGCCGCCGGCGTGTTCGGCATCTTCGGCTGGGCCAGCACGCACGGCTCCACGCTGGAAGAGTCTCGCACCTACGCGGTCAATACGCTGGTGGCGATGGAGGTGTTCTACCTGTTCAGCGTGCGCTATTTGCGCGCGCCATCGTTCAAGCTGGACCAACTGTTCAGTTCGCGCGCGGCCCTGATCGCCGTGGCGGTGGTTGTAACGCTGCAGATGTTCTTCACCTATGTGCCGTTCATGGAGCGTTTCTTCGATACCCGGCCGGTGGATTTCGCGCACGGCGTGGAAATCATCGCGCTGGGCATGGCGCTATTTATAATTCTTGAACTGGAAAAACTCGCACTGCGCAAGTGGCGCAAGAAGTATGACGGCCGCCGCGGCAGTCCGGGGCGGAGCGAGGCCAAATCATGACGGTGTTCCCGGACGTGTTTACCGAGATGGCGGTGCTGCTGCTGTTTGCTGCGGCAGTGGGGGCTCTGGGTGTACGCTTGCGCCAGCCCTTGATCGTCGCCTTTATCGCTGTGGGCATAATGGTCGGCCCGTCGGTGCTCGGTTGGGTCAGCGCGAACGACCAGGTAGATCTGCTGGCGAAGTTCGGCATTACCCTGTTGCTGTTCGTCGTCGGCTTGAAACTGGACCTGCACATTATCCGCACCATGGGGCCGGTCGCCCTGGCGACGGGGCTCGGCCAGGTGATATTCACCAGCGTCGTCGGCTACCTGATCGGATATGCCTTTGGCATGACGCCGGTCACGGCCCTGTACGTGGCGGTCGCGTTGACGTTCTCCAGCACCATCATCATCGTCAAACTGCTTTCCGACAAGCGCGAGGTGGATACGCTGCACGGTCGTATCGCCCTGGGTTTTCTGATCGTGCAGGACCTGGTTGTCGTGCTGGCCATGATTGGCCTCAATGCCCTGGGTGCCACCGGTGATGTCTCGTGGTCCCAGGCAGCATTCGCCGTACTGGTCAAGGGTTTGGGGTTTCTTCTACTGGTCGGGTTGGCGATGCGCTACCTGCTACCGCGGCTGCTCCACATGCTGTCACGCTCCCAGGAATTGCTGGTGTTGTTCGGCATCGCCTGGGGGTTGGCGCTGGCGGCCCTCGGGGTAACGCTCGGTGTCAGCAAGGAGGTGGGTGCCTTTGTCGCTGGCGTATCGCTGGCCTCCACGCCTTACCGGGACGCCCTCGGCGCACGTCTGACGAGTGTGCGCGATTTCTTACTGCTGTTTTTCTTTCTCGACCTGGGGGCGCAACTCGACCTGGGGCTGCTGGGTGTGCAGCTGGTGGAGTCACTGGTGTTCTCCCTGTTCGTCTTGATCGGCAATCCTCTAATTGTCATGGTCATCATGGGCGTGCTGGGATACCGCAGTCGTACCGGGTTTCTAGCGGGTCTCACGGTGGCGCAGATCAGCGAGTTTTCCCTGGTCCTGGGGGCGCTGGGCCTGAGCCTTGGCCATATCAGCGCCGAGACCATGGGCTTGATTACCCTGGTGGGGCTTATCACTATCAGCGTATCCACTTACATGATCATGTATTCGCATCCGCTGTATGAGCGTCTGGCGCCCTGGCTCAGGATCTTCGAGCGTCGCCAGCCTCACCGAGAGACCGGGCAAGATGTTGTGCCTGATGACGCGGTGCCCTTGGTCGTTCTGTTCGGTCTGGGTCGTTACGGCAACGGCATCACCCGCGTGTTGCGAGAGAGGGGGTGGCGAGTACTCGGTGTCGATTTTAATCCCGATCTGGTTCGCGAAGGTGACGTCATGGGGCACCCGGTTATGTTCGGGGATGCTGAAGATCCCGAGTTCATTGCGACGCTCTCGCTTGGGCGGGCGCATTGGGTGGTGAGCACGGCACGAGAACGCCACGTCAATCTATCGCTTATCCACTCACTGCGTAGTCTCGGTTACAGCGGCCGGATCGCTATTACGGTGCAATCGCCGGATGACGCGGCCAGACTGGAACAGGCGGGCGCCGATCTGATTCTGGTGCCATACGCGGACGCCGCCCGCGAAGCGGCTGATCGGATCATGGGGCCGGGATTTGAGCCACAACCGTTACAGGAGGCGCAATGATTCTGAACCGGGAGGGAGCGCATGAATAAGACGGATCAAGGTTTTGATTGGTCGACGGTCGTGTCGCGCGCGCTGCTGTTTTCAATCATGTGGTGGGCGCTCACCGATGGTACGGCCGGGTCATGGTGGGTCGGCGTGCCGGCGGTGGCATGTGCAGTGATCGTCAGCGTGGCGCTGGTACCGTCGTCAGGAATTGTCTGGCGGGAGGTGATGGGGTTTGTGCCCTTTTTCCTTTGGCATTCGCTGAAAGGGGGTGCGAATGTAGCGCGGCGAGCGTTTCATCCGCGGATGCCTATCGCGCCGGAACTCATCGAATACCCACTCTGGCTGCCCCCAGGCTTGTCGCAAGTGGCCATGATAAACATCACGAGCCTGCTGCCGGGGACGCTGAGCGCCGAGATCGAAGGGCAAATATTGAAAGTCCATGTGCTGGATAGTCGGGGTGATTTTTTAGACGGACTGAATGCGTTGGAACAACGCGTGGGGCGCATGTGGGGAAGCGCCTCTGATGACTTCCCCAGCAGGTGAATGAGATGCAACGATTTAAAAAGATTCTTTGTGTTATGGAACATGGAGAGGCCAGCAAACCCGCATTGGAAAGAGCGGTGGCATTGGCCGAGAACAACCAGGCGGAGCTGACGGTTGTGGACGTGATCGAACGCTTGCCGGCAGGAGTCGGCATGCCCGATGGCGGTCCAATCTCCCGCAACCTGCAGGCGGTAATGGTGCGCGAGCATGAGGCGCGGATCGTGTCGCTGCTCGAGCCCTACCGCCAAAGATTCGATGTCAAGCACGGCGTGTTGATGGGCACCGCCTTCCTCGAGATTATCCGGATGGTATTGCGCAACGGCCATGACCTGGTGGTCAAGTGCCCCGAATCGCCCAGTTGGCTGGATCGCTTCTTCTCCGGTGACGATATGCACCTGCTGCGTAAATGTCCCTGCCCGGTCTGGCTTGTCAAAACTGAGTCGCCCAGATCCTACAAACGCATCCTGGCAGCCGTGGATGTGGATGAATCGTATTTGCCAACGGAGCTGGCGACACGGCACGCATTGAACGTTCAAATTCTGGAAATGGCAGCCTCGTTAGCGATCTCGGAATCCTCGGAGTTGCATGTCGTGCATGCCTGGGATTCTGTCTACGAATCAATCAGCGGTTTTGTTGTTTCATCAGATATATCGCCTGAGAAAGAAGCCTTGAGTGTTGAACAAGAGCGGAGACAGCATCAACAGTGGCTGGACACATTTTTGCGCCACACTGGGAATAAAGAGACCCGGGATGCCCTGGGCTATCGCAACCCCCAAACCCACCTGATAAAAGGGGGAGCCCGCAAGGAAATTCCGGCGCTGGCCAAACGCCTGCAAATTGATTGCATCGTCATGGGGACAGTGGCGCGAACCGGTGTTATGGGTTTCATCGTGGGGAACACCGCTGAGACCATTCTTGAGCAGATCGATTGTTCGGTGCTAGCGATCAAGCCGGAGGGCTTCAAAACGCCGGTTACACTGGATGAGAAACGATGAATTATGAAGTGAGGTGAACGAGATGAGGCGGTTCAAAAACATTCTTTGCGTGATGGAGCCACAGACGGCTTGTCAGTGTGCTCTTGAGCGTGCTGTAGCGCTGGCGGAGACCAATCAGTCGAACCTGACGGTGGCCACTGTTACCGAGCGCGTGCCGGAGGGTAACAGATTAGCTGAGGGTGGACTGGAGTTGGGCGACGTACAGGCGAGATTGACGGACGTGCAGGCCCAGTGGTTGGAAACCCTGGTCGAGCCATACCGCGAGCGCATCGAAGTCAACACGCTGGTACTGACGGGCACGCCGTTCCTGGAAATCATTCGCGACGTGTTGCGCACCGGACGTGACCTGGTGATCAAGTGTCCCGAATCGCCGGACTGGCTGGGTCGCCTTTTCAGCGGTGACGATATGCACCTGCTGCGCAAGTGTCCGTGTCCGGTATGGATGATCAAGCCGGAGACCGGGGAATCCTATCAACGCGTCCTCGCGGCCGTGGATGTGGATGACAATTACCCGCCGGCCGAACTGGAGATACGTCAGGCCTTGAATGGCATGGTGATGGAGATCAGCGGCGCCCTGGCGGTTTCAGAGTTTGCCGAATTGCACGTCGTGCATGCCTGGCAGGCAATCGGCGAGAGCGCCATGCGCGACGGGGCATTCATGCATCGACCGGAAGGGGAAGTCAATGCCTATGTCGAACAGGTTCGGGCGCATCATGCTCGGCGTCTGGATGAACTGATGCGAGACGCGGGCGCAAAACTGGGATCGGATGCCATGGATTACTTGAAACCCCAGTTGCACCTGCTGAAGGGATCGGCTCGCAAGGAAATCCCGGTCTTGGCTAGACGGCTGCAAGCCGATTGCATCGTCATGGGCACCGTGGCGCGCACAGGCATCCGCGGTTTTATCATGGGCAATACGGCGGAGACCATTCTCGAGCAGATCGACTGCTCGGTTTTGGCGATCAAGCCGGAGGGCTTCATCACGCCCGTCGCGCTGGAGGGCTGATCGGGCATGCAACATCTTTATCTGGCACTGGCGTTGTTCCTGCTGCTGAACCTGGGTGCCGGCATGTGGCGGGTGTTGCGCGGACCGACAGCCGCTGATCGTATGCTGGCCGAGGTGGCGGGCAGCGCGGCGCTGCGTGATGTGGCGCCAGGGTTTTTTAGGCCAAATCCCAGGCGAATAGGATAGGCCCGGCTGGTTTCTTCGACGTTAAACGTCGGCTGCGTCACGCCGCCTTCGAGTCAACAGGGGGCGGCAATCAGTCTGAGTAGCCACACATCGGCTCCGGTATGCGGGCCAAACACTGAGCCTTGGGGGGTTATCGTGGGCTGTGCGGGATAGCCACGGCCTGGCGGGGTTAGCTGGACCGCCGGGACACTGCCGAGGATGCTATAGCGAGGTGGGCGGCATTAGCCGGGCGGCCTACAATACTCCGGCAAGCCGCCAGCGACCGTTGAGTGGGAGTAGAGGACAGCCAGGCTGTGACACAAATCGAGCAAGTGAAGATCTGATTATCATTTCTGACGGCCAGAAATATCACCTTTAGCTTCTCTCTGTAGCCTGATACATCCTCGTCAATCACCCCGATAGAGTGGCCCGACCTTGCCGTACCACTTCAAAGCGAGCCCATGGTCTGCACTCCTCGCGGGCACAGGTACCGATCTCATAGTTGCCGTTACCGGCCAGGGTTTGACAAGTCACCTAGTCTTTCTTTGTTGGGGTAGGGTGTTAGGCCGTATCAGTCGCTTGGCAGATGCTCCAAACTCAAACGGGGCAATCGGCAGTGGGTTCGGCGTGAAATTGGCGCGTTCCAGTAGTTCAGCAAGAGCTTTACCGCTGATATCGATGAACGAATCTGTAGGCGGAATGGCTGTTGATAAATTTTCATGTGCATAGGATAAAATGGAATAAATTAGTCTGTAATTATAGTCGCGTTTAGACTTTGTAAAAATAATTTGACTTATTAAATAATATAAAATCCTATTATTATTAAGTCTGTTTAACCGCCAGGAATAGCGGTATAAATGGCGGCTTTGATCTGTATAAATTCGGCTCACGAATTTCACCAAAAAATAAGGGCAGGCTCTTGATTGGTAGTGTTCTCCGATTATCCACCTTGCTGCTGGGCGTTGCGTTTTTGCTGGCAGGCCATGGGTTGCAGCTGGCCCTGATTCCTTTGCGGGCAGAGCTAGCAGACTGGAGTAGCCTCTACGTCGGCATTCTCGGTTCGGTTTATTTCTGCGGCTTTCTGCTCGGCTGTTTTACGATTCCAGGGCTCGTCAGTCGGATCGGGCATATCCGCTGTTTTTCCACCTTGACGGCTCTGATGACGGCGGCCGTTCTGGCGCTGGCGCTCTTTAACCAGTTTGCTGTCTGGCTGGTGCTGCGCTTTCTGTGCGGCATCGCCATTTCCGGCCTTTATCTGGTGATCGAAAGCTGGTTAAACGAGCAGACCGAAAACCATGTGCGTGGGGCGGTGCTGGCTACTTATACGGCCATTGTGTTGACCGCCCTGGCGGGGGGGCAGCTGTTGCTGAACGTGGCGCCGCTCGAAAACCAGCATCTGTTTATTATCTCTGCGGTGCTTATCGTGATTGCCGCCATTCCAATTTGCGTGACCCGCACCTCACAGCCGGCCCAGATACCGGGCGCCACTTTCTCGCCGCTATTGGTTATTCATACGTCGCGAGCAGCTTCCCTGGGCGCCTTTGTCGCCGGGATGGTTGCGTCGGTCTATTACACCCTGGGGCCAGCCTATGGGCTTCAGGTCGGCATGGATGTTCCATTAATCAGTTTGATGATGGCACTAGGAATAATTGGTGGCGCACTCTCGTTGCTTCCCCTCGGTCGATTGTCTGATCGCATGGATCGGCGCGTGGTGATTGCCTGGATTATGTTCGCCGGTGCGCTGGTATCAGTGGCGGCTTTTTTGCTGCCGGTGTCTGCGATCCCCGCCGTGATGTTTTTTTTCGGCGCGTTTGTGATGCCAATTCAGGCCCTTTGCCTTGCCCACGCCAGTGATCATATCGGCAATCAGTCGTTTCTGGAGGTTGGTACCGGGCTGTTAGTACTGAACGCTTCAGGCTCCATTGTCGGTCCGCTGGCCGGCGCCCAAGCGATGCAATGGTTTGGCGCCGGTGCGTTCTTTCTGTTCTGCGGAGTGATTCTCACGATTAGCGGTGTGGCGGTTGTGCTGATGATCACTTCGCGTAAACCTGCTCGCGAACACCATTCCAAATTTCGCGCGGTGACGACAGCGGCTGCCCAGGGCGCCCTGCAGCTGGATCCCCGGACAGTAGACGATGAATAGTGGTTGAGAACTACTGGGCCAATGTTATGGGCCCCGCCATCGGGGTCGAGCCAGGAACTCGACCCATCTGCACGCACTGTTGGCCACGGCCGATCAATACGCCTAGCGAGCCCGCTTCGGAATGCAGGGCAGGGGTCTGTGAAAGCCGGGAACCGGGGCCAATCCGAGGCCGATAGTCTCCCGAGCGGCTCAGCTCGTCTCGTCCGTGGTGAATATCGCTCCGCCGAGCGGATCGTCTCCCAACCAGCGCTAACTGCCGTGTTGGGGCGGGCTAATCAGAGCGCCCTTAACAGCGCGAATGCTCCTGACGACGTCAAGATAGTGGTTGGTTATGCTGGTGACTTCAAAACCTGCTTGCTGCACGTTGACGACCGTAGGCCGGTTCATCTCCGGACCCAGGGCTCTGCTCAGGCTGGTCATCAGATGCAGCATCAGGTTAAAGGGAAAGAGGCCGCTGCCGGTGTGTTCAAACATGCCCAGGGTGCCCCCCGGTTTGAGTACCCGGTGCAGTGCCTGCAAACCTTTGACCGGCTCCGGCACTGAGCAGAAGGTGCAGGAGGTGTAGATTTGGTCGAAATGGGCATCCGGGTAAGGCAATTCGTGCACATCCATCTGTGTGACCTGCATCTTGCCGGGATAGGCTTCGGCCCGAGGCGTGGCTCTTGCGATCATTTCGCCGCTGATGTCGATGCCGATGATCTGCTGTCCGGGGGGGAAATACTGAATATCAAGCCCGGTGCCCACCGCCAGAAACAGGATGCGCCCCTGCATGTCGGCGAACAGGTTCTTTTTGGCTGCGCCCCAGCGGAGCTCTGACCCCACGCCGTTCATCAGATCGAAACTTTTGGCTGCCCGATCCCATTTGCTTGCGGTTAGTTGATCCATGATTTTGATTGTCCCTGCAGCAGAAGATTGGCCAGAAAACAGAACCCGAAGCTGACCAGCCCGAATAGCGCGCCGATCTGAAGGCTTTGCTGGAGGGCAACGGGGTGCATTGCGGCCATCATGCCGACAGCCATGCCCGCGACCATGCCGGTGAGCATCAGTGGCAGCATCACCTCCATCGCACCGAGCAGCGGTAGCAGCAGCAGGGAACCGATCAAGCCCACCAACATGCCGACAGGCATTGCGACAACCATTGCGACAAACATATTCCAGCCGTCAGGGATAACAGCGCTGGCGGCGAGCCCTGCCAGCGCCCCGAACAGCAGGTTTGCCAGCAGATCAGCGGCAAAGAGGAGCAGACGCATAGGGGATTCTCCGGAAGTGAACCTGAGAGTGATGGTGGCCTGTGGGGTTTTCTTTGTAAAGCTGAATGAAGCGGCCTGGCCGGGTTAGATGCAGTTGCGTATGCTTGCGATGACGCTGTATTAGACTGCCGCCTCTGATTTTTTTGCGCCCCGGAGCGCACCCCAGGTTTTATGGCCACGAAAGCAACGGTGTTTAAATTTGAACTGCAGATCAGCGATATGGATCGGCAGTGTTATCAGTCGCACTCGCTCACTCTGGCGCGTCATCCGTCAGAGACGGACGAGCGGATGATGGTCCGACTGCTGGCTTTCGCGCTCTGCTCCGATGCGGCTCTGGGGTTTGGTCGAGGCATCAGCGCTGACGATGACCCGGACCTCTGGCGCAAAAGCCTCAGTGGCGAAATCGAACTCTGGATCGATCTGGGCCTGCCGGACGAGCGGCGGATTCGTAAAGCCTGCGGCCGCTCGAAGCAGGTGATTGTGGTCTGTTATGGCGGACGCACCGCTGAGACCTGGTGGGGGCAGCATCAAAACAAGCTGGCCCGGATCAAAAACCTGACGGTGTTGAATATCCCGGCGGGCTCTCTCGGGCCTCTGGAGTCAGGGATTGAGCGAACCATGGCGCTGGAGTGCACCATTGATGCGGGCCAGCTCTGGCTGTTTCGGGGGGCAGAGTCAACTAGTGTCGAGCCCGAAACTTGGCACGGAGGGCTCGCTCAGGCGGTTGGTTAGTGCCGGTTGGCAGTCGGGCCGTCCCCCCGGGCACCCCGGATTCCTCAGGATACACAGCCGACTCAGTCACTATGCCGAAGGGGTCAGCCGTGGCACAATCCGCAGCTTGCGCCTCTGCCGGTAAAACTGCTCGCTGATGAATCACAAGCAGCCCCAGCGCTCGCAGCTAAAACAGTGTGTCAACCGCTTGTGGCCCCCTTTGTAAAACCATGGATGTGGATAGTTTGAACAAGCCCAGTTCCTATAACTACGATGATCTGATCGATATTGCCAAGGGCAAAATATTTGGCCCCGGCAACGCCCGCCTGCCCCTGCCCAATATGTTGATGCTGGATCGGATCACCCGAATCTCCAGCGAGGGCGGTAAATACGGCAAGGGTGAGATCATCGCTGAGTTGGATATCAATCCGGATCTCTGGTTCTTCGCCTGCCATTTTGAGGATGACCCGGTCATGCCCGGCTGTCTGGGACTGGATGCCATGTGGCAGTTGATTGGCGTGTTTCTCGGCTGGTCTGACCATCCGGGTCGGGGTCGCGCCCTGGGCGTCGGCGAGGTTAAATTCTCCGGCCAGGTGCTCAACACCGCCAGGCTGGTGAGCTATCGAATCGACATCAAGCGGGTTTTCGACATGCAGCTCACCATGGGCATTGGTGATGGCACTATGCTGGTCGATGGTGAAGAGATCTATACGGCGAAAAATCTTCGGGTTGGATTGATCACCACCGACGACCAGCTTTAGGTTTTCGACCGGGTTGCAGGGCGGGCTTTGGCCCGGCCGCAGCCGCGCCAACCCTGTCAATTATCTGGCAGTTCAGATATAATTCTGCGGCCAAACCCGGTCCCAGTCTCTATTTTCGGTTGACGTCGTCAGCCAGCAGGTTCTCCAATGTCTTCAGATACCGTCGTGCGTTTTGATGCGCTCGCGTTGCCCCCTTTTTTGCTTGCCGCTATAGCAGAGAGTGGCTACGAAATTCCCACCCCGATTCAGGCGCAAGCCATTCCTGTGCTGCTTGAAGGTCGGGATGTGCGTGGTCTGGCCCAGACTGGTACCGGCAAGACTGCGGCTTTTGCGCTGCCCGTGCTGGCGCAGATCGATCCCGCGATAAACGTCCCCCAGGCCCTGATTCTGGCCCCGACCCGGGAGCTGGCGATTCAGGTTTGTGCGGCACTGGATAAATACGCCGCCCACCTGCCGGGTTTCCGCAGTCTTGCGATCTATGGTGGCCAGTCCATGAGCACCCAGCTGCACGCGCTGAATCGGGGCGTTCATGTGGTGGTGGGTACGCCAGGTCGGGTGATGGACCACCTGCGACGCAAATCACTCTTGTTGAAAGATATCTCCATGCTGGTACTGGACGAGGCCGACGAGATGCTGCGCATGGGTTTCATCGAGGATGTGGAGTGGATTCTCGAACACACTCCAGAGGCCCGGCAGACCGCGCTATTCAGTGCCACCATGCCGCCGATGATCGCCAAAATCACTCATAAATACCAGAAAGACCCGGTTGAGATTCGGGTCCAGACTGACCAGACCACCCAGGACAACATCAAGCACTTCTTCGCCGAGATTCACCCGGGCCGCAAAGCCGAGGGGCTGATCCGACTGCTGGAAGTTGAAGAGCGGGATGCGGCGATTATTTTCGTACGCACCAAGGCCACTACCGTTGAGCTCGAACAGGCGCTGCAACAGGTGGGTTACGCCTGCTCCGCCATTAACGGTGATATGAACCAACGCCAGCGGGAAGAGGCGATTCAACGCCTTCGCAGCGGCGGTATCGATATCCTGATTGCGACGGATGTTGCCGCTCGGGGGATCGATGTGCCACGGGTAAGCCACGTCATCAATTACGATCTGCCGATGGAGCGTGAGGCCTACGTGCATCGTATCGGTCGTACCGGTCGGGCGGGGCGTGAGGGTAAAGCGATTGCGCTAGTGAGTCGGCGTGACTGGCGTAACCTCAAGAATATTGAACGCCACATGCGGATCCAGATTGAGGAGACCTTCATTCCTGACGACCGGCAGCTGGCAAAACATCGGCGTGAAAAACTGCGGGTGCAGCTGGCAGAGATTATTGCAGACAAACAGCTGGATGAGTGTCGGCAGATGGTGCTGGAGATGAGCGGAGAGGGTTCGCTGGAAGATACCGCTGCCGCACTGCTCTATCTGATTCAGTCCAGGCCCGTCCGGACAGGGGACAAAGAGGGTCGCCCGGCCAGAACGGCGCGGAGCGAGAGCCATTATTCCGAGCGTGATCGTGATAGCGGTCCTCGCAGATTTTCCCGGGAGCGGTCTGAGCGAGGTGATCGGCCCGGGCGCAGTGCTGCCGGTGAGCGTCGGCCCCGTCCTGAGCGGTCCGAATCTCCCCGCTTTGGCCGGGATAGCTCAGAACGGCCCCGGTTTTCCCGTGAACGTCCGGATCATTCACCCGCGCTGCGAACTGAGCCCAGGTCACCTCGCGGGGGGCGTCCTGAGGTCGACAACTACCGGGTAGAGGTGGGCAAAGTTCACGGTGCCACCCCCCGGGATATCGTCGGAGCGATTGCCAATGAAGCGGGTGTCGAGAGCCGTCTCATCGGCCGGATTGACCTGCATGACGATTATTCCACCATCGAGATGCCGGCAGAGATGCCCGTTGAGGTTTACAAAGCCTTTAGTAATCTCTGGGTGCGCAATCAGCGGTTGAATCCCAGTCGAGTTAAAGGGTCGCCGCGTGCCGCCGAGTCCCGCCCGGTGCGGGCGAAAGTTAAACCCAAGGCCAGGGGGGCTAATGCCGCAAAGAAAGCCCCCCCCAAACTCAAGCGTAAGTACGTGCCGCCAGCCGATAGTAAAAGCGGTGGGAAGCGCACAGCGCTATAACCGGGCCCGAACGCCTGCCCAGAAGTGAAGCCGATTGGGTGAGGCCGCCCCATACGCGGTCGCGGGCAAACGGCTACCGAACCTCTCCCCGGGGTCGGCCTGATCGACGAGGCGCGGTCGTCAGGTCTGGCGCAACTGCCCCCTGAGGTTACCCTGGGCCCTGTTCAGGGTTCTTCGATTACGGCCCCGGTCGGTCTGGAAATTGTATCGGAAACATCGCCATAAATTATCGTTTGAATCGGCGACGAAAGCTGGTCTGCCTAGCTAAGAACTTTCCATCTGGATGATCTTTTGACGCTGGGGATCGCCATGGATATGGCTCCCAGTGATTTTACCAGGGCTGTTACTACTCCTGGAATATATGATGGCCGTACGATATCTATAAATAAGCAGTGTCTTGGCATATCAGTCAAATTAAATGACTGATGCATCAAGGTGTCATCAAAAATAAACAGCCTGCCATCTTTTTTCCAGTCATGGCGGAAGCCGTTTACGACGATGTAAGCGCCATCCTGAATAACTGGGTCAATATTATATAAAACTCTGACGCCAGCGCGGAGCCAGCCAAAGTGCTCCTTTGTTTTCTCATTGGCATTAAAAACCGATAGGCCGATCGTCAGAATATATCTGAATTTCTTATGAAAATTTGGCTGTCCTGATCCATCTCCAACATTATGGCCGTACCATTTGTAAAGAAGTAATGCCCTCTCGTTGTTTGCTAGCTGATCCCGCATTTTCTCGATTAGTTTGTCTGGTTCGCAACCCAGTGTGATTTCGTTGATTTCATCCCGGTATTTTTCTGGGAAGTCTTCTAGTTTGTATATCTGCTTGTTTATAAATGGTAAGCTAACAATATCAATAATCAGATTCACCGGGCTAAATATCCAGGTCAATCCGCCATTGCCATAGAAATAACGTTTAAAAATGTAGAAATGTTGATCTGATTTCTGCCGGAAAACATCGTAGAGGCCGGTAACCAAATAGGTTAATAGTAGCGGAATAGAGATAAATCCGATAATAGCAAGGATAGCTATTTTTTTTGAAATCTTTTTAAGGTGTTTCATATTTTTAACCGGCCTGACATGGGTGTGGACCTACTTTACGGCGCCGACATCTTTCAGCCTGGCGATGTCATCCGCTGAAAATCCCCAGTCGGAGAGGGCTTCGTCGGTATGCTGCCCCGGGTGGGGTGGTGGCATCTGCACTTCTGATGGGGTGACACTGAACTTGGGCGCCGGGGCGGGTTGGGTAACACCCGCCACCTCGGTGAAAGTGGCCTGAGCAATGTTATGGGAGTGATGGGGGGCTTCATCCATCGACAGCACTGGCGCAAAACAGACATCACTGCCGTCCAGAATGGCCGACCACTCATCCCGGGTTTTTGATTCGATAATTGCGGCAAGACGCGCTTTCATCTCAGGCCATCTACTCCGATCATTCTGTTCAGGCAGCTCAGCCTGGGCGCCGAGGCCGGTCAGTTCCAGCATCTGTGCGTAGAACTGGGGCTCTATGGAACCGAGTGAGACGTATTTGCCGTCTCTGGTTTTGTAGGTGTCGTAGAAGTGGGAGCCCCCGTCGATAAAATTGCTGCCACGTTCGCCCCAGCTGCCGGTGGCATTCAGGCCATAAAACATCGTCATCAACACTGCAGAGCCATCGGTCATGGCCGCATCAACAACTTGCCCCTTGCCGGTTTTTCCGACGGAGATCAGCGCAGCCAACATGCCGTAGGCGAGAAACATTCCGCCACCGCCGTAGTCGCCCGCCAGATTTAGTGGCACCACGGGTTTCTGGCCGGCTGGACCGATATGGTGCAGCGCGCTGGAGAGGGCGATGTAGTTGATGTCGTGGCCAGCCATGCTGGCGGCAGGCCCCTTTTGGCCGAAGCCGGTCATGCGCCCAAATACGAGTTTGGGGTTGCGGGCGAGACAGACGTCCGGCCCCAAGCCCAACCGCTCCATAACCCCGGGACGGAAGCCCTCCATAATACCGTCGGCCTGTTCCACCAGCTTCAAGACGGTCTCGACGCCGTCCGGTGATTTCAGGTTAACGCCAATGCTTTTACGACTCCGATTGTTGAGCGCCATCGGCGGCGTCTCTGGATCGCCACCCATCACCTGGTTCGTACGATCAACCCGAATGATTTCTGCCCCCGCATCCGCAAGCATCATGGCGGCGAAAGGGCAGGGGCCGATTCCCGCGAGTTCGATAATTTTTATGCCTTGCAGCGGACCCATTTTTCCCCCTGGTAGTGTTTGTCACTTAATTTTTACTCGCGCCGGAGTGGTGGAGTTTCGGTGAGGATAGTTTAACCGTAGCCGGGGGTGTGGGGGGTTAACCTGTCGGCGATCGGGCATAAGATCCTGATCTGACCTCAACCGATAAGGGCCACGATAGCCTGTAACAGAAAATTTTCGGGGTGGCGAGGCGGGTTATATTTTTAAACTATTTTGAATGCAGGTCGGTGTGCCGAATTATTCGGCCGAGCGCGACTAAAGCGAAATGCATGTTATCCAGATCAGTGCTCTCCAATGGTATCCGATTTTTCCCTGATCCGGATTATATCTTGACTACAAGCTATTTGATTATTCTGTTTTTTTGAAATAAATCCATGATGTTGGCTATCTGATTGACTGAGTTCTATGGAGTTAAAGCGTAGCAAGCGGATTGCTATTGAATAAAAAATATGATTAGTGTACAATGAATTCCATAATAAATACCATACCATATAGATTCGAACGATTTTTTATTTTGTCTGAAAATGTCAATTTTTATTGATATGGTTTTGATCGTAAATTTTTATTGGCTTTATATTTAATATATCAAATCGTGCTGTCGGGAATATTCTATCGATGAGTCCAAACTTTGTCTTCTATCAGCCATCCATTGATGATGGTTGGGCTGTCTCCCGATTAATTGGCGACTGCCCACCGCTCGACACTAACTCGGTTTATTGCAAGCTTGTGCAGTGCCATCACTTCGCGGGTACGTCCGTTGCGGTCCGATGGCGCGATGAATTGGTGG
>JAKLLR010000056.1 GCA_022014175.1 Gammaproteobacteria bacterium | reverse complement strand
ATGGAGGAACAGGCGCATCACGCCGATTATCATTGTTGCCGTTATAAAAAGGAGGATAACAGCAAAGATTATTCCATTGACGATGTCGTAGAAATCTTTCACTTTTTGTTGTGCTAATAATGCATACACGTTTGTCATATATAGTTGCTCTTTTTATGGCTGAATATGTCGATTTTAAATGTTGCCAAGGTGGCTTGTTTATGGTGTGTATTGGCTGAATTTCGGAGGTCTATGTGCTAAAAAATTATCAACCGATATCCAGCAAGTCATGAATGTTTATTTGCCGGTTTGTCTCTCACTATTCCGACCGAAATCGATACGAATATGAGTCCAATACCTGGGTGATAATTTTGAGTTTGGTTTGACCCCGTGTTTTTTATTAGTAGCTGCTATTTTGAGCACAAACCCAAGGGTTATTGTGATTGCCGTGACTCGATAATATAATCAAAAGGGTGCGCTACTCAGTGTTTGATCGCCGAAGCTCAATTATCGAGCCCCGTCGGCTACGAGAGCAATAGCCAGAGGCATAACTGCAAGGGCTGTGGATTCGTTTAGCTCAGTTTTTTCAGCGGGGCTTTTTCGTGTTAGGGCTGCTAACTCAGCCCTGGTGCCGAGCACGGTACCATACCACCCCTAAGAGAGTAGGTACGAATAGTGCCCCATCTGCGGTGTCGCCTCTGCTCAGCCAGCGTCGTAACAATTAGAGGTGCAAAAGAGGCAGGTGGGCCGCGTGTTCATACGGGCGGCGCTATCAGGGCAGTTGTCTCCAGGGTCAGACCTGAATGCTGTTGTTCTCCCAGACAAAGCCAATCGGGCGCCTCGGCTGTTCAACAGACTCTTCTTCGCCGTAACAGAGCACCTGGATGGTGGACTGATGGGCAAATAGAGAGCAGGGGTTGCCGTTTAACAGCCCTTCGATGCGGATACCGTGAAAGCTCACCTGAGACATGGTGTGGACGGCAACCTGAACACCGCCGTAGAGCACTGCGCTCACTGCGGGCTTGTAGTTCTCCGGCAACTGCCTGTGCCACTCCTGCGCCTCTTCAGCCAGTGCCTGAATGAAGGTGGCAGCGCTGCGGTACTCATTCATCTCTTCCGTGGTGGGCACTTTGCAGACTGCGGGCGGATTGAGGTGTATCTCTCCGAGGCCCGGCTTTTTCTGATCCGGGGTATCGGTCGGCGTCAGCTGTGTCTTAGTTGTGGGGGTCGGTTCGGCGGGGCCTTTTGATTTTCTTGGTTGCGGTTTCGTTGCATCTGGCTTTTTGCGGGGCTTACTCATTCTGGTTGTCTCCTGGTGTGAGATTGTCACTGTTGTAGGGGCCTTTTTTGTCGCCGGCTAGCGGGTTGCGGTCGTATTGGGGGATGCCTTTGGGGATGACCTCCCATGGGGCTTTTGACCCAACGAAGATATGCCTGCTCAGAGTGATGCCGGGATCACCATCAACACAACCCAGGGTCAGGCTATGCACCTCGCCGAGTTGCGTGCCACAGAGGGTTGATCCGCAGCGGCTACAGAACATCACTCCGGTGTCGCTGTTGGACTCGAAACGGCTCAGTAGCGCTTCGCCGGAGACCCAGTTGAACGTTGCGGGGTCAACCAGTGCGGTTGCCGAAGCCTGGGCGCTGAACGCCTTGCGGCAGATCGAGCAGTGGCAGGAGCGGGCGTCGGTCAGCTTGCCATCGACCCGGTAGGTCACCGCACCGCATACACATGAACCTGTTATTGCCATGCTGTTTTACCTGTAGGCTTGGACGGGTTTAGTCGTCAGAGACCCGGCCCCGCAGCTGTTTGGTGCGGCCCCGCTGGGCTTTCTGGTCCATGCGTTTGTTCTGGGAGCTGCGGGTGGCCCGGGTCGGGCGGCGGACTTTCTGGATCACTGTTGCGCTGCTGATTAACTCATGCAGACGCTTGATGGCATCATCCCGGTTCTTCTCCTGGGTGCGGAAGCGCTGGGCTTTTATGACCAGCACCCCCTCGTTACTGATACGGCGATCCTTCTGCTGCAGCAGCCGCTCCTTAACCTCGTTGGGTAGAGAGGATGCATTGATATCAAACCGCAGGTGAACCGCGGACGAAACTTTGTTGACGTTCTGTCCGCCGGAACCCTGGGCGCGGATTGCAGAGAGCTCGATCTCGTCATCCGGCACGGTGAGCTGTTGGGTGGTTGGGGGCATGGCTGTATGGATGCTCTCGTAACGACGATTCAGGTTCGACCCAATGCTGTGTTGTAACGGGCGATGCTAGCCGCCGACCACTGTTCACTGCGGCGATAGTAGGTCTCAGATGCCGGGGTCTCCGGCGGCAGCTGAACCCAGCTTAGTTTTGTCGAGGTGAAGATATGGATATCCGGCGGGCAGCTGTCGGGATTCTCCAGTACGCCGACTTTAACGAAACTGATCGCCTCACCCGCAGCGCCATACTGGCTCCAGAGCGCAGTATGGCAGCCGGGGCAACGAAAGACCTGCTGCCCCTTACCACTGTTGGATGGTAGCTCGATCATCTCCGGGGTGCCCTGGGTGACTTCGAGCCGATCGGCTTCGATCAGCGCGTTGAGCGCAAACGCCGAGCCGCTCTCCCGCTGACACCAGCTACAGTGACAACAGTGCACGAACAGGGGTGGTGTTTTCAGCGTGAAGTGAATTTCACCGCAGGTGCAGTGCCCGCTCTGGGGAAAACTGTTTTCAGTTGTCATAGACCTGATTCGTGATGATTGTTCTGGGGATGGCCGTTGGGCCAGTTAGGTCAGATCCGCCTGACCCGGCGGCTGATCAATCCTGCTCCAGGCCGTACAACCAGCTTTTTAGTAACGCCGTGATTCGGGGCATCACGATGTAGGTGAGCAGCAGAACCTGGGCGATCGAAAGCACTGCTGCCCGAACCGCTAGCGGCAGACGGGCCAACTGCTCTCCAGCCGACAGATTAATTGCAAGAACCAGCAGAAAGACAACCCCGCAGAGCAACAGTGCCATTTTGTGCCGGTTGGGTTTGGCTTGTGCTGGAACTTCGGGCAGGGCAAACCAGAACTCAAGGCCCGAGACCTTGGAGACTTTGGTTTCGCCATCGGTCATCTCCGAGAGCTGTTCGAGAAGCTCAGCGCGCTCGCCGGAGTGTTCCCAGGCGATTTGATTCCTATAGCTATCGAACCGGGTTAGCAGCACATATTCGCCGCCGCTGCCAGGGGCAGGGCGCAGCACGTCAACCCCGAGATGGCCCGGAAACCGGGTGGCGGCCGCAATAATCTGCCGAACCCAGGCTTCATATGCGGCCTCCATGCCCGGGCGAATGCGCCGGGCGGTGCTGATGGTAACGGGGCCAGTCTCTGGCATGGTTCAATCGGTCCTGTGGTTGCGGTGGTCAAGTCTAGGGTTCGATGGCAGCCCTCAGCCGTGCTTTAGTTGGGTTTATTCATCTTTGGGGCCAATCCAGAGCAACGGGTTGTGGGCCACTTCCCACAAATGCCCGTCTGGATCTTTGAAGTATCCAGAGTATCCGCCCCAGAACGTTTTTTGTGGCTTCTTTACCAGCGTTGCGCCGGCGTTTATCGCCTGAGCTATGACCGCATCGACCTCGGCTTCAGTCTGAACATTATGAGAGAGAGTGAATGCCTCAAACCCCCAGCCTTTGGCAGAGACGGTTGCATCTGCCGCCAGGGCCTCTCGCCCATAGAGGCCAAGCCAGCTTCCATTGAGGTTGAAGAATGCCACCTCAGGAGGTGATTCCTCCAGGGGAAGCCCCAGGCCCTGCTGGTAGAACTGCACTGATTTGGTGAGATCAGATACACCCAATGTGATCATGCTGATTCGGGGCTGCATCGGTGGGGTCGCTGTTTCGCCAGACAGTTGTCAACTATACAAAAGCGGTGGTTCGAGCCCAAGCCATTCAGAACCCTGAGAGTTTCGATTAAAGCTTATAGGCCATAAAAGATAATATTAATCAATAGGATAGTTAATATATATGATGTTAATTGTAGATAAAAAGGGTAGGGGTGCGGAAAGTTGTTTGGTGGTAATGAGCAGTATTCTCAGAGCAGCGGAGCCTGAGGGAGAAAGAGCGCTAGCTTATGAAATTTGGTGGAGTCACTATTCGCCAAAATCCACTGTTGCGGCCCAGATGGCAAGGGCGATGCAGCCGTTTTCGCTAGTGACCGCGTGGGCAGTGCCGGGCGGGCTGACCAGAAGAGTGCCGGCAGTATGCACGCCATTGCTATCCTGCTGGGAACCCTCAAGAACCAGAATGTGCTCAAAGGCTGGATGTCGGTGTTTTGGCACGGTGGCACCCGGAGCATAACGCAACAGGGCAGCGGCGGGAGCCTCGTCAGGACGACCATATAGAGCATGAAACTGGACGCCGGGGCGCAACTGCTCCCATGACAGTTGATCCGGGTCAGCCACCTGTTGTAGCAGGTCGGCGAATATCAATGCATTAACAGTCATTTGTCGATACCTTTAAGTAGTGCGGCAGAATCTGCTACAGCGCCGAATACTCCGCCCTGCATCTTGATCATATTAAGAGCTGCGAGGTGGTTAGCGTGATCGGTGGCACCACAGCAGTCGGCCAGCAATAGACATTCTAAGCCCCGGTCGTTAGCCTCCCGCATGGTGGTATGAACGCAGACGTCAGTGGTAATACCCGTCAATACCAAGTTGCGTACGCCACGCACGCGCAGCATCAGTTCCAGATCGGTGGCGCAAAAAGAGCCTTTGCCCGGTTTGTCGATAATCGGTTCCCCAGGCAGTGGGGCCAGTTCTGGAATGAGTTCCCAACCCGGTTCGCCCCGAACCAGAATTCGTCCGCAGGGGCCGGAGTCACCGATTCCGGCGCCGATCCGCTGTGAGCGCCAGCGCTTGTTGGCGGGCAGATCGCTCAGGTCAGGACGGTGCCCTTCCCTAGTGTGAAAGATAGGGAACCCACCGGCGCGAAATGCGCTTAATACCCTCTGGATTGGGCCGATCGGTGCCCGGGTCAGGGAGAGGTCATAGCCCATATGGTCGACATAACCGCCAGGACCGCAGAAATCGGTCTGCATATCGATCACAATCAGGCCAGTGTTAGTTGGCTTAAGCTGACCGTCAAAGGGCCAGGGATAAGGATCGGCATCAATATAAAGTTCGGACATAGGATTTTCTCCAGAATTGTCAGCGCTGCACTGTGCGGTGCGGCCCTGTGATTGGGTTCAGTAAGATTTGTTCAACCACGTTGCTCATCCGCACCGATACTGTCCAGCCAGGCCCGCCAGCCGCCATGGGCAGTAATCTCGGTCGCACCCGTTAGCGCCCAGGACTCACACAGAAACCCCTGGCTCCAGCTGCCATCGGCCAGCTCAATAGTGCCAATGCAGAGTGGCGACGGCACCGTAGCCAGGAATGTACCGACCTGATCCAGAGGCAGGGTCCAGAGCTCAAGGCTGATGCTACCCCCGTCCGGATCCCGCACCAGGCCTGGGCGTGGGGGTTGCATCTGCGCAAAAGCATATAGCCGGTAGCTGGGTGCACTCCGGGTGACCGCGAGCAGTCGGCCGCCTCGGCTGGTTAAATCCGAGTTTAGCGGCAAGCCCTGCATGTGCCCGCCGCAAACCGCTATGGTCAGAGTCTCCGTGGCAATGAAGGCGTCCGGTTCGGGTTCAGCCAAACTCGGCGTATCTGTCAGGCGCCAAGGGGTGGCACCCAGGGTTTGGGTAGTCTGCCGGTGGATCTGGTCGGCTATTTTCAGCAGCCCAGATTCGGCCCCTGCAGGCGCCTGCAGCGTAATACCAAACGGTAGGCCAGCCGGAAAAAAGCCACAGGGGGCGGCTATGGCGCAGAGCCCCAGCAGATTAACGTGGTTGGTGTAGTAGCCGAGTTGATCGTTCAGTCCGATGGGATCGTCCGCTACCGCTGCCAAAGTGTGGATGGTGGGTGCGGTAGGGGTCACCACAAAATCGATTTCGTTCCAGATTAATCCCAACTGCTGACGCAGCGCCTGCAGTTGATGCAATCCGCGGAACGTCTCTGTGCCACTAATGGTAGCGCCTTGCTGAATGATCTCACTCACCACTGGAACCAGCTCCGCATCGGCTCGGCTGCCCAGAAACTCCTCAATGGAAAGATAGCGTTCCGCCAGCCAGGGGCCCTGGTAGAGCAGCTGCGCCACCTCTCGAAAAGGTTGGTAGTCGATCTCCACCGGCGTATAACCTGACTCGGTAAACGCGGTGATGGCTGCGGTAAAAGCCACCGCGCTGGCCTCATCCCCAAAAAATTCCAGTTGTTCCGGGCGTGGGATGCCGAACCGACCCGATCCGCCAACCTCAGTTACAACCCGCTCCGCACAGGAATAGGGGTCAGCGGCGTCGAATCCGGCGATCACCTCAAGTACCCGGCTGGCATCGCCACAGGTGAGCGCAAACACCGAGACACAATCCAGAGAGCGGCAGGCAGGCACCAGGCCCCGGGTGCTGACCAGCCCAGGGGCGGGCTTCAGTCCGACGATGTTGTTGAACCCGGCGGGAACCCGACCCGACCCGGCGGTATCAGTGCCGAGGGCAAAGCTCACCAGCCCCTGGGCGACCGCCACGGCGGAGCCTGAACTTGAGCCGCCACTGATATAGTCGGGATTAAACGGATTACTCGGGCTGCCGTAGGGGCTACGGCAACCGGTGAGGCCAGTGGCGAACTGATCGAGGTTGGTTTTACCGATCAAAATCGCTCCGGCATCCAGCAAACGCTGTACTGCGGGGGCGGTCTCTTCTGCAATGTAAGTGAACTCGGGGCAGGCTGCGGTGGTTGGCATTCCGGCCACGTCGATGTTGTCCTTCACAGCAAAGGGGATGCCGAATAGCGGTAGTTCCTCGGGGCCGCAGATCTCCAGCTCCGCTGCTCTGGCACGCAACTGGTTATCCTGAACCTGGTTGATCCAGACCGCCGGATCGCCGTCGCCCTGTCGGCGGGCGATCAGCGTCTCTACCAGAGCAGACGGGGTCAGCGCGCCGCCTGCGTAGATCCGTTTCAGACAGGCGAAATCAAGGCTGTGGAGCTTAACGGCATCGGTTTTCATGGGCTTTACTGACGTCGGTTGTGTTACTTCACCTGACCGACAACCCCTTGAACCAGAAAGTCCATCCCCTCCAGCCCCGTTCCGCTGAGCACCGCCCCAGTCGCGGCCTTTTCGCTACCGTCCTGGGCAAGGATCGGTCCCTGCCAGATATTAAAAGCGCCGGTCAAAATCTCTGCCTGCAGTGCGGCGACCTGATCCTGAGTCTCTGAACTGACACTGGGGCCGTAGGCGCTGAGTATGGAATCACCGGTTTTCAGGCCACCACGAATGTGTCCGGATATCCAGCTGCCGTCTTCCACGCTTTTAACAATGTTGACCATCATCGGACCCCAGTTCCAGATCGCACCGACCAGCCACCCCTCAGGGGCGAATTTACTGGCATCTGCGTGGTAGCCCACCGAAAAAACCCCCCGTTTCTCAGCGACCCGGGTATAGGTGATGGGAGAGTCCACGTGACCGGTGATCACATCGGCGCCACTGTCGATCAGGGAGTTGGCGGCTTCCGACTCCTTGGCCGGGTCAGACCAGGTGCCAGTCCAGACCACTGTGGTGGTGATTGCCGGGTTCACACGCTGAGCGCCCCGGGTAAAGGCGTTGATATTGCGCAGCACCTGGGGAATCGGATGCGCCGCCAGAAAGCCAAGTTTTCCGGTTTTACTGGCGGCACCAGCGGTAACGCCCGCCAGGTACATCGCCTCATCGATTCCGGCGAAGTAGGTGCCCAGATTCGGTGCCAGTTTGAAACCACCAGAGTGCATAAAGGTGACTTCCGGATACTTGCTGGCCACCTTCAGTGCGTTGTCCAGATAACCGTAACTGGTCGGGAAGAGCACCGTCACCCCGGAGCGGATCATGCGCTCCATCACCCGTTCAACATCCGCATTCTCCGGAATGTTTTCGAACGAGACGGTTGCCACCCCGGGCAGGTTCTCTTCCAGGTAGATCCGCCCCTGGTCCTGGGCGTAGTTGTAGCCAAAGTCATTGCGGGGGCCAACGTAGATATAACCCACCTTGGTGGCGGCGATGGCCTGCCCGCACAGCGCTGCCAACAGGGCTGCGGTGATTGTGATAAACAGATTTTTCATAGAGATACTCCTTGAGAACATGAAAGAGAAAGTGTCAGGACCCTTTGAATACGGCCTTCAGGCCTTCGGGCATGCCGCCGCCCCTTTGCCGCAGCCGTCCAGATGTGACGACCAAAACCGACAGCGGAATGACATAGGGCAGCGTTGAGAGCAGATAGGGTGAAACTCCAACCCCCCAGGTCTGCATACGCAGGTAGAGTGCTTCGGAGCCTCCATAAAGTAGTGCTGCCGGCAGCGCCAGGTAAGGATTCCAGCGGGCCACGATTACCAGGCCAACAGCAACCAGCCCCCGGCCAGAGGAGATGTTTTCGATCCAGTTACTGGTGTAGTCAACGGACAGGGCCGCGCCGGCCAGACCCGATAGCAACCCCCCGACCAGCACCCCAAGCCACTGGATAAGCAACGGATTAATGCCCATCGCGCGTGCCGATTCGGTGGACTCCCCCACTGCCCGCCAGGCCAGCCCGGTGCGGGTGGTATAGAGCCATACGCCTATCAGGGGGGTCAGTAGCAGGGCGATCAGAACCGAGACCGAAAGCTGACCCAGCAACGGACCAAGCAGCGGCACACCGGCCATGCTGCCAAACCCAGAAATTTTCTCACCAACGTAGGGGATGCCATAAAAGGCACTCAGGCCGGCACCAAGAATCAGCACCGCGAGACCGCTGGCGATCTGGTTGGCACCAAAATAGAGGCTGAGTAATGCGTGAACGGCGGAGAGCAGCGTGGCCGCGAACATGCCTGCCAGCAGACCCAGAGTGGGACTGCCGCTGGCCAGAGTAACCGCGAATCCGGTGATCGCCCCCACCAGCATTTGCCCCTCGACGCCAAGGTTAATAACACCGACGCGTTGGGTCAGCGTCTCCCCCAGAACCACCAGCAAAACCGGGGTCGAGCTGCGCAATGCGGCGGCGATGAAAGAGAGCATTTCCGGGCTGAACAGATCGCTCATGGGACCATCCTCTCTCGCCACCGACCACCCACTGCCAGCACGATGGCAAACAGTATGCCCTGCAGAATCACTGCGCTGGACGATGGCATCTGGGCAAATAGCTGGAGGCTATCGGCAGAGGCTTGCAGGCCGCCCATGAGCACGGCAAGGGGAATAATTAGCAGAAATTTCTGCCCCGCCAGCCAGGCAACCAGAAATCCGCTGATGCCATAACCGGCAGATAATCCGCCCTGCAAGCGCCCCTGGATCACGGAGGCTTCCGCGATTCCGGCCAGGCCCGCCAGGGCGCCGCCAATACCCATGACCAGCAGGACATTGAGGGGATAATTGATACCAGCGCCCCGGCCAACTCGCTGATTGCTGCGCAACAGGGTCAGGCCTAACCCCCAGCGGCTGCGGCTGGCGAAGATATAGAGCAATACTGCGGCAATTACCGCCAGCAACAGGCCCAGGTGGACCCGGGTATCAAAGAAGGTGGGCAGGATGGCCCCGGCAGGAAAGGGGGATGTGGCAGGCCAGCCGAGATTGGATTGATCCTTCCAGGGACCATGCACAGCATAATCCACCAGCAGTACCGCGATGTAGTTTAGTAGCAGGGTAGAGATAGTTTCATTAACCTCGATGCGGGCCCGAAGCGCGCCGGCTAGGGCCCCCCATAAGGCACCGCCAGCGGCAGCGCCCAGCAGCATCAGCGGCAACATGACTGGCGCGGACAGATCACCGAGGGCCAGAATCACCGCAGTTCCAGTCAGGGCACCGAAATAGAGCTGGCCGTCGCCACCAACGGAAATCAGACCAAGCCGAGCTGGCAGAGCCACGGCCAGAGCGCAAAAAAGTATCGGGGTTGCTTTGACCAGGGTTTCACTCAAAGCATAGCCGTCGCCGAAGGCACCCAGGACCATCTCCCGGAACAGGGCAACCGGTTGGTGTCCATTGAGCCAAAAGAACCCAAGGCAAGCCAGAGTAAACAAAAGGGCCGATAAAGCTCCCCGACTGCTGGAATGCTGAACGATTGCTGCGAGTCCTTTCATGGATCCAGCGCCGCAGTTTCAGCGATGGACTGGCTCGATGACACGCCGCCAGTCATCCAGGTCCCAAGGCTATATCGGTCAGCCTGCTTCGCCTCGATTACGCCGACTATTTCGCCAGCGTGTAGTACCGCGATGCGATGGGCATACTGCAACAGATCGTCCAGATCCTCTGAAATCCAGAGCATGCAGGCGCCTGCGCTGACCTGTTTAAACAGGGCCTGATAGATGGCCTGCGCAGCACCCGCATCCAGGCCCATGGTGGGATAACAGGCGATAATGAGTTCCCGGGGAGTGGCGAGCTCCCGGCCCACAACCAGTTTTTGCAGATTGCCCCCTGAGAGCTGACCAACTGCGAGAGCAGGATCTGGCGGCCGCACATTAAAGGCGTTGATCAACTCCTCGGTCCGTTTGCGTTCTGCGTCCCAGTCGGGAAACAGGGCAAGTGCTTTGAAACGCCCCAGTGCCGCGTTGATGGTGAGATCCAGATCACCGGCAACCGCATTGACAGCCGGTTGTTCCGGAATGTAGCCGAGGCGTCCTGCGATTGCGGGACGCATCTTTGGGCCGACGACCACCTCCCCATCAATAATCAGCTCACCTTCAGTTAAAGGCACCAACCCCGCCATGGCGTCTGCGAACAGGTGTTGTCCGTTGCCGGAGACACCGGCGATACCGAGAATTTCTCCGGGCATGAGCTTTAGGTCAATTCCCCGGATATGCTCGCCCTGGCGTGTAGCTGAGATGTTTTTCATCCAGACCCGGTGGGCCCGGGGTCGGGGGGAATCGATGCGCAGCCCATCCTCAGACAGGCTGCCACCCATCATGCGGGTCACTAAAGCCTGTTCTGTGGTGTCTGCTACCCGGCATTCCTCCACCACCTGGCCATTGCGCATGACGGCAACCCGGTCCGTGCAGGCCATCACGTCCTCCATTTTGTGGGTAATGAAGACCAGGGTATGGCCGCTGTCGGCGAGTTGTCGCACCATTCCCCAGAGCCGCTCCGCTTCCTGTGGGGTGAGTACCGAGGTGGGCTCGTCCAGAATCACTATGCTGGCGTCCAGATTGAGCACTTTAATCAACTCGATCTGTTGGCGCTGCCCTACCGCCAGTTCCGCCACTTTTGAGTTTGGATGCACCTCCGGCGCCAGCGTTTCGAGGCGTTGCAGCACCCGGGACCAGGCCCCGGCGCTGGAACCCTGCCACCAGGGTGCGCCCGGGTAGGCGAGCATCAGGTTTTCACGCACGCTAAGCGCCGGAATCAAACTGAACTGCTGGAACACCATGCCGATACCGAGGGCTCGAGCCCGGCGCGGTGAATCCACAATCACGGGTCGACCATCGATCAAAATATCGCCACTGTCTGGTGGGTAGACGCCGTAAAGCAGCTTCATGAGGGTGCTTTTGCCCGCACCGTTTTCACCCAGGAGCGCCACTACCTCCCCCGCGCCGAGGTGGAGATCCACCCCGGCGCAGGCCTGAACCGTGCCAAAGCGCTTGCTGAGCCGACGTAATTCGACCCTGGAACTGGTCGGGGGCATTGGTGGTGTAACCCTCTCTGCGCAGTCTTGGTGAGCGGGCAAGGTCTGTTACCAGATCCACTTCACCATGGCCTGGGCGACATCTTCATCCATGCCGTCGATGCCAAACTTGTTTTTCCAGATTTGGTACTCAATGCCTGCCTGGAGTTTGCCGCCGCCGAAGCCGGCCAGTTCACCCACATCCACCAACAGGCGGGGGGCGGTGATGATGTTGTCCTGTTTCGGGTCTTCCCCCCATGCGTAATCGAAAAAGCCCTCAAAACTCAGGGGTACCGGCCCAATTTTGAACGGGGCGGCCCAGGCCAGGGTGATCTGCTGACCGGTATCAACGCCACTGGTCTGGTCGTCCCGGATATACCAGTTCACCTGAAAAAAATTGAAGTGGGGTAGCTTGAGATCGACCGCCAGACCGTAGAGCCAGGTCTGTTCAACCGGGGATTCCGGAATTTCCAGGGTGCTGGTAAAAAGCACATCCTGGATGATGCCGTAGGAGAGATCCTTGCCGAAGATTTTGCCGAATGAGAGACGGGGTGAGATTTCCGCGTAAAAGCTGGAATCTGACTCAGTGGTGGTGCCAAAGGCATCGCCTTCGCCGGTCGGGTTGGTGATATCAACAAAGATGAAGTTATCGCCATAGGCCCAGGCGTTGAAATGCTCAATCGTAATGATGCTCGCCTCGTCGGTTTCGTCGAAACCGCCACCGGGGGCAAAGTCGGCGTATGAAGTGCCGTACAGATACTGAATATTGGTGGTGGCAAACACGGCCGAACCCGCGTTCGCCACCGGCGCCAGCAGTGCTGCCGCGAGCACCAGTGCGGCGGCGGGCACGAAGCGGTGGCGGGTGTTGATTTTCGCGGGTTTGCGGGTCTGTTGGGCGGAATCAGTGTGATGCATAGCAATAAGCTCCGGTTGGGTTAAAAACTGCTAGGTAACGTTGCATGTAAGTTGCGGCGGAAAAAATCGATATTCAGGACGCGTGTGTCTGGCTGGGTTGGGCACTGATTTCCGCTCACTGCACTGCCCCTGCCCCTGCGCCAGCTACGGCTGCCTCTGGTTTGGACGCCGAGACTCTGGAGTAGACGTAGAACCCGGCGGCAAGAACGAGATAGGAGATCGCGACAGTCGGGCTCCTGGCCAGGCCAATCGCTTCACCGTGCATGAAACCGAAAAAGGTCAGCCCACTGCCTGCTATAGCAAAACCCGCGGCCCGGACAAAGTTTCGATCGATTACGCAGGCGGTGATGCCGGCTAGTATCAGGCTGACCAGAATCGCGCCACCACCGAGCACTTCGAGCCCGTGGTAAAGCACGCCGGTGCCCGCCAATGCATCCATACCAACTTCGGCGGCGTTGGTGCCAGCGGCACCCAGGGCGCTATCAATTTGCAGTTTGCCCCAGGCGGCGACCTGAGGAACCAGGGCCAGCACCACTGCCGGGGCGTGGGATTTGGGAGTCTCCTGAAAAGCCTGGGCACCGATCAGCATGCCGATATAGAGCAGTATCGGCAGAATTGCCACCACCGGGATCAGCGCCATCATCACAGCGACAATGCCAAACCAGCAGAGCGCTAGCACCATAAAACCGGTGGCTGCTGAGTAGCCGATCCTGCCACCCATTGCCTTCCAGCCCGGATGGCCAATATAGACCGCGTTGATGAAGGGGTTACCCATCAGGCAGCCCACCAGGCTGACCACGCCATCGGCGGTTAGTACCCGGGTGGTGGGGAATCGGTCACCACCGGCCTCCGCGCTCTCAACGTTGTCCATGGCCTCGACCAGATCATAGATGCCAAAAGGGATGGCAGTGACGAGGATCACGGCGATGAATTCAAAACCACTGAAGACATGGCCAAAGGCGGGCAAAGGAATGGAGAAGCCGAAATTGGCGAACGAACTTCCGAGACCGGACAGACTCATACCCCCGAAGTCGAAGCCGATGGCGAGGCCGCCCCAGGCGATCAACGAACCCACGGCGATGGCCACCAAACCGGCAGGAATACCGCGCCAGTAGCGTACGCCACCGAACCAACTCGCCAGCAGAATCGCAAAACAGACAACGCCGATCACCGGATCCATATACATCTCCAATGCGGGTCGCATGGAGATGAAAGCGATGGAGACCCCGGCCAGCGCACCTAACAGTGCGGCCCTTGGGGTGATCTTTTTGATATAGGGCGCGACGAACCCCCCTATCATCAGCACGAAACTCTGCACGAAGACCCAGGTCAGGCCCGCCTCCCAGCCCTTGATCGGATCCCCGGTTGTGCCGGCGATCGGCATCATGATCACGAATACGACCACGAACATGTGGGGCACACTGATGCCTGAGGGCAGGGCGCAAACCGTGTCGCGCCCCTCTTTGGTCGCCAGTTTCCAGGCCAGCCACGCGTAGTAGAGAGTAGACAGAAACAGCATGAGTCCGGTGGCCGGTAGAATCCGGCCAAAGATCAGCTCGTCCGGCAGTTTCAGGACATAGCGCAACAGAGCGGTCAGGGTCAGCACGTTGACCAGAATATTGGTGCCAAAACCAAAAAACGCATTCCAGTCACCGGTGCACCAGAGTTTGGGTCGGGTGGTGTTCATGGGGAGAACCTCGCGGATAGGTGGTTGGCTTTCATGAGTCGGACGGCAGAGCCGCAATGAGGCTGTCACAGACCTTGGTGGAGTCACTGACCCAGCCAAAGATGCCACCCTGCGCAACGATCATTTCCAGGGCGACTCGGTGGAATTCTGGGAAGTAGGAGCCCACCGCGTCACTGACAACCAGGCACTCGTAACCCCGGTCGTTAGCCTCGCGTACGCTGGTGTGGACGCAGACCTCGGTGGTTACGCCAGCGACGATCAGGCTGCGAATCCGCCGGTTGGTTAGAATCAGTTCAAGGTCGGTCTGGTAGAAGGCGCCTTTGCCGGGTTTATCCAGCACCGGCTCTCCTGGCTGGGGCGCAAGCTCAGGAATGATCTCCTGCCCCGGCTCGCCCCGGATCAAAATCCGCCCCATGGGACCAGAGTCGCCGATGCGCTTGGCCCCCTTGCCCCGTGCCAACTTGCTCGACGATGCGTCGCTCAGATCGGGTCTGTGGCCTTCGCGGGTATGAATGACCATTAGCCCTGCCTTGCGGGCCGTATCCAGAAGCGATTTGCAGGGGACGATGGTGCTGCGCAACAGATTGACATCATTGCCCAACATCTCGCCAAAGCCACCGGGTTCAACGAAATCCCGCTGCATATCGATAATGAGTAGAGCGGTGGCGGCCGGGTCAAATTCAAACGGATAGGGCGTGGCAGAGATTTCAGTCATGGCATGGGTTC
>JAKLLR010000055.1 GCA_022014175.1 Gammaproteobacteria bacterium | reverse complement strand
ATCGAGGTCGCGAAAATTGCGTTTCTCCCAGACTTTGGTGGCCCGGCGATGGCGGGACTCTGTCTGACCCACACGGATCCCGGCAGGGTTAAAGCCATAGGCGCCGAACGGTGACGTACCCCCGGTGCCTATCCATTTATTACCGCCCTGGTGCCGCTCTTTCTGCTCCGCCAGCCGCTGACGGAAAAGCTCCATCAATTCGTTCCAGTCAGAGATGCCCCGAACCGCAGCCTTCTCTTCGTCACTGAGCAGCCGCTCTAGCTCCCGCCGCAACCACGCTTCCGGGATGTCCGCGTCAATGCCGAAATCGACTTTTTCCAGACCTTCGAAAAGCTCGGCGAAAACCTGATCAAACCGGTCGTAGTACTTCTCATCTTTCACCAGAGCAGTGCGGGCAAGATAGTAGAACTCGTCCACGGAATAGCCGGCGACATCGGTGGTCATAGCCTCCAGTAGGGTCAGAAACTCCCTTGGAGTGGCGGGCACACCAGCCTCACGCACTCGATAGAAAAAATCGACAAACACCGGACTAGCGGTTTTCGCGCCTGGCCATAAAGACCAGCTTTTCGAACAGATGCACGTCCTGCTCATTTTTGATCAGAGCCCCATGCAGGGGCGGAATCGTCAGCTTGGTATCACTGCTGCGCAGAGCCTCGGCCGGGATATCCTCCGCCATCAACAATTTCAGCCAGTCGAGTAGTTCTGAGGTGGAGGGTTTTTTCTTCAGCCCCGGCACTTCTCGCAAGTCAAAAAAAGCCTCCAGCGCTTCACGCACCACCTCCTGCTTAATGTCTGGATGGTGAACATCGATAATCCGCTGCATGGTCTCCCGGTCCGGGAACTGAATATAGTGGAAGAAACAGCGGCGCAAAAACGCATCCGGCAGATCTTTCTCGTTATTGCTGGTGATGATCACGATAGGCCGCGTTTTTGCCTTGACCAGTTTGCGCAACTCGTAAACATAGAACTCCATGCGGTCGAGTTCCTGCAGAAGATCATTGGGAAACTCGATATCCGCCTTGTCGATCTCGTCGATCAGCAGGACCACCTGCTCATCCGCATCAAACGCCTCCCACAGCTTGCCCTTGAGAATGTAGTTGCTGATGTCGTGGACTCTGTCCTCACCCAGCTGGGAGTCCCGCAGGCGTGAGACCGCATCGTATTCATAGAGCCCCTGCTGGGCCTTGGTGGTGGATTTGATGTGCCACTGGATCAGGGGGTACCCCAACGCGTTGGCCACCTCTTCCGCCAGCATGGTCTTGCCGGTCCCGGGCTCACCCTTGATCAGCAGCGGCCGCTGCAGGGCAATACCCGCATTGACAGCCATCATCAGATCATCTGTTGCGACGTAGCTTTCGCTACCGGTAAATCGAGTCATCGTTCTTCCTGCTTATGAATCCAACCAGTCTACGTGTCTCTACAATTTTCGGCCAAGCTCATCCGATAGCCACCGGAAACCTCCAGATTCGCCCCGTGGATATAACTCCCCGGCTGTAGTAGATAGAGGACAGCTCCGGTGATGTCCTCAATCCGACCGGCCCGCCCCAGGGGCACATGAGTGTCAATAACCGTCGGCAGATCAACAGAGTTCTCCAGATGGCCAGGACTGACCATGTTAATACGAATCCCCATGGGGCCGAGCTCCAGCGCCAGACTGCGAGTGAGCTGCAACAAGGCCGTTTTGCTGATCTGATAGGCCATGGCCCGGAGATGACCCAGCGCATACTCAACCCCAGCGTAGCCGATATTGATTACATCCGCAGTCTCTGCGGCCTGTAACAACGGCACAGCGGAGCGAATCAAAGCAAAGGGCGCCAGCAGATTGGTTTCCAGGGTTTGCCGCAACAGCTCCGGGCTGTGCTCCAGCGGCGACATCAAGGGGTAGTTGCCAACATTGTTGATCAGGATGTTGATCTCCCCGACCTCTGTTTTGACCTGCTCGATCAGCGCTTCCGCAGAACCCGGTTGGGCCAGATCCGCCGGCAGCAACCAGGCCCGCCGCCCGATGGCTTCAATCCTCGCCTGCAAACTCTCAGCCTCAGCGCCGCTGCGATGATAGTGGATGCAAATATCTGCGCCCGCCTCCGCCAGCGCCAGCGCCAGACCCCGCCCGGTCCGCTGGGCAGCACCCGTGACCAGCGCAGTTCGACCCAACAACGGAGACCGCCCTGAATCCTTCATGCCGGGCGGGTCCTTTGCAGAAACACACCCACATGCTCTGCCGCAGCCACGGCCCGGGGTTTCTTCACCGTAATCGCAATCTGCTGCACCAACGGATGCTCGGCGAACAGCAGTTCACAGGCGCGGACCGCAAAGGTTTCAACCAGCTGAAACTGGCCCGATACCGCCAGTGCCTCCAACTGCTCCGACACCGCCGCGTAATTCACGGTATCCGCCACACTTTCGCTGGCTGCGGAGGGGGCAAAATCAATCGTCAGATCCAGATCCAGCCACAGTGGCTGCAGCTCGACTCGCTCCTGGGGCAGGATGCCAATGATGCAGTCGAAAACCAGGTTGTGGATCTGCACCAAACCGGGTAGTAGCAGATCAGTCATAGTCTCTCCAGATAACCGAGCCGAATGCTCTCTTCGAGGGCACTGCGGGTGGGCTGATTGAGATTTTTCTGCAACGCCTCGGCTAGCGGATACCAGCCAATCTGCTGGCTTTCGTAATTGCTCCGCAGTGGCGGCTGGCCCTCCACCTGGCAAAAATAGTTGATCAACAGAAAATGGCGGGGCTCCCAGAACTCCGGACTCTCAATGCAATCCTGCACCATCAGCCACCTCAGCTTCCCCAACTGGAGCCCGGTCTCCTCAAGCAGCTCCCGCTGACAGGCGGCCTCCATGGTTTCGCCATATTCAATTTTGCCGCCGGGGATGCCCCAGCGGTCGCCCCACTTGCGGGTACGAACCAGCAGGACCGCCCCCGCCCCGTTGGCAACCACCGCACCCACGGTAGCCAGCACCAGCCGATTACTGTCCAACAGGTAGTCCTGGCGACACAGCCGGTGCATTGCCCCAATATCGTCGAAGCAGTGATCCGGATTTGCGACCCGCAAACGACCCTCTTCGCAGTAACCGTAGAGCGCAGCCCCAGCCACCACACCCGCTGCGTGGGCAGCATCAATATCATGGGGGGTATCCCCCACATAGAGAGTCCGCTCTGGCGCGAACCCGAGCCGCTGAACCATCTCCGGCAACACCTGGGTCTTGTCCGGTGCGGAACCCCTGATCTCCTGAAAATAGTCCGCAATACCGGCGCGCTCGACCAGCACCTCCAGCAACGCCTGCTCCATGGTGGAGAGAATACAGAGGTCAAAGCCCCAACCCTTAAGTTCCAGCAACATCTCCGCCACGCCGGGAAACAACGAGTGAGAACCACTCTTCTGGCGGTAGTGCTGGAAGAACAGCTCATCCACCTCCGCTCTCGCCACCGGACCGATCAGGGGCTCGTAAAACCGCTCCACCGGCAGCTGAAAAACACGTTGATACTTCGCCAGATCCAGCGCTGCCGCACCGTAGTGCTGTAGCACCTGGTTGGTCGCATCCAGAGTCAGACCCTCATCGTCACAGAGGGTGCCGGACCAGTCCAGCACAAGATGTCGAATCAAGCCGCCACTCCTTTTCTGCGCAGCAGCCGCCGTACACCATAGATTCCCAGATAGCAGAAGGGCGTATCCAGCAGGGCAATGCCCAGCTTGAACAGGTAGATCACGAACATCACTTTGACACCCTGCCAGAACTCCCAGCCGAAGGCACCGTAAAACAGAAAGCTGTTGACAATAAATGTATCCACCAGCTGGGAGACCAGGGTCGAACCGTTATTGCGCAACCAAAGGTGTCGCCCGCCGGTCAATCGCCGCCAGAAATGAAACAGCCGGTTATCCAGCAGCTGGGCCACCAGATAAGCGCACATGGAACCGCTTACCAGCCACCAGCCCACGCCGAAACTGGCCAGCCAGGCCTGCTGCATGCGGTCGCCATCACTAAACTCAGGCACCAGCGCGGAACTCCAGTAGGGGGAGACCGGCAGGTGGATTGAGATCTGCACAATAACCAGCATCAACAGCGACATGGCAAACCCGGCCCAGACCATCCGGTCAGCCCTCTTTTTGCCAAAAATCTCGGAGACGATATCGGTCACCAGAAACGTCAGGGGATAGGTGATCAAACCGGCGGTCAGGGTCTGCCCCCAAAGGTAAAACAGCTTCTGGCCGATCACATTGGTCAACACCAGCAGCGTCACAAAGGTCATCGCCAACACCATATAGACCAGTTCCTGCCACGGCATATCGACCCGATGGAGTGGGTCACCGGCGGTTGCTCTCTTCGCAGCAGAGTTGGGGTTCAGATCCGACATCAGAAACCGTCAGCGTTCGAATTAAAGCAACGAGTATACCCGCGCCCCTGGCTCAGTGTGCCGACACGGTCCGCCCCCCAGCCCAGCTCCTCAGACCCTCGATCCGCTCGGACATCAGCCGGGAGAGGGGTTCTGTACGATCCAGCTCCTGCATCACCATATCCTGGGTCAGCCCCCGGTTTTGGGCCAGTGCGGCATAGAGTCCAGCCACCACCCCCTGCTCGATTTCAGCCCCGGAAAAGCCCTCGCTGGCGAGAGCCAGCGCTGGCAGATCAAACAGCTCCAAATCCAGTTCACGGCGGGCCAGGTGAATGGAGAATATCTCCTCACGGACCGGTGCTGGCGGCAGGTCCACAAAAAATACTTCGTCCAACCGACCCTTTCGAATCAGTTCCGGTGGCAGGACATTAATATCGTTGGCGGTGGCGACCACGAAAACCCGCTTTTCGTTCTCCGCCAGCCAACTCAGCAGAGTTGCCAACACCCGACGGGAGACACCACCATCCTCCCTACCGCCGCTGCCGCCAACGCCCTTCTCGAGCTCATCCAGCCAGAGCACACAGGGGGACATCAGCTCGGCCAGCCGCAGAGACTCCCGCAGATTACGCTCGGTCTCACCGTGATATTTGTTGTAGAGGGCGCCAAAGTCCAGGGCCAGCAACGGCAGATCCCAGCTACCGGCCACCGCTTTCGCAGCCAGACTCTTGCCACAACCCTGCACTCCGAGCAGCATGACACCCCTGGGTCGGTCCAACCCGGGCAGGGGCTGCTCACTCAAGAATACCGGACGACGTTGGGCCAACCACGCCTTCAGCCGCTCCAGTCCACCCACCTCCCCGAACCGGGCGGTGTCATATTCGAACGAGAGCACACCGTCTGCAGCAAAACGCTGGAATTTTGTCTGGCTTGCCTTGGGGATATCGTCACTGGTGATCGCACCATCGTCAGCAATGGCGGTACGAATGATCCGGCGGGCATCGGTTTCACTCAGCCCCCCCAGCACCCGCAGCAAGGCTGAAAGGGTTCGACGATTGGTGGTCACTTTGGTGCCACCACCCCTGCGGCCGTTCCAGCGATCTGCCTCCTCATGTACCAGGCGCTCTAGCGCTTGATGGTCGGGAAGTGCGGGGGAAAACCGCGCCGAATAGGGCAATAGCTCGGCAGGCAGTTCGAGTTTATGGCTAACCAGAAGCAGGGTCCGCCGAACCCGCTGGTAGTCGAGGGCGATCTCCTTCAGCAGGCGGATATTGAGGGGGTCAGACAACCAGGGGTGAAAATCCAGTAGCAGGAAAATCCCCGGCAGCGCTATCTGTTTGATCCGGGCCAGCACCGCAGCGGGTTCCGCATGGTGGGGCTCTGCCTCGCCCGCTGGTTCCAGATAACGCAACCCCTCGCTGGCACTCCAGCACGCAACCCCAACTATGCGCTGGCGACCGAGATCCCGCACCAGCTCCACCAGCCGGGACTCCTCACTGCTCTCCACCGCCAGAATCGGAATATGGGCGTCCAGCAGCACCCCAAGCTCATGCAGGTCATTCATAGGCTAGGCCGTCCTAAAGCCGCCAGACTTTGAAACCGGCACTGCGCAGACGCCCCGGATCAAAGGCTGACTTAATATCCATAAAAGGGGCCGAAGCACCGCATTGAAGGGCCAGGCTATCCAGATCAATTTCCCGCACTTCGCGGTGGGCTACGGCAGCGACCACCGCACCCAGATCCTCCACCGCCTCCAGTTCTACCAGCTCAACACCATATTCGGTTTGGGCATCAACCGGATCAGCCAGGGGGTCCCACACCAGGGGCTCAATCCCGTAACCAACCAGCTCCTGCACCAGATCAATCACCCGGGAGTTACGCAGATCCGCACAATCCTCTTTAAAGGTCAGGCCCATCACCAGCACCCGAGCGCCTTTCACCGGTCTATCGTTCAGGATGATCTGTTTGACCGTCTGCTCGGCGATATACCGACCCATGCCGTCATTGATCCGGCGGCCAGCCAGTATCACGTGGGGGTGGTAACCGTGCTGCTGGGCGGCATAGGTCAGATAAAAAGGGTCAACCCCGATGCAGTGGCCCCCAACCAGACCCGGTCTGAACGGCAGGAAATTCCATTTTGAACCGGCGGCAGCCAGCACTTCGCTGGTATCGACGCCCATCCGATTGAAAATGATCGCCAGCTCATTGACCAGAGCGATATTGAGATCACGCTGGGTGTTTTCGATCACTTTCGCAGCCTCCGCCACCCGGATGCTTGAGGCCCGAAAGAGCCCCGCATTCACCACCCGCTCATACAGAGACACCACCCGGTCGAGAGTGGCGTCATCCTGGCCGGAGACCACCTTGATAACATTGTCCAGCCGGTGCTCACGATCCCCCGGGTTGATCCGCTCCGGGGAGTAGCCCACATGAAAATCAACCCCACCCCTGAGGCCGGAAACTCGCTCCAGAACGGGCAAACAGACATCCTCGGTCACCCCCGGATAGACCGTTGATTCGTAGACCACCACCGCGCCAGCGGTCAACTGTGCACCAATCACCTCACTGGCGGCTATCAGGGCGGATAGATCAGGGCGGTGGGCCTCATCAACCGGAGTGGGCACCGCCACCAGGTAGTAGTCCATCCCCGCCAGATCGGCAGGATCGCTACTCACTCGAAAATGGGGCGCGGCCACAAAATCTTCGGGCGGCACCTCTCCGGCTGGATCCAGCCCCTGCCGATAGCCCTCAAGTTTGCGGGTATCCCGATCAAAACCGAGGGTTTCGACGGTACGTCCAAATGCCAGCGCCAGCGGCAGGCCCACATAACCCAGGCCAACCACTGCAAGTCTAATTTTGTTCAAGCTCTCTATCCCCGCAATCGCCCGGCGGGCGAGAATTCCGAAGATTATAGCGGAGCCAACTGGTTACAGCGCCTCCCCCTGGCGGGGCAACCGCTCAAGGATGCTCCGACCCCAGAACCCGGCGCATGTGCTTGAGCAACTGCTCCTGATAAACCTCCGGAAACCCATCAAATCTAACCGCAGTCCGATAATTCCGATAATCCAGGTGCTCCGGATTGGGTATCAGCAGATCAAGAATTGATTCAAAACAGCTAGAATGGGGCCAGAATCCCCAATCCTTAGCTGGTCGAGAGATGAACGGAATGATCGAGTCAGGCCATCCAGCTGAGAGCGACCAAAGCCTGAGTGACCTGGTCCTGCGCGCGCTGCAACAGGCCGACTCCGGCGAACTGCGCGATCTGCTTGCAGCCAACCACCCGGCAGACCTGGCCCGGGTTCTGGAACACCTGGCCGAAGAGGTACGACCGCACATCTGGCTGCAGATTGATGACAGCGCCCGCGGTGAAGTACTGCTGGAGCTCTCTGAGAGTATTCGAGATGCCATTCTCGACCAGATGGAGCCGCAAGAGCTGCTGCTCACCACAGAGAATCTGGACCCCGACGAACAGGCCGACCTGATCGCGGAGCTGCCGGAGGGGGCAATCGACAGTCTGCTCAGCGCCATGCGCGCCCAGGACCGGCAACGACTGGAGCAGATTCTCTCCTATCCGGACGATAGCGCCGGTGGTCTGATGAACACCGACACCATCTCGGTCCGCAGCGACCTCAATGTCGACGTGGTGCTGCGCTACCTGCGCCGTCGCGGCCGAATTCCCCAGGATACCGACAAGCTGATCGTGGTGGATCGCACCGACCACTATATCGGTGTAGTTGCCCTGACTGACCTGCTGACCCAGCTGCCAGAGACTGGCATCGCCGAGCTAATGGCCAGCGACGTCCCCGCCATCCCGGTGGATATGCCTGCCAGCGAGGTTGCACAACTGTTCGAAGATCGGGATCTGATCTCCGCCCCCGTGGTCAATCCGGATGGGGAACTGGTCGGCCGTATTACGATTGATGACGTGGTCGACGTGATGCGCAGCGAAGCCGACCACTCCTTTATGGGTATGGCTGGCCTGGCCGAAAGTGAGGATGTCTTCACCCCGGTACTGCGTGGTACCCGGCGACGCTCCCTCTGGCTGTCGGTCAACCTGGTCACTGCGTTTCTGGCCTCCTGGGTCATCGGCCAGTTTGACCAGACCATCGAAAAAATGGTCGCGTTGGCAGTACTGATGCCGATTGTCGCCAGCATGGGTGGCAATGCGGGGGGGCAGAGCCTGGCGCTGGCGATCCGCGGTCTGGCCCTGGGCCAGGTGACCCGCCACAATCTGCGCAAGTTACTGATCAAAGAGACCCAAATCGGCATGCTCGGCGGACTGATCTGGGCTCTGGTTGTCGCCGTCGTGGTGGCGGTCTGGTTTCAGGACTACCATCTCTCTGCGGTGATCGGCGCAGCCATGCTGATCAACCTGATCTTTGCCGCCGCCGGTGGCTTCCTGATTCCAGTGGTGCTGAATAAGCTCGGGGCCGACCCTGCACTGGCCAGTACGGTGGTACTGACCACCCTCACCGATGTGGTGGGGTTCCTGACCTTTCTGGGGCTGGCCGCCCTGTTTCTGGTTTAGCACCCCCCTGAGCCTGAGGTCACTTAAAAAGGGGGCTCCAGGTTGCCCGCCACTCCCGCACCCAGCATTTAGCCAGACGGCCGCTGACCTTACAGCGGCTAGAAGAGTCTGCTCAATCAACTACGGAATGAGGGTTCGATCTCCCCAAAGCCGGAGCTCTGGGCCAGATCCAGCAACACCGGTGGAATCTGCTCGAATCCAAGCTGGGCCCCGACCGCCCGAGCCAGCTGTAACCACTCCACGATCAGCGCTAGAGCCGATGAGTCAACCTCAGTCACGCTGCCGAGATCAACACCTCGCAGCTCCCGGGAAAAAAACTGGCGGCTCTCGCCCAGAACCCGACTTACCGTTTCCAGGGTCAACGGACCACTCACCCTGATCAGGCCATCCGCAAAATTGACTGAACTCACGCCCCTCCACGCCCCTGGTTACGCTCCGCCAACATTTCGATCAACCCATCAAGCCCTTTTGATTCAATGACACCCGCATACTCCGAGCGATAGGTAATCACAAGGCTGACGTTCTCAATCACCACGTCATAAACCCGCCAGCCCTCACCACGATCAATGAGGCGATAGTCGATGGGAATTTTGGGACCTGCCCGTCGCAGAATTTCAGTCTGAACCGTAACCCGTTTGGCCCCCGGCTCCATCACCAGTGGCAGATAGTGGATGGTCTCGTCATCGTACTCCCGCAGAGCCTGGGCGTAGGTCCTCAACATCAAAGTCGAAAACTCCTCCACAAACCGATGCTGCTGCTGCTCTGTCGCCCCTCGCCAGTAACGCCCCAGAACCCATTGGGCTGTCCGCTCGAAATCAAAGTGAGGAAATACCAACTCTCTCACCATGGCGTAGAGCGCCGACTCGTCGGCCCGGTAACGGTCACCCTCCACAGCCAGCTCCTGCAACACCCGTTCAGCGGTCTGCTGCACAACCGCAAGGGGGGCATCCTGCTCGTTGCTGTAACCGAAGGGGAGACTCCCCAGAAGCAGCCCCAAAAACAGGGTCACTACTGCTGAAATACGCACCCTTACTTCTCCCCGGATGCCTTGCCGTACAGAAACTGACCGATTATCCGTTCCATCACCAGCGCGGACTGGGTCAGCTCAATCTCTCCGCCATCCGCCAGGTAGTCCGGATCTCCTCCCGGCTCCAGCTCAACATACTGTTCACCGATCAAACCGGAAGTGCGAATGCTGGCCGAAGTATCCAGCGGAAATTTGTCATAGTCGCTGTCAATCGCGAGTTTGACCCGAGCAGAATAAGTCGCCATATCGAAATCAATCGCCGCGATTCGGCCCACCCGGACCCCGGCTACAGTGACCGGTGCCCGTGCCCGCAGGCCACCGATATTACGAAAATTGGCAACCAGGGTATAGCTCTCCCCCTCCTGATACTCCGCCAGATTACTGACCTTGATCGAAAGAAAAAGCAGCGCCACGAACCCAAGCGCAACAAAAATCCCTACGGCCAGTTCAAGCCCCCGTGAGTTGTTCATCCCACCTCTCCGTACATCAAGGCTGTGAGTAAAAAGTCAAATCCGAGCACCCCCAGGGAGGCCATCACCACCGTACGGGTGGTGGCGCGCCCCACCCCTTCTGCAGTGGGTACGCAATCATATCCCTGGAACAGGGCCACCCAGCAAACCACGGCCCCAAACACCACACTCTTAATAACTCCATTCAGCAGGTCATCGTAAAAATCCACACTGGTACGGAGGTTGGTCCAGTAGGAACCGGCATCCACTCCGAGCAGTTCGACTCCGACGAGATACCCTCCCAGGATACCCACCGCACTAAACACCACAGCCAGCAGCGGCATGGCGATAAATCCGGCCAGCCAGCGGGGAGCAAGCACCCGGGGAAACGGATCGACCGCCATCATCTCCAACGCAGAAAGCTGCTCGGTCGCCTTCATCAGGCCAATTTCCGCCGTCAGCGCGGAACCCGCCCGGCCCGCAAACAGCAGCGCACTCATGACCGGACCCAGTTCCCGCACCAGAGAGAGGCCAACCAGGGTACCCAGCGAACCCTCAGCGCCAAAATCCACCAGAGTGTTGTACCCCTGCAAACCCAGCACCATACCCACGAAGAGACCCGAAACCAGAATGATAATCAGGGACAACACGCCGAGGTTGTAGAGCTGGCGCACAACTCCCCCAGGACGGCGAACCGAAGCTGGCAACTGAGCCAGTAGACGCCATAAAAACATCCCGGCCCGTCCAGTTGTGGCTGTCGCTCCCAGACTACCCGCCCCCAGACGCACAAGTGCTTCAATCATCAATTGGCCCCAACAGATCCTCAGCGTATTCGGCCGCCGGGTAATGGAACTGCACCGGGCCGTCCGGTTCACCCCGCAAAAATTGCTCAAGACGGGGCTCTGTAGAGTGCCGCAACTCTTCCGGGGAACCCTGACCGATCACCTGCCCGTCCGCAATCACATAACCGTAGTGGGCGATCCGGCACGCCTCTTTGATATCATGGGATACCAGCAGACTGGTCAGGTTCAGGGTCCGGTTGAGGGACTGGATCAGACGCATCAAAATGCCCATGGAGATGGGGTCCTGACCGGTAAATGGCTCGTCATACAGCACGATGGACGGATCCAGTGCGATCGCCCGAGCCAGGGCCACACGCCGGGCCATACCCCCGGAAAGCTCACTGCTCATCAACTCCCGGGCACCCCGCAAGCCCACGGCTTCAAGTTTCATCAGCACCAGACTGCGAACCATGGGCTCGGGCAAATTTGCGTGCTCCCTGACCGGGTAGGCCACATTGTCAAATACGTCAAGGTCGGTGAGCAGCGCGCCGCTCTGAAACAGCATGCCCATGGATCGGCGTAACCGATAGAGCGCTTGCCGATCCATTCGGACGACCTCCTGACCATCGACCCGAATTGACCCAGCCGCCGGACGGAGCTGGCCACTAATGAGTTTCAGCAAAGTGGTCTTACCACTGCCGCTGGGACCCATGACCGCCGTGATCCGACCCCGGGGAATGTCCAGATCAACCCCATCGAAGATGACACGCCGCCCGCGGAGATAACGTAAACCGCGTACTTCTATATGATTGGCCATATCTGGGGTTTGTTTAGCCACCACAGTCACTGCCTGTGTATTAACCGCCGTCTCGCAAAGCCGGATGAATGCGCAAGACGAGTCTCCAGCGAACCCCGAACGCTGTCAACCATCTTCAGTGGTGGCAAAGAGCACCTGCAAAAAAAACGGGTGCCGAAGCACCCGTTTCCAAAACAACCAGATTTTAGCCGGTTATCACTTGTTGACAGAAAACTCCGGGTAGGCCTCGACACCACACTCGGCCGCATCCAGCCCCACCATTTCATCTTCTTCCGAGACCCGCAGACCCAAGATGGCTTTCAGCACCAGCCAGACCACGAAGCTCGAGGCAAAGACGAAGAGACCGATGGTCACGAGGCCCACCAGCTGCCCTTTAACCGTGGCGTCCTCGTTAGAGAGCAGCACCGCGACCAGGCCCCACATGCCCACCACACCGTGGACTGAGATCGCACCGACCGGATCATCGATTTTCAGCTTGTCCAGGGTGACAATAGAGAAGACCACAATCACACCACCGATGGCGCCCACGACGGTGGCCAGCAGCGGGGTTGGTGCCAGCGGCTCAGCGGTAATTGCAACCAGGCCGGCCAGCGCACCATTCAGACACATGGTCAGGTCGATCTTGCCGAACAGCATGCGGGAGGTCAACAGCGCGGCAAGTACACCGCCAGCCGCAGCCATATTGGTATTAACAAAAACCAGTGCCACCGCGTTGGCTTCATCTACATTGGAGATCATCAGCTCGGAGCCGCCGTTAAAGCCGAACCAGCCCACCCAGAGGATGAAGGTACCCAGTGTAGCCAGCGGCAGATTCGCCCCAGGCAGGGCGTTGACGTGCCCGTCGGCGCCATATTTGCCTTTACGGGCACCGACCAGCAGAACACCAGCCAGGGCGGCAGCCGCGCCACACATGTGAACCACCCCGGAGCCAGCGAAGTCCTGGAAACCGAAGTTGGCGTCGAGGAAGCCGCCACCCCACTTCCAGTACCCCTGCAGCGGATAGATGAAACCGGTCAGGAAGATACAGAAGATCAGGAAGGCGCTCATCTTCATCCGCTCGGCCACAGCACCGGAGACGATGGACATAGCCGTCGCCACAAACACCACCTGGAAGAAGAAGTCGGACATGCCCGAGTAGTAGATATCACCATCGCTGGCGAGTACGTCGGCTGCGCTGTTATCACCACCGAGCAGGAAACTGACCCCTGGCCAGTAGGCGCTGACCGCCTCACCGGGATACATGATGTTGTATCCCATCAGCATATACATGACACATGCGATAGAGAAAAGCGCGATATTCTTGGTCAGGATGGTGGCGGTATTCTTGCTCCGCACCAGACCTGCTTCCAGCATGGCAAAACCAGCCGCCATCCACATCACCAGCGCTCCAGACACGAGGAAATAGAACGTGTCCAGGGCGTAGCTAAGTTGGGTTACTTCTTCCACTGTGAGCCCCCTTACTATTGTCAGTTGCAGCGCATCCTTGCGGTGCGCGAGTAGTGTTTCCCTGTCGGGTTTTAGTTACAGCGCGTCCGCGCCGGTTTCACCGGTACGAATCCGAACAACCTGTTCGAGGTCGTACACGAAAATCTTGCCATCACCAATCTTGCCGGTATTGGCAGAGGATGAAATCGCCTCGATGACCCGGTCGACCTGATCACCCGAAACCGCAATCTCGAGCTTCACTTTGGGCAGAAAATCAACCACGTACTCAGCACCACGATACAACTCTGTGTGACCTTTCTGCCGACCGAATCCCTTGACCTCGGTCACGGTTATGCCCTGAACCCCAACCCCGGAGAGCGCTTCGCGCACATCGTCCAGCTTGAAAGGCTTGATTACAGCACTCACCAACTTCATAAAATACGCCCCTGTTTTATGATTAGAAAAGCCAGCCCCCGAGCGTTCAGGGGCTGGCCCGAGAACCCTTTAGAGGCTCTTGGATACCGTGAAGACCACGGTGCTGTCGCAGATACTGTCTCCGCCAAAGCACTCAGCGGTGTTCAGATCCGTGTCGGACAGGGTCAGGTCAAAACCCAGACCGGCCTGCTCCGTGGAGACCCCGACGCTGTAGTCGTCGTAATCCGGAGTGCCGAATGCTGCATTGTCGTCAATATCCTGGTGCCCGTAGTGCAGCGCCAGGGAGAACATCTCGCCCAACGGAATACCGGCGTCCAGGTAGTAGTAGTAGGCATCATCGGATTCGGCAAAGTAGTCAGGCGAATAAGCCAGACCAGCGGTCACCGAAGCGACACCAAAATCAAACCCGAGTGAGCCGTAAACTTCCTCGAAATCACTATCAACGCCCGACGAATCACCCGGGTACTGGTACGCGATAGCGCCCAGATCCCAGGCCAGGCCGCCAGCAGTCTCACCACCGAAACCGGCGTAAAGATCAATCTCAACGTTGCCGTCAAAACTGACGCTGGACGCCCAGGTGCCCGCGTAGAAGCCACTTTCGTGGCTGTAATCGAAACCGCCCTGAATCGCGGGATCATTATCGGACTGTGAAATACCCCGGAAGAGGTAGTCGCTGGTCATTGCTACGTTGCCAGTAATTTCGGCGCCAGCGGTGGCCGCGAAAGTTACCAGCCCGGTAAATGCAAGTGCAGTCGTTATATGTTTCAAAATTTTCTCTCCTTAAGAAAAAGCTTGCCGTTTCAAAAATAGTCGGCGGCTCACAGTGCAGTCACATTGCAGACAACGTGCCAACAACCATAAACGCCAACCCAGAGCGATTTTACCCTAATAATAGGAGTTTTGAATCAATGAGTTATATCGTCATTCATAAGAATTTACTCAAGCTCTGTTTTTTCCCTCAACAAACACCTACAAAGCCTTCGACCAAACTCATACGCACCGTTTTGGTGCATTTTGTGCCAGCAAAGAGCACTGTTCCAGAGCCACTACAGTCGCTAAAATCGAACACCGACACACGGAGCAGCAACCGATGGCACAACCGCTGGATGATCTGTTAAAAAACCTGGGCTCACTGGCCCCGGGTATCGAAGCCCTGGGGCAGGCGGGCCGAGACAACATCAAAGCTTCATT
>JAKLLR010000140.1 GCA_022014175.1 Gammaproteobacteria bacterium | reverse complement strand
CAGGCTGATAATGACCAACGGAAGCAGCAGCCAGTACCCGTTTTTTTGCTGTGAGTCGGCTGCCCAGGCGACCCCCCCGACCAGTGCCAGCAGCAGCCCGGCGGAGGGCAGATAATTGCGGTGCTCATGGGCGATCTCCAGTGGAATGAATGTGGACTCCAGCAGATGCCCCCCTAAAAACCAGAAAAGCCCCAGGGCAATGAGTGGCTGTCGCTTGCGCAGCGAAAGCGCGGTGACAAGAAGAATCAGCAGCCCGAGGATTGAGGGCAGCGTTGAAACGGGCTCGAAAATCCCCTGCGATATCGGGATGTCGTCATGGTAGAGGCCAAAACGTGTGAGCTGAGGAAAGAGAATAAGCGAAAGATAGAACCAGACGACCCGACTCTCCGTCATGAGTCGCTCAGACAGATCAAACGGCCGGGCACCGTATTGAGGGGCAAAGTGTGATGTCAGGCCGCTGACGATGACGACTAACAGGGCCAGACCAGCGAAGGCAATGGTGTGCTGACTTCGTCTGTTTAAGGTTTGCCAGAGGCGCCATGGCCGCTGCTCCGGCAACAGAATCCAGTCGAACAGCGGGATCAACACCAGCACCAGTACGGTGCTTTCCTTGCTGTAGAGCCCGAGCGTAAAGGTTAACGGGGCGATGCCCCCCCAGAAAAGCCAGGCCAGGGGCCGGTTACCGGCGGCCAGTGCAAGCCGGCCACGGAGATAACAGCCAAGGGTGAGAAAGGCAAACAGGCCCGCCAGTGCCGTCATGCGCTGAACCACATAGAGCACGCTGGTGAGCTGGATCGGGTGGAGCGCCCAGGCCGCAGTGACCGCCAGCGGGATCAACCATCTCCTGTTCGGGTTCAGGTGAGACGTTGCTGCGGGAGTCGCCACGACCTGGCGGCACAACCAGAAGAGGACCAGTGTGCTGAGCCCGTGAATCATGAGGTTGGTGGCTTTGAAAGCCAATTCAGAGTAACCACCGGCGAAATGGTAGTTCAGCGCAAAGCTGAGTGCGGCGACAGGCCGGTTTAAAGGGCCGGAGGCCAGCGACAACGCCGCGCTTTTTAGCGCCTGAAAATCGATTGTGTCAATTCGCAGGAGGGGGTTGTTAAGGATATTACTGTAGTCATCAAACAGAAAAGGCCCATGGAGACCGGGCCAGTACACCGCGAGCAGCAAAAGCGACAGGGTTGCGGCGTAAATGGCCGGTTTGCGGGTCATATTCGGTTAGAGGCGCAGGTGCAAAGCGGGTTTTCGGCAGGCCAGACAGAAAAAAGGCGGCCTGAAACAGGCCGCCTCGGTACCGAATCCCTGCCTGTTTAGGTCTTGGGCAGGTATTTATCCGGGATTTGTGTGCCAGTGCCACCGCCGGCACTGATTCTCCACTCCAGATTACCGCCCCGTGCAGTGGGGATGTACTGAAAACTGGTAGCGCTAGCCTTAGTACTACCACCTAGCTTGGGGTTATTTTTTAACTCAATGGTGATAATGCCGCCGGCAGGCGCGTAGGTGATGGCACTCACATACTCTGCTGTGTAGCTCCCGGCCGGTGATACACCGATGCTGGCAGCCGTTGTCGGTATATCCTGTAGGGCAAAGCCTTCGCTGTAGGCGACCTCAATGGCGGTTTTCACCGCGCCAGAGAGAGAGGCACCCTCAGCGACCCGGGAGCGGATGGTGTAGTCCTGATAGGCCGGGATCGCCAGCGCTGCCAGGATGCCGATGATCGCAACCACGATCATCAACTCGATAAGGGTAAAACCCTGTTGGATCTTCTTCATTACAATTCTCCATTAATATTGCTGATCAAAATTGCGACGTTACGGTCTGCTCAATAGCGAGTAGCGAACGGACTTAATCGCAGGTACTGCACACAAACAGTGTGCCAACAAGGGTTTGTTCTTTCAATATATTCTAGATATTTTTTTTAACTACCTGATTTTTAAATAAAAATTATCGGTTATTATCGATAATTACAATTGGGCCGTATTGTCTCGGGGTAACCGTAACTCTCTCGGGTTTTGCCGAACTGCCCAAAGTGGTCATGAACTGACAAATATAGTCACCCGGTTTGGCATCACTCGATGCCCAGTTTTTTCAGTCGATACCTCAGGGTGCGGAAGGAGAGCCCGAGCCGTTTGGCGGCCGCCGTCTTATTGTAGCGGCTCTCCTCCAGGGCTTTAATGATTTCGGCCTTTTCAATCTCCCTGAGGCGCTGTTCAAGGGAGTTTCCGGCTTCTGACTGATCCGCCAACTCCGGCTGTAATCTGGTTGCGGCTGGCGTGGCGCCCTCTACCGGAGAGAGCTGCAGATCATCCAGATCAATGACGCCCCCCTCGCAGAGGGTGGCGGCGCGGGCCAGAATGTTCTCCAGTTCACGAATGTTGCCGGGAAAGTGGTAGCTGCCAAGTCGGGCCAGTGCTGCGGCGGTGACCACCGGTTGTGCGCTACCGTGTTCCAGGGCGATTCGCTTCAACAGGTGGGCGGAGAGCTGGGGCAGCTCCTCAAGCCGGGCTCGCAGGGGCGGAATTTTCAGCTCAATGACGTTGATACGGTAGTAGAGATCCTGACGAAACTCACCGGCCTGCACCTGCTCCGCCAGATTCCGGTGGGTGGCGCTGAGCACCCGGATATCGACCGGGATCTCGCCGGTTGCACCCACCGGGCGGACGCTCTTCTCCTGTATCGCCCGCAGCAGCTTGACCTGCATCGCCAGGGGCAGGTCGGCCACCTCATCCAGAAACAGGGTGCCCCCCTCGGCGGACTGAAACAGGCCGGGGTTGTCCCGGGTCGCCCCGGTGAAGCTGCCTTTCAGATGGCCAAACAGTTCGCTCTCCAGCAGATCGGCGGGAATCGCCCCGCAGTTGACCGCCACGAAGGGGAAATCCCGACGGGGTCCCAGTTGATGAATCAGTCGGGCGGCCAGCTCCTTGCCGACCCCGGACTCGCCGGAGATATAGACCGGCGCCTGGCTTTTGGCCAGTTTCTCGATGGTCTGACGGGTCTGGTGCATGATCGGGGAGTCACCAATCCATCGATCATCTATTTCGCTCCTGAGAGTGGGTCTGATCCGCAGGGCGGTCTCCGCCAGTTGTCGCAGCACCTTGAGCTTGACCGGCTTGTTGAGAAAATCGAAGGCGCCCAGCTTCAGCGCCCGAATAGCGCTGTCCATATCTCCATGGGCGGTGAGCATGGCCACTGGCAGCTCCGGCTGCTCGGTCTGGATCTTCTGCAGAATATCGAACCCGCTGCCATCCGGGAGTTTCAGATCAGTAATGCAGAAATCAAACGGCGTGTCTTTGAGGGCCGCAACCCCCCCTGCAACGTCCGGCGCGGTGTGGCAGTGGATCTCCATGCCGGCCAGTGCCCGGGCCACCAGCTCACAGAGATCCGGTTCATCATCAATGATCAGGGCCGTGGCGCGAGGCGAGGTCACGTGTACTGTCTCCTCTCCGGATGGGCGAAGGTGATCACAAAACAGCTGCCGGTATCGTCATTGCGGGGCTGGTAGCGCAACTGGGCCTGATTGCTCTCGCATAGCTCCCGGGCCAGGTAGAGGCCGAGGCCGGTACCGCCCCTGCCGGTGGTGAAGAAGGGCTCGAAGAGTTTTTCGACGTGCTGCGGTGCCACACCCTCACCCCGATCCATGATTGTCAACA
>JAKLLR010000139.1 GCA_022014175.1 Gammaproteobacteria bacterium | reverse complement strand
GCCAGGCCACATTAAACGGCGCCCCACCCAGTACCCGACTGCCGTCAGGGAAGTGATCAAACAGCACCTCGCCGTAAATATAGAGGCCTTCTTTGGTGGTCATATTTTTACCGGATAGCACCATTCTGGGTGATAGTGGGCCACGCCCTCGAGGATGCCCGCACTGTAGTTGCCATTCATATCATTGAAGCCACCGCGAGCGATGTACAACTGTGCGCTGTGACCACTGGCAGCGGCCAGCTGCAGCGCCTCTTTCTTTACCTCCGGATCACTGTTGGCTACCAGTACGGCTGGTATCGAACTGGTCAACACCTCCATATCGTTACCGCTGTCGCCGCTGAAAACCGTGTCGCTGTCGGTGAAGCCCAGCAACTGCTGCAACATGACTACTGCGTGGTATTTGCTGGCGCTCGCGGGCAGGATATCGAGCAGCCCGATAGCGGCCTGTTCATCGATACTCCAAACCACCCGAGCGCGCACGGCAGCGGTTTGCAGCCGCTCCGTTACCTTGTTGACGACGGCCTGCCGGTTTGTGCCCAGCGCGAGGTAATAGCTGAGTTTATGGCGGTTTTGCTTGCTCTCTTCCTGCAGTCGCAAATCGGAAACGTCTGCCAGCAGGTGCCGCAGCTGCCGATTGGTTCTGCCACTCCAGTCAGCGCCGATCCTCGCTTCCCAGGTCTGATCCCCTCGCCAGTGACCATCCGGCTCTATACGGTAAATTGTCGTGCCGACATCGCCGATCACGAAATCGGGCTGAGGCAGCTGATACCTGGCCAGCGCCTCCCGCACAAGTTGCTGATCCCGGCCCGTCACATAGGCAAGCACAAGACGTGAGTCAGCAGCCAATGCGGCGAATTGATCGCGGGCCTGCAGTGATTCTGGCTGTGGTCCGTTAGGCAGCAAAGTACGATCCAGGTCTGTACACAAAAGCAGGCGATCAGGCATCGGACGTCCGGCTCTCGCCAAAAAAATCATAATGCTCGATCGCTTCAAGAATTCCTGCGGCACAGAACCCTTTGGCAAAGTAAATGCGATCTCCTCTGGATAGTGGTGATAGCTCCTCGTGGTGGCGATTTGCCACCACTACCGCCCGTGTGTTCCCACGCATCATATCCTCGTCCGCGCCGGAACCGCCTGCAACCAGAACTTGCTCCAGGGGAATCTCGAGTCTCTGCGCCACATAGCGCAGCGCCTGACCCTTGGATGCGCGTGCCGGTATCACATCAAGAAACTGACCGAAGGAGATCACCACATTGGCTGTGATCTCCCGTTGGCGTAGGAGAGTGTTGAGTTCCTCCAACGAGGGCGCATTTTTCTCATCGTAATAGTAGGAAATCTTGAAGGGTGTCTGCTGTCGCTGATCCTGTGGAATCAGCCCGGGGAGGCGTGAGAGTGCTAGCCTGATGCGCCGCACCGACCAGTCATGGTCAATGTGATCTGCCCATACATCGTCATCTGTCAACGCCTGGCCATATTGAATTCGCGTGCCAAGGCTGGTGATAAATATGTCCGGGTTGGGAATACCCTGCTTTTTCATCAGTGCCATGGCCGAGTCGACCCGCCTGCCAGTGGCGATGGCAAAGGAGACGTTTTTCCGGTTCTCCCGGATGACCCTCAACAACTCATTTAGCGCAGCCTTGTCGCCAATCAGGCTTTGATCGAGATCGGTAACGATGGCGCGGTCACGATAATGGAGCTTTCGGGGCAGCGGTGGTACATGGCTAATAGCCGTATATTTGCCTTGCAGGCCGCGGATGCTGTTCATATAGGCGTCGGCATGTGCCTGCCAGGAGTAGAGCTCCCGCACCCGTTTGATGCCATTTTCTGACGCCCGTTGCCACTCGGTATCATCATTAAGATACTTGAGCAGTGCGGTTGCCATTTGCGCTTTGTCCAGTGGGTCAATCAAATCGCCACACTCACAATTGCGGATAATATCCACCGGGCCGCCGTTTTCCGTGGCCACCAGCGGCAGCCCGCTGGCCGCAGCTTCCAGCAGCGTCAGCCCGAACGGCTCGGTCAGCGCGGGGTTGATGAATACACCGCGGCGGGCCGCCACCATTCGGTAAATCTGCGGTACGTCTTCCGGGTTGTGGTGTTTGGGGAGAACCACCTTTCCGTACAGATCATAGGCGTCCAGTATGAGCAGAAGATCGGTCAGCACTGACTGGGCGCCACCATCCAGGTCCCTGATATCATCGCGGTTGCCCGCGATGATCAGCAGATTGGCCGCTTCCTGCAGCTCGGGTGACTCACCGAATGCTTCCATAAGCGCCGCAATATTCTTGCGCTCATCCGCGCGTGAAAGGGCCAGAATTAATGACTTCTCGGGGTTTGTTAAAAAACGGTCAACCTGGGCACTGAACGCAAACCGCTCGCCGGGCTGGTGCGGCCTGAACTGATCGAGGTCTGTTCCCGGGGGAATAACAACCATGCGATCGGGATCGTAATAGTTGTAGAGACCGTACTGTTCTTCAATTTCATTATGGGTACTTGTGATCACCAGATCGGCATTCGCGAGCACAGCTTCCTCTGCGTCGATGCGGCGCTCAATGTTATAGGTTTGGGCAATCTGTTCACGACTAATCCCACAGGCCAACAAGCGTTTCCGCTTGTCTCTTCCCAGGGAGTGGCCAGTATGTACCAGCGGCACACCCAGAAGGCTTGACAGCCGCACTCCGACGTAGCCGGCATCGGCATAGTGGCTGTGAACAATGGCGGGGGGTTGCGCCTGGCCATGCAGCCAGTCCATCAGGTTGTCGGTGAAACTGTCCAGGTGATCCCAGAGTTGTTCTTTCGGGAGGTACTGGTCTGGTCCGCAGGGGATGCGAATAATGCGAGCCCCCTGTTCCAGCTCCTCTTCTTCACACGAATAACCGGAATCGACCGCAGGGTCGCTGATCAGACGCGTTATAAGGTCTACCTGGTCGATATCCGGATGCCTGGCGAGCGCGCGGGTAAGATCAACGACGTACTTTGTTTGTCCACCCGTATCGGCATCGCGACCCAGTTCCATACCCTGGCCGCGAATAAGGCCATGAATGCTCAGCAGGCATATATACAGGCCGCCAGTGCCATAGCTCGCCTTTGAGATAATTCAATCCCCCAATTGCAATCAGGACACAATTCTAACGTCTAAACATCTGAGCACTAATTGAGCAGATTGCGGATCCCAGCTTCGGGATTCCAGGGAGCCACCCATCGAGACACGGATCGATGAGTCATTTGATAACCAGCCGGATGCACTCACAGTGAGCTGTCGTAGCGCCATCATGGACAGGTGGATAAATGCCTGTGCCGACTGCTGAAAAATCTCACCTCGAAATATATAGCGTGGCCAGCGCCGCAAACTGGCTCGCCTTAACCAGTCAGCAGATTCAGCCCCCTGCTCCGGCAAACACCCTCTTCAGAATATCCGTGGTCCGCGCGGCCGGATTCTCCCGAATTCGCGCCTCTTCCCGTGCCACCATCAGGAACAGACCCTCGGTTGCCTGCCGGGTGACGTAGCCATCCAGATCCACCGCATCACCGAGCATGCTAGCCATGGGTCCAGCCCGACTCAGCATCCCTTTGTAGGCCCCAGTCACCCCGGCGCTGGCGGTCGCCTGCTCCACGATCGGCGCCATTCGGGCGATTAATTCCTCACCACTACTACGTTGAAGATAC
>JAKLLR010000054.1 GCA_022014175.1 Gammaproteobacteria bacterium | reverse complement strand
ATGTCGAAGCGGCGCTGGTCAAAGATATCGCCACAACCTTTGAAAGCCGGGTGGCCGATGTGGTGCGAACCCTGGTTGATGTTGCCCCCGCCCTGGAAGGTGTCAGCACCCTGAACCGCTTGCTGGCCGAGGCGGTACTACAGTCACCGGGCTTCACCCTGCGGGGCGGAACCAACGAGATTTTACGGGGCGTGGTTGCCCGGGGATTGGGATTGCGATGAGCGAACTACGAGAGATGTTGGTGGAGTCCCTGGAGCGGGTTTTTCAGGACCAGTGTTCAGCTGAGCAGGTTCAGGCGGCGGACCAGGGCGGTTTTGATCAATCGTTGTGGACGATTATCGAAAAGCTGGGTTTCAACCTTGCGGGGGTCACAGAAGAGCAGGGCGGGGCCGGGGCGACACTCTCAGATCAGGTCGCACTGCTCCGGCTTGCGGGGCGGTATAGCGCGCCGATTCCCCTGGCAGAAACCATGATGGTTGGCAGCTGGCTGCTAACAGAAGCGGGGCTGGATATTCCCGCTGGCGCCCTAGCGACTGGCCCGACGACCCCCCAGGAGGCGTTGCAGATCAGCCGAACCGCTGAGGGATACAGGCTGTCAGGCAGCCTGACTCGCATCAGCTCTCCGGACCGGGTCAGCCGCATCGTAGTGCTCGCAGAGCTGGATCAGCAGGCTTATGTGGCCTCGGTTGATCCCGCGAGTTGTGAGGTCGAAACAGTGCTGAATCTGGCGGGTGAAACCCGGGCAACCGTCTCTTTTGATCGGGTGAGCCTGAGTGAAGCGCAGGTTGCGGCGGCCCCTGCGGGTGTTGATTCCGCCACGCTGGCTCAGCGCAGCGCCCTGGCTCGCGCGGCATTGATGACCGGTGCGCTGGAGCGGGCGCTACAGCTGGCCCTCGATTATGCCCGGGAGAGAAAGCAGTTTGGCCGCAGCATCTCCAAATTTCAGGCGGTCCAGCAGCAGTTGGCGATCTTTGCAGCCGAAGTGGTCGCCGCCAAAGCGATGACAGACCAGGCCGCAGCAGCGATGGATCTGGGGCCAGCCGGAAATGCGGTCGCAGCGGCAAAAATACGGGCCGGACAAGCGGCAGGCGTCGCAACCCGAATTGCCCATCAAATCCACGGGGCAATGGGTTTTACCCAGGAGTATCCCCTGCACCACGCCACCCGCCGACTCTGGGCCTGGCGGGATGAAAATGGCAGTGAGCGCTACTGGTCCCACCAGCTTGGGCTAGCCGTCACCGCCGGGGGCGCTGAAAACGTCTGGCCGATGATTACCGGAACGCTTTAGGCAGATAGGTCGGTGGCCAGTTGTGTTTCATATTCCCGAATCTGGCCCTGTGGTTGGGTAGGTGTGTCGTTGCACGAGTGGCTGGAGATGGGCTGTCGCTCAACGGTCCGCGGCGGCCTCTGTATAGCTAATTGTTAGAACTCAGGGAGAACTCATGGAAACTCAATCTGCCGCGCAAAAACCGCAACCCGTCGTTACTGCCGTATATCTGCTTTGGGCATCCATGGCCGTTGGTCTGGTCAAGATTCTGATGGATCTTTCAAGCCTCAGTGGCGTGGCGCCACCCGCGTTCACGAATTTCATCTTGATCTTTACGTTTGCCTTGATTGCGTTCCTAATTTTCAAGATCTCTGCCGGAAGAAATTGGGCACGTATCACGCTTCTTGTCATGTTCATCATTGGAGTATTACCAACCCTGTCCATCGTGCCGGGTGAGTTTTCTCGTTCGGCTGTTGTTGGGGCGCTTTCTGTGGCTCAAATCGGCTTACAGATTTATGCGCAATTTTTATTGTTCACCCAGCCGGGTAGCGCTTGGTTTCGACAGGTTGTGCCTGCATGAGTTCTAACATGGCGCTCAACCTCGCTCCCTTCGGTCGTTGAACTCGCCAAAGCTGCGATTTGGCGAGCCGGTTAGCTTAGCGTTAGGTTGACCAATCCATGGCCCGGATGTTAATCCATCTTGATGCAAATGCCGTAAACGCCCGACAGGGCGACGACAGCCTGAACGAGCTTGAACGTCTCGCTGCACTTGGAAAAGTCGACCTGGAGTACTCCGAAATTGCGTACATCGAGGCAGGCCACGGCAGCCCCGCCCGTCAGGCCAAGGTTGAAAACTACACTTGGGCGGGCCTATCTGGACAATCAGAACTTGAAGCTGACTGGCGCGCGAAGATTGAGAAGGCGATATTTCCTTTGGGCGTAAACACGGACTCAGATCGAAATGACGTTGAAGTTGTCCTGACGGCAAAGATTGCGGGAGCGGTCCTTGTCACCCGAGACGGCAACTCGAAGACGCAGCCACGTGGCATTCTTGGCAGTCGCGAAGAACTGGCCGCCCTTGGCATAATGGTTCTAACATTCCCCGAAGCCGCTACATATGCCAAGCGAACCTAACAACGCCATCAACACGGACTTGCTAAATCGTCGGTTATGGCGAGTTAGATTGAATAAGTTCCACCGATAGCATGAAGTTAGTAAATCCACTTCAGGATGGAAATTCCTTTGTGTATCACTACACGTCTAGTGCGACGGCGCTGGATCACATTCTTTGCAATAACACCTTGCTGCTAAATTCTTGTCGAAAGGTCAATGATCCGAAAGAAAGCAAACACTGGGATGTTTCTCCTTTTGTCCGTGCTGAACTCAATCTCGAGTATGAGCAGTATGATGCTATATCGGAGGAAATTTCCACGATCTTAAAAGGGAACGCAAAGCTGATTTGTTTTTCTCGTGATAAGCCAGAAGCCGTGAACACTTGGCAGCCCGAAGCGTTGTTGAATCGTGGTTTCGCTAAGTCCAGCATGTGGCATCACTATGCGAACGCGCATGATGGTGTCTGTTTGATGTTTAATCGGGAAAAGTTGGAATCAACTCTGAAAAGGCGGCTGACTACCGGGCATCTGTTCCACGGAGCAGTTGCGTATACGAATCGGGGAATACTGCCCAAAATTCCGGGAGATCCTTTCGTTATAGATCTTTTGCAAGTAAACAATCCATCTGGTTATTTTGCTGCAATCCAAGCTCACTTCGATCGGTGGCACAAAGAATTGTTTCTGCAAAAACTGTCGGCTTGGTCCAACGAAGATGAGTACCGTTGGGTATTCCTAGATCGTCACCCAGAACCGCGTGTTGTCGATTTCGAGGACGCATTAGAAGCAATAGTGGTTGGCGAAGGCGTGGATGAATCGCAGTACGAAAGTTTTCTACGGCATTGCGTCTTACATGAGGCAGATATCGCAAATCTGATTTGGCATAACGGTTATCCTAGAATAGAGCATCTAGGTCAGCCATACATCACGCACAGAGAGCTCGTTGAAGAAAATCAATCTAACAAGTAGTTCCAACGGCACTGAACACTCCGCGGCCTCCTGCAAATGCCTTCGGTGTTTTTTCTCAGAAATCCGCTCCGCGTTCGATGCCACTGAACAAGACGTTAGAAAACCAAGAGTCTTGAAATTGGAGAATTAGTGGTTAAAGCCAACAACTCACTGGAAGGTGCGGCCAGGCCGTCTCAAGCGGGTCTTGACGAGGTTGAACGCATCACCATTGGTCATTACGAGGCGGGTGCAGAGTCATTCTGGCTCGGCACCCGTGACCATGATGTGAGTCAGAACATCAATGCTTTTTTGCAGGCGCTGCCGAAAGAGCAGGCGCTGGATATTCTGGATCTTGGCTGCGGCCCGGGGCGGGATTTGCACGCCTTTAAGCAGTTGGGTCATCGGCCAACCGGACTGGACGGCAGCTTCACATTCTGCGAAATGGCCCGGCGGCACAGTGGTTGCCCGGTGTTGCATCAGCAATTCTTAAGCCTTGACCTGGGGGCGGCCAGCTTCGACGGTATTTTTGCCAATGCCTCGCTGTTTCATGTGCCGAGTCAGGCGTTGCCTCGGGTTCTGGCGGCCTGTCACCGGGCGTTACGGGCCGGTGGCATTCTGTTTATGTCGAACCCCCGGGGTGACGGGAAGGGGTGGCAGGGCGACCGCTATGGCCACTATGCGGAATTTGAGCAGAGCCGCGCCCGCCTGGAAGCGGCAGGATTTACCGTGCTCGATCACTACTACCGTCCCGAGGGCAGACCGCGAGAGCAACAGCCCTGGCTGGCGATTATCAGCCAGTCATAGGGCTTTTGTTGCGATAATTAGGGATAGAGAAATCGATCCGGAGCCGACTGTTTTTCGATGAAGATCCCAAAGAGAATCCAGCCTCTGGTTGACGACGGTCTGGTTGATGAGGTGGTTAGCCGTCTGATGAGCGGCAAGGAGGCGGACGTTTTTGTGGTGCGGCGCGGAGACGAACTGCTGTGCGCCAAGGTCTATAAAGAGGTGGAGAGACGCAGCTTCAAGCAGGCGGTGAACTATCGGGAGGGCCGCAAGGTGCGCAATACCCGTCGTGCCCGGGCGATGGAGAAGGGCACCCGCTACGGCCGCAAACAGCTGGAAGAGAGCTGGCAGAACGCCGAGGTGGACGCGCTCAATCGGCTGGCCGCCGCCGGGGTGCGGGTGCCCCAGCCTTACGGCTGTCTGGATGGGGTTCTGCTGATGGAGCTGATCACCGACAGTGATGGCGAAGTCGCGCCCCGCCTGGGTGATATCAGTCTCAGCCCGGAGCAGGCGCTGTTGCATCACAGCCTGCTTATTCAGTCTGTGGTGCGGATGCTCTGCGCCGGCATGGTCCACGGCGATCTCTCCGAGTTCAACGTGCTGGTCGATGCAGATGGCCCGGTGATTATCGATCTGCCGCAGGCCGTCGATGCCGCGGCCAACAACCACGCGGCCGCGATGCTGGAGCGGGACGTCAATAACGTCACCAACTACTATGCCCAGTACGCCCCGGAGCTGGCTGGCAGGGGTTACGCCAGGGAGATGTGGGCGCTCTATGAAGAGGGTGAGCTTGAGCCGGAGACCGAACTGACCGGGTTTTTCGCAGAGAGCAGCAAGGCCGCAGATGTCAATGCGGTGGTCGCGGAGATCAAAGCCGCTCTGGCGGAGGAGCAGGCGCGGCAGGCACGTCTGCGAGACGCGGAGTCGTGACCGGGGCCGTTCCATCGCCGCTGTGCAGAAACTGCCCCGATACCGTTGTGGTCTGACCCTGGTCGGGGCAACATCACTCTTTTGGCAGAGATAGTACGGGGGGCGAGATGGATTATCGCAACATCGGTCAGTCGGATCTGCGCGTCTCTGTGGTTGGGCTGGGGGGCAACGTCTTTGGTGCGCCCCGGCTTGATCTGGCGGCGTCGCAGGCCAATATTTACCGAGCCCATGAACTCGGCATCAACTTCATCGATACCGCCGCCTTCTACAACGAGGGCCAGAGTGAGACCTTTGTTGGCGAGGCCCTGAAAGGGCTGCCCGATGAGTTTATCGTCGCCACCAAGTTTCACTTCTTTGGTCTTGAACCCGGCGAGAGTGCGGAAAAGAGAATTCACCAGCAGGTCGAGACCAGCTTGCGGCGCCTGCAGCGGGACCGGATCGACCTGTTGCAGATTCACTTTCCCGCCGTCGAGATTACCCCGGAAGAGATTATGGGCACCCTCAACCGGCTGATCGAGGCGGGCAAGGTGCGGTATATCGGTCAGTGTAACTACGCCAGCTGGCGTCATCTGCAGGCGGATGAGGTGGCCCGACGGAACGGATGGTCCACGTTCGTCAGCGCACAGAATCAGTTCAGCCTGCTGCGTCGCCAGGTGGAGCAGGAGCTGTTGCCCTTTTGCGCCGCGTATGACATCGGGTTTTTGCCCTACTTCCCCCTTGCCGGGGGCTTTCTAAGCGGCAAGTACCGGCCCGGTGAGCCACCCCCAGCGGGGAGCCGTGGTGCCGCCAACAGCCCGGTGATCAGGACTAAACGGACCCGGGCTAACGAGGCGATTCTGGCCCGGCTCACCAGTTACGCGGCGGATCACGGCCACACCGTGCTGCAGCTGGCATTCGCCTGGCTGCTGGCGCACCCCCAGGTGAGTTCGGTGATTGCCGGCACCATGAATCCCCAGCAGGTGGAGCAGAACGCCGCAGCTGGTGCGTGGCGACTCACCCCGACCCAGAAACTGGAGGTAGATCAACTTGCCGCCTGGGATGGCAGCGGGGAGCAGGTGGAGCCGACGCTCGAATCCTTCAGGTGATGGTTGGCAAACTGGCGCGGGCTGGTTCGATGGTCGGCTCTGGTTCAACCCCTCCGGAGTCACCTTGGGCGCAGCCCGCCCCTTTTTGATATGCTCCGCTACGCTGTCGCGGACGGAGGGGCGCAAAGCGGGCGGTCAAAACCGTTAACAGCGGTTGAGCTAATGACTACGATGGGAGGAGTGCACGCATGCACAGTTTTGAGTTTTCTACCCCAACCTCGGTGAGCGAAGCGGTCGCCATGCTGGCGGAGCAGGGCGCCAATGCCCGGATTCTGGCGGGTGGTACCGATCTGCTGATCGGTATGCGGGCGGGGCGTCTGCAGCCGGGTCTGGTGGTTGATGCCAAAGGTATTCCAGAACTTCTGGAGTACCAGCTGGGCAGTGACGGACTGCGCCTGGGGGCTGCGGTGACCTGCCGCACCCTTTACGACGATCCCGGGGTGGTCGAGGGTTATCCGGCGCTGATTGAGGCGGTCAGCATTATCGGTGGTATTCCGACCCAGGGCCGCGCCACAGTGGGGGGCAACCTCTGCAACGCGGCGCCCAGTGGCGATACTATCCCGGCGCTGATTGCGTTGGGGGCGGTGGCGACTCTGATCGGCCCGGATGGTCCGCGTCAGCTGCCGGTCGAGGCGATCTGTCTCGCGCCGGGCAGGACCGCGCTGGCTGCAAATGAGTTGCTGCTGAGCATCCATATTCCTGCGCCGGTGGCCAACAGCGGTGCCTGCTACCAGCGCTTTATTCCCCGTAACGAGATGGATATTGCGGTTGCCAGTGTGGGCTCCTCGGTGGTTTTGAGTGCGGATGGTGGTACTTTCGAGTCCGCCAGAATTGCCCTGGGTTCGGTGGGCCCAACCCCGATTTTTGCTCAGGCGGCGGGGGCGCTGCTGGCGGGCCAGCCGGTATCTGACGCATCGTTGCAGCAGGCGGCGGATGCCGCTGAAGCGGCGGCCACGCCAATCAATGACATGCGGGGCACGATTGAACAGCGCAAACAGCTGATCAATGTGCTGACCCGGCGGACGCTGCGTGAGGCAGTCTCCCGGGCACAGGCTTAAAGGGGGTTGAGAGATGAGCAAAGTACACGTCACCACGACCGTTAACGGCGAGGAGAAGGAGTTTCTCGCCGAGCCACGCCAGAGCCTGCTGGAGGTGCTGCGGGACGAGCTGCACCTGACCGGCACCAAAGAGGGGTGTAACGACGGTAACTGCGGCGCCTGTAGCGTGGTGTTCGACGGCACCCTGGTCTGCGCCTGCTGTGTGCTCGGGGTTGAGGCCAATGGCAAGCGGGTGGAGACCGTTGAGGGTATGGCTACCCGTGAGGGGTTGCATCCGCTGCAGCAGGCGTTCCTGGAGGAGACCGGCATGCAGTGCGGAATCTGTACCCCGGGTTTTCTGATGGCCTCCAACGAGCTGCTGAAATCCAATCCCAACCCCAGTGAGCAGGAGATCCGCTTCTGGTTGGCGAACAATCTCTGTCGCTGTACCGGCTATGACAAGATCGTTAAATCGGTGCAGAAGGCGGCAGCTGTTATGGGAGGTGCGTAAATGAATGCTCCAGAGAGTGGCGGGAAGGTGAAAACCGAGTTCACCGTACTGGGGACCACCCCGATGCGTCAGGACGGCATGGAGAAGGTCACCGGAGCGGCGCGCTTCGGTGATGATATTCATCTCCCCGGTATGCTCCACGGCAAGCTGCTGCGCAGCCCCCATGCCCATGCCCGGATCAAATCCATCGACACCCGCAAGGCTGCGGCGATGAAGGGTGTCCGCGCGGTGATCACCGGCGCGGATATGCCGACCCTGAACGCCGGGATTATCGCCGCCGGCGAGGGCGGCGAAGTGAATATGCAGGATATCGCCGATAACTGCATGGCACGGGACAGGGTCTTCTACGACGGCCACGTATTGGCGGCAGTCGCCGCTGATAATCCCCATATCGCGGAAGCGGCCTGCGGTCTGATCGAGGTGGAGTACGAACTGCTTGAGCCGGTGCTCAATGTCCATGATGCGATCAAAGCGGGCGCCCCGGTGCTGCATGAGGAGTACACCCCGGGTGCCTTCCTCTTCCCGACCCAGAAGGCGCTGCCGAATGCCGGTCGGCTCTTTCTGGAGCATGGCGATGTGGATGGGGCGCTGGCAGCATGCGACTTCGTGGTGGAGCGGGAGTTCTCAACCAAGGCGGTTCATCAGGGGTATATCGAGCCCCATGTCACCACTGCGGAGTGGACCAGCGAAGAGACCCTGACAATCCACACCTCGACTCAGGGTGCTTTTGCAATCCGGGATTTTCTGGCCAGCTTCATGAATATGCCCCTGAGCAAGATCAAGGTGATTCCGATGGAGATCGGCGGCGGCTTTGGCGGCAAGGACGTGGTCTATATCGACTCTGTGGCGGCTGTGCTGGCTCGGAAATCCGGCCGGCCCGTGAAGATTTTTATGAGCCGGAGCGAAGTGCTGCGTGGCACCGGCCCGAGTCCGGAGACCTTTATCCGAGTGAAAATGGGCTGCAACAAAGCGGGCCAGCTGCAGGCGGCGGATATCTATCTGCTGTATGAAGCGGGCGCCTACCCCGGTGGCCCGATCGCCCCGGGCACCCTCTGCAGCCTGACCCGCTACAACGTGCCCAATGTGCGGCTCGATGGTTACGACGTCTTCCTGAACAAGCCGAAGATGAAACCCTACCGGGCACCGGGCGCGACCCAGAGCAATTTTGCGGCGGAGAGCACCCTGGCTGATCTGGCCGAGAAGGCGGGTATCGATCCCATTGAAATGCGCCTTATCAACGCACTGAAACCCGGGGATATGATGCCGATGGGTTTTCCCTGCCCGCCACTGGGCAGTATCGAGATGCTCAACGCCATCAAAACTCACCCCCACTACACCGCCCCGCTGGAGGGGGAGAACCGGGGTCGTGGTATCGCCTACGGCTTCTGGTTCGGGGCGGGTCTGGCCTCCAGCGCGGAGATTCGGGCCAACTCGGACGGTACGGTTAATCTCACCACCGGCAGTGCGGACCTCAGCGGTACCCGCAATACCCTGGGCATGCAGGCGGCTGAGCAGCTGGGGATCGATCCGGCGCTGATCACCACCAACGTCGGCGATACCGATTCGGTGGGTTACACCTTCCAGTCAGTGGGCAGTCGCACCACCTTTGCTACCGGTATCGCAGTGATCTCAGCCTGTAAAAAGCTGATCGGCGAGATGGCCAGGCGGGCCGCTATGGTCTGGGAGGTTGATGCGGCAGAGGTTGTCTACGCTGAGGGTATGTTCAGGCTGAAGGGCGATGCCGACAAGCGCATGACTTTTGGTGAGCTCTGCGCCAAGGCTGATCACACCGGTGGTCCGCTGCTGGCCGACGCCTCGGAATTCCCGGAAGGGGTCGGTTTCCAGATCGCCGCCAATATTGTCGATGTGGAGGTGGATCCGGAGACCGGCAAGGTCGATATCCTGCGTTTCACCGCCCTGCAGGATGTGGGCAAGGCGGTCCACCCCGACTATGTCGAGGGGCAGATGCAGGGCGGTAGTGTGCAGGGCATTGGCTGGGCTTTGAACGAAGAGTATGTCTTCGACGACCAGGGCCGCCTGAGTAACCCGACCCTGCTGGATTACCGCATGCCGACGGCGCTGGACGTGCCAAATATCGATTGCACCATCCTGGAGACGCCCAACCCGGGCCACCCCTTCGGGGTTCGTGGCGTGGGCGAGGTGCCCATCGTGCCGCCCCCGGCTGCGATTCGTGATGCCATCAAGAACGCCGTCGGCATTCATCTGTGCGAGTTGCCCATGAAACCGGCTGTGGTGCTGAAAGCGATCAGGGATCAGCAAGGTAACTCCTGATTGACCAGCACAACGGGCAGTGCCGGCTCCATCGACCCCGTCGGGCCGTTGCGGCATCGGGTGAATATTCCGGTGACCATGCGCCATCTTTCTGGCGGTGAGGAGTGGCTTGAGATCGAGGGTAACAGCGTGCCCCAGATTATCCGGAATCTGGATCGCCGCTACCCGGGATTTCTGGACAAGCTGATGAAAGATGACCGCATGGCCCCGGGTGTCGCGGTGGTAGTGGATGGTGTGGTAACCAACGTACTGCTCCGGCCGCTGGAAAAGCCCTGCGAGCTGTTTTTCGTTCCCGCCATTGGCGGCGGCTGATCTCCGGGGCTTTGCCCTGGAGGGTATCCAGGGCAAGTCGCGCCGTGGTTGATTGCCGGGGTGTGAAGGCAGCAGGCCCGCACGCCGGGGGTACTCTTTGTCCGCCCCCGTTTCGGTTATTCTGTTAGGAGGAGTGCGGCGGCCCAGAAGAGGGCGGCGGACGGTGTAAACAGGGACTGGACAGGGATGGAGTTTAAAGACTACTACGAGGTGATGGGGGTCAAGCGTGATGCCACGCAGGATGAGATCAAGCGTGCCTATCGAAAGCTGGCGCGCAAATATCATCCGGATGTGAGCAAGGAGGCGGATGCCGAGGCCCGCTTCAAAGAGCTCGGCGAGGCCTACGAGGTACTCAAGGACCCGGAGAAACGGGCTGCATATGACCAGCTCGGGGCCAACTGGAAAAATGGCCAGGAGTTCCGTCCACCGCCTGACTGGGATCAGGGTTTTGAATTCCAGGGGGGCGGTTTTACCGGCGCCGATACCGCGCAGTTCAGTGACTTTTTCGAAAGCCTGTTCGGACGCGAGGGTTTTGACGGTGCTTATTCCCGACAGACCCAGCGAGGCTTCCATTCCCGGGGCGAGGATAGCCACAGCAAGATTTTGATCGATCTGGAGGACGCCTATCAGGGCGCCAAACGCACTTTCACCTTGAAACATACGGAGCTGGGTCCTGATGGCCGACCGCAGGTGCAGGAGCGAAGGCTCAACGTCACAATCCCCAAAGGTGTGCGGCAGGGTCAACACATTCGGCTGGCGAAACAGGGTAGTGCCGGGGCTGGCAAGGGCGATGCCGGCGATCTCTATCTGGAGGTTGAGTTTCAGCCCCACCGTCTCTACCACGTCGAAGATCGGGACGTGTTCATAAATCTGCCGGTTGCCCCCTGGGAAGCGGCGCTGGGGGCAACGATTGAAGTACCGACCCCGGCCGGTCCAGTGGGTCTGAAGATTCCGGCGGACTCTTCGAGTGGTCGCAAACTGCGACTGAAGGGCCGCGGGATTCCGGCCAAAACGCCGGGTGACTTATATGTTGTGTTGCAGGTTGTCTTGCCAAAGGCTGATACAGATAAGGCCAGAGCAGCCTACGAGGCATTCGAGAAAGCCCTGAAATTCAACCCGCGGGCCGCTCTGGGGAGCTGAGTTATGCCAAAAAAAGATCCGTTATCACCTGTCCTTGAAGAGGGGCCAGAACTCAGCCTGGCGGAGCTCTGTCGGGCCTGCCAACTACCGCCCGAGCGGGCCTATGATCTGGTGGAAGAGGGCCTGATTGAGCCACTGGGGCGAGAACCGACTGAGTGGCGTTTTACCAGCATCAGCGTTCGACGTGTGCACCGCGCGGAGCGTCTGCAACGGGATCTGGGTGTCAACCTCGCCGGAGCCGCACTGGTGCTCGACCTGCTCGACGAGTTGGAACAGCTGCGGATCAGGCTGCGGCGCCTCGACAAGCCGCTCATTCCCGAATAACCGGGGTCAGCCGGTCAGGTGCGACGCCCGCAGGGCACGTTGACATTGCGACTGCCCGTTGGCCTGGCTGCGGCTGGGGGTCAGCTGACACAAGAGAGAGCAGGATGAGAAAAACAGCCCATATCGTTTGCCCGCACTGTGATGCCGTCAATCGTATCCCCACAGCGCGTCTGGCCGAGGGCGCAAAATGTGGCCGGTGTCACCAGTCGCTTTTTTGTGGGCAGCCACACGAACTGACCGCTGACAGTTTTCAGAAACATATCGGTCGCAGCGATATCCCGGTGCTGGTGGATTTCTGGGCACCCTGGTGTGGCCCCTGCAGGACGATGGCCCCGGCCTTCCAGCAGGCCGCGCGACAACTGGAACCCCGGATGCGGCTCGTCAAGATCAACACTGAGACGGAGCAGGGGCTGGGGGCGCAACAGGGTATCCGCAGTATCCCAACACTGGTGCTTTTCCAGGGTGGGCGGGAGGTGGCGCGACAGCCAGGGGCCATGGGAGCGGCGGAGATTATAAGCTGGGCGCGCAGCAATACCAGAGCGTAGCGGAGGGCGGTATAAACCAGCCCCTTTTCAGACCGGCTGCTGCGGAATTTATATGTCTGTTGCGGCCGGTATATCACTAGATCAACAGGGCAAAGACAACCAGGCTCTGTAGCCTGACCAGCTAGCCGTGGGCCATATGGTTGCGGATCACAATCGGGGCCGCTGTTGTCCAGCACTGCGAACCAGAACAACCAGCCAGCGCCAGCGATTGATCATCAACGCTAAAAAAATCAGGCTGCAACCCAGCAGCTGAAGAGGACTCATCGATTCCCCCAGCCAGGCCGCGGCGAGCAGGGCGGTCCAGACCGGCTCCAGAGTCAGAATCATTGCCGCGTGGCTCACCGGCGCCAGACTCATCGCGTAGGTCTGGATAAAAAACCGGAAGCTGGTTGCGATGAAGGTGCTGGCTATAAACCAGCCGGCGACCTCAAGAGATATGACCGCTGGCCACTGTTCAGTGAAGATCGAAACCAGGCTGGTGCAGACGCCCACCACCATCAGCTGAATGGCAGTCAGGAGCAGCGCCGGCATATGTTGTACCGCTCGGCTGTTGAAAATCATCTGCAGGGCGAGGGCCAGGGCTGCGGCCAGAAAATAGAGCTGTGCGGCCTCGAGCTGGAAGCCAACCCCGGAGCCAGCATGGCCCAGTGCCAGCAATGCAAACCCGGCGACCGCAACTGGCAGTGCCAGCCAGATGATGCGTGGCTGGGCCTGCCCGAACAGTGACAGGGCGATCATCGGCACCAGTACACTGCTCAGACTGGTAATAAATGCCCCTTCACCAATATGAGTCGCACGCTGCAATCCGGTGATCCACAACATCATCGCGACGGTAAACAGCAGGCCGACGATTGCTGCCGCTCTGTAGTCTCTACTGGTCAGGCCTGACCACTGCTGCCGCCCGGCTATACAGAGCACACTGGACGCCAGGGCGAACCGCACCCCAATGAACATCATGGGTGGCATGCCGACCAGAGCCTCCTTGGAGAATATCCAGCCGCCAGCGGCCAACAGAGTGACCAGCAGTAGCAATAGATCGGCTTTCAGGTGCTTAGGGTCTGTCACCGGATGGTGGCCTTTGGATGATGAGCGTGATTGTTCGCAGGCTTGAGTCCGGCCTGGCTGCCGGGTCGGTGCGCCTGAGTTGGTCGGTGGCTGAAGGGGGAGAGCCTAACAGTAGTCGTGGCGGTTGAACGAGATTTATTCTTGCCGGTGACTAATATTTTTCCTGAATTTAGCAGGGCCCGGAATTGAGGACGGCCTGTTGCGGAGATGTCTAGGCTGAGCGCGCTCGCATCTTCGCTTCATGGCCGCTGTCGTATCAGATCGTCAGGCCTGTCCACATCCCAGAGCACTCCTGAATCATGAGTATTTATACTGTTTAGACTGTTTAAGTTACTGTCTAAAATAGCTTTTGCGCCACTATCACCGCTGAGTTCCATAAGGGCCGGGCGAAACCGAGGCGCGAACCCGACCGGATGCCCTGGCTGGCCGTTGTAGCAGGGGCGCGCGAGCAGGCTGCCCGAACGCAGCGCCTTCACAACATCGTGGATGGTCTCTGGGGCGATGCCGGGCATATCCGCCAGGGCAATGATCAGAGCTTCATCTTCGTCGGTGTGGGCTACACCGTAGGCGAGAGTGTTGCCCATGCCCTTGTGAGCCTCTGCGAAGAACAGAATATCCGCCCCGTCATCCCGCAGCGCACGAGCCAAGGCGCCTTCGGCGGGTCTCACGACTGCGATCACCCGGTCAACCGCAGGTCGCAGATTACGTAGCGCGGCTACGGCGATCGGGGTGCCGTCGTCTGTTGGGTGCATTAGCTTTTGGCTGCCAAAGCGCTGGGCGCTGCCTGCGGCCAACAGTAACCCGCAACTGCGGAAGCTCAACCAGAAACCTGTAGAAGGTTATGTTTGGCCGCGGTGAGTTGTGCGGCGATAGAGACAGCGATTTCTGCCGGGGCCTTGCTGCCGATGGCGAAGCCCGCAGGCGCATACAGGCGGCCCAGCTGAGCTTCGGTCAGGCCAATCGCCAAGAGTCTCTCTCGCCGACCAGCCTGTGATCGACTCGAACCCAGGGCGCCGATGTAGAAAGCCTCGCTGGCAAGGGCTTCCACTAACGCCATGTCATCCACCCGGGGGTCGTGGGCCAGGGTCACAATTGCGGTCTGGTTATCAATTTTTTGACTGGCCAGATGGTCATCTGGACTGCACCTGACCAGTACCACCCCTTCGAGGGGGACCCAGCTCTCCACATACTCTGGTCTGGGCTCCAATATGGTGGTGCTATAGCCCAATGGGCGGGCGATCTCCGCAAGATAGGCCGCGACCTGGCTGGCGCCCACCAGACACAGCTGCCAGTCTGGTCCCAAGGGGTGTTGCAGGGTCTTGTTACTCAGTTCAAATTTCTGATGGACAGTTGCCGGTGTCTGGCTAACTGAGCCGGTTGCCAGGTCGAGATGTTTAACCACCCGTTCACGTTGTTCCAGCTGGGCAACAAGAGCCGGTAGCCCACTCTGCTTGCTGACGGGCTCAACCAACAGGCTGAGACGACCACCACAGGGCAGCCTGAGGCGGTTTCGCTCCGCTTCGCTCTCACCATATAGCGATGTTGTGGGTCCTGGCCCCGGGAACTCTCCAGCGGCAATGCGCCCCAGCAGATCCTCTTCGACACAACCGCCAGAGACCGAGCCGGTCAGCTCCTTACCGTTACGAATCGCGGCCAAGGCTCCCACCTGGCGGGGTGATGAACCCCAGGTTTGCAGCACAGTGATGAGATGAACCCGGTCGCCTGCGGCGAACCAGTTGTTCGCCTGCCGCAGGATAGATAGCTCTGATAAATCCATTTAAAACAAATAATTAAGCTTAAAATATAATCTATATTCTAGGTTAAGGAGCGTTGCCCGACGATGGGTAGCTGGCGAATGCGGTCGCCGGTAAGTAAGTAGAGGGCGTTGGCGACCGCAGGCGCGATAACCGGGGTGGCGGGCTCTCCAACTCCGGTGGGGGGCTCTTTACTGGCGATG